>CABRZO010000129.1 GCA_902475455.1 uncultured Eubacteriales bacterium
GGGCAAGCGCATTGTGATGGTGGACGATTCCATCGTCCGGGGCACCACCTGCAAGGCCATCATCAATCTGCTGCGCTCCGCCGGCGCCACCGAGGTGCATATGCGCATCTCCTCCCCGGAGTTCATCTCCCCCTGCTATTTTGGCACCGACATCCCCAACAAGGAAAAGCTCATCGCCTGTCACCACACGGTGGATGAAATCTGCGAGATTGCCGGGGCCGACAGCCTGGAGTTCTTGTCCATGGAGAACCTCTACAAAATCGCTCCGGATGCCAACTGCGGATTCTGTGACGGCTGCTTTACCGAGCATTACCCCCTGGAAATTCCCCAGAGTCACCTGGATGCCCCGGTGACCACCTGCGGCTGATATAGGCGAAACGGCGCGCTGCCAATTGGCAGCGCGCCGTTTCTACGCTTGGAACGGAGAAATTACCAGTTGTTGTGGACCGAGGGACGGATGTACTGGTCGTAGATGGCCTGAACGCCGTCCATCTGCTCCTGGGTCAACGGGGGAAGCTGCGCCCCCTGGATGTTGGACACCAGCTGGCTGGTCTTGCTGGCGCCGGGGATCACCACACTGACGGCGTCGTGCATCAGAATCCAGCGCAGGGCGTAGTGGCTCAGATCCTCGGTGTGGAACATCTTTTTCAGCTCCGCCACCGCTTTCAGGCCCTGATCGTAGTCCACCCCGGAGAAGGTTTCGCCCTTGTCGAAGGCCTCGCCGTTGCGGTTGTAGCTGCGGTGGTCCTGAGGGCCAAAGGTGGTGGTGGCGCTGTATTTGCCTGTCAGCAGACCGCTGGCCAGGGGTACCCGGGTGATGATGCCGATGTCGTGGGCCTTGGCCTGGGGAAACAGTTCCTCGGCGGGCTTCAGCCGGAACATATTGAAGATGACTTCAATGGCGGAGATATTGTACTCCATGGCCTTGAGACCCTCGGATACCTTCTCGATGCTGACGCCGTAGTCGGCAATCTTGCCCTTTTCTTTGAGCCGGTCCATACCGGCAAAGAGGGCGTCGTTCTCGTAGACCGAGGAAGGGGGGCAGTGCAGCAGCACCATGTCCAGCCGCTCCAGCCCCAGCCGCTGCAGGCTGCCGTCCACAAACCGCTCCATGGCCTCGGGGGTGTAGCCCTCCGCCACATGGGGGGTCAGCCCCCGGCCGCACTTGGTCACCACATAGAAGTGGTCGGGATACTTCTTCAGCAATTCACCGATGGCCTTTTCGCTGTTACCGTCATTGTAGATGTCGGCGGTGTCAATAAAATTGACGCCGCTTTCATAGGTGGCCTCCAAAATCCGCATGGCCTCCTCATGGTTAAAGGGATCCCCCCACTTGGTGCCCAGCTGCCAGGTGCCCAGGCCGATTTCCGTGACCATCCGGTTTGTCTTACCAAATCTCCGCTGTTCCATAGATGACCGTCCTTTCCGTATGCGCCGCAGCCTGTTTACAGCTGCTGTACTCTTTGTTATAATGATATTGTATAATGCTTGGATAGTTGTCGCAAGTACGCAGTTTATTTTTAGCTAGTGAAAGTAATTTCACTATGGAGGGGCCTATGGAGAAAATCAAAGTCACCTGTGAGATGGAAGTTACCCTGAAGATGATCGGGGGCAAGTGCAAGCCGCTGATTCTGGAGTGCCTGATTCAGCAGGGAACCAAGCGGTTCAGCGAGCTGCTGCGGTATATTACCTCAGTGTCCCAGCGAACCCTGACCAACCAGCTCCGGGAGCTGGAGACGGATGGGCTGATCTCCCGGACTGTCTATGCGGAGATCCCGCCCCGGGTGGAGTATTCTATCACCCCCAAGGGGGAGTCTCTGGCGGAACTTCTGGAGCTCATGTGCCAGTGGGGCCACGACCATATGGACGACCGTTTTGAGCTGACGGATCCCCAGTGTACGGAAGAGTGACTCCATAACAGTCACCCCGGATGCAGAGGTTGCTTCTGCATCCGGGGTGATTTTGTTGGGATTCAGTTGGAAGCCGAAAGCTGTTTTAGCTTTACCCCACAGAAGAGGGTGACGGCCAGACAGACCACCAGATAGAGTACCCAAGCTCCCATGCCCGTAATGCCGAACCATACTATGGGAAAGGGGGAGAAGAAGGAGAAGGGGTTCAGATTCTGCACCTGGGCCATCACCGGCAGGGCCAGCAACCAGACGTTGATGCGCCAGAAGTTCAAGCGGCACCGCCTCACATCCACCCCCGGCGCCTTTGAGGCCAGCATGTGGGAGACCAGCAGGAAAAAGAAAGTACCCGCCCCCAGCCCCAGAAAGGCCAATGCGGTGCACAGGGGGGTCTGAAACTGGCGCCACAGGGCCACCGCAAGCACATAGATGGAAAAATTGAAGAAGGTGGCGATCCACAGCATCACCTTGCCGGCATTGGGAGGCAGTTCAGCCTCTGGGGATGTCCGGGTTTCCGAATCGGTGGAAGCCTCCGGAACGTCCCCTTTCAGCAGATAGTCGCAGCTCACCCCGAAAAACTCACTCAGGGCGATCACCTTGTCCAGATCCGGCTGGCTCTGGCCTGACTCCCACTTGCCCACAGCCTGACGGGAGACTCCAATCTGCTCTGCCAGTTCCTCCTGGCTCAAATTCCGGGCCTTGCGCAGGGCCAGAATGCGTTCCGCTAAATTCATAGGTCAAAACTCCTTTCACTGGGTGAGAGAAGTATAGCAGTTTTCCTGGTTGCCAGGCCACCATCAGGGGCTTGCAGTTGGGCAACCAGCGGTTGCAGAGCGAAAAAATCTCAGTCTTCCACCTGCTGCCAGCCCTTGCAGACATCCACCCAGCCCTGGCAGTTGCAGGCGTAGCGCTCCAGCTCGTCGCAGGTGAGCTCGATGGCAGAGTTGGAGCTGCCGGCAGCGGGGAAGACGGTGTCAAACCGCTTCAGGGACACGTCCAGATAGGTTTTTACATCGGGCCGGGTAATGGCGAAGGGGCAGACGCCCCCGATGGCGTGGCCGGTGTACTCCACCACCTGGTCGGGGGTGAGCATCTTGGCCTTGGTGGAAAATTGGTGCTTATATTTGCTGTTGTCCACCTTGGCGTCTCCGGCGGCGATAATGAGCACACAGCCCTCCCCGGTCAGGAAGGAGAGGCTTTTGGCGATCCGGGCGGGGATCACCCCCACCGCCTGGGCAGCCAGCTCCACCGTGGCGCTGGAGGCGTCAAATTCCAGAATATCCGACTCCCGTCCCAGGGGACGGAAGTAATCCCGCACAAGTTCAATTGACATAGATGAGACATCCTTTCTTAGCAGTAACGCCCTTATCTTATCATTCTTTGGGGAAAATTACAACGTATCCCAATCCATCGCATGTTTTGCCGCATCGGAGGTAAGATATCCATGGGGATTGGAATAGAATTCCTCAGAACCAGGGAAGGGGAGATGGCCGTGTACTTTTTCGCCACCCAGTGGGAGCTGCCGGAGGGGGTAGGTTTTTCGCTCTTTAGCCCGGTCCACCTGGCCTGGATCGGGGCCATCGGAGTGGGAACAGCCCTAGGGCTGCTCCTCCTCCGGGGCAGACCCAGGGCCCAGGCGGTGACCGCAAGGCTGGGAGCAGTGCTGGCGGTGGCGCTGGTGGCGCTGCTGGAGGTGTGGTTCTGGTGCCGGGACGATTTCACCGTCTGGAGCCTGCCCCTCCACCTGTGTGAACTGACCCCATTTTTGTTGCTGCTGTTTGAATATACCCGGTGGGACTGGGTGGGCCAGACCCTCTATTGCCTCTGTCTGCCCGGCTCGGTGGCGGCACTGCTGTTTCCCAACTGGACCATGTTTCCCCAGTGGAATGTGGTCAATCTCCAGGGGTTTCTGCTCCACGCTCTGCTGATCTTTTGCCCCTTGTTGGAGCTGCAGCGGGGGGCCATTGTCCCCCGGTTTGGGCACATGTGGAAGGCCTGGGCCTTTTTGGCCGTGGTTACCCCGCCCATTTACCTGTTCAATCTGCGCTTTGGCACCAATTATTTTTTCCTGAATGCCGGCAGTCCCGGCTCCCCGCTGGAGTGGCTGATTGCCCGGATGGGCAATCCGGGCTTCCTGCTGGGGTACGCCGCCATCGCCCTGGCGGTGACTGCCGGGATGTATCTGCCCCGACTGTTTGGCCGGTATCAAACATGAAAACAGGACAGCTTCCCAAAGGAAGCTGTCCTGTTTTTTAGGGGCAAATCGGGGCTCAGTTGGTCATCAGTCGGACCCACTCGCTGTCATAGAGATCCAGGGTCTCCTGGGGCAGATTGATGAAGGTGTCGGTGTTGGCCAGCAGATCCTCGTCGGGGTAGCAGATTTCGCTGTTCTTCAGATCGTCGCTGAGCAGCTCCCGGGCGGCGCTGGAGGGGGAGGAGTAGGCAATATACTCGATGTTTCGGGCCATGTTCTCCGGGTCACACATAAAGTTGATGAAAGCCTCGGCGTTTTCCTTGTTCTGGGCTCCCTTGGGGATGCACATGGCGTCCACAAAGAGGTTGGTGCCCTCCTTGGGGACCACAAAGGCCAGATCCGGGTTCTCCTCGATCATGGTGATGGCGTCGCCGGCGTAGTAGGGGCCCACGGCGGCCTCGCCGCCCTCCAGCTTGTCAAAGATCTGGTCCATGACGTAGGCCTGCACCAGAGGCTTCTGCTGGATCAGCAGATCGGTGGCCTCGGTGATCTGGGCGGCGTCGGTGGTGTTCTGGGAGTAGCCCAGATATTTCAGGGCGATGCCCAGGGCGTCCCGGCTGTTGTTGAACATCAGGATCTGACCGCTGAGGTCTTCATCCCAGAGCACACTCCAGCTGTCGGGCACATAGTCCAGCATGGTGGTGTTGTAGATGATGCCCACGGTGCCCCAGGTGTAGGCCACGGAGTATTTGTTCTCCGGGTCGAACTCCAGGCCTTTGTACTCGTCGTCAATATACTGATAGTTGGGAATATTGTCAAAATCCAGCTCCTCCAGCATATCCTCGCTGATCATGCGGGAGATCATATAGTCGGAGGGAATGATCACGTCGTAATCGGCGCTGCCGCTGGAGAGCATGGAGTAAAGAGATTCGTTGTCGGCGTAGGTATCATAGTTGACCTTGATACCGGTTTCCTCGGTGAATTCTTTCAACAGATCTTCGTCGATATACTCGCCCCAGTTATAGACATTGACCTCACCATTAGGGGCACTGCTGCCGCATCCGGTCAGGCCGAGGGTCAGGCTCATCACCATAATCAGTGCGAACACGAGGGCAAATACGTTTTTTTTCATTTATCTATCCCCTTTCGGATTTGAAATACAATTTTTGAAAAAAGCGGGGAAGGGGCGGTTCAGGCCGCACCCTTCCAGGCCTGTTCCCGTTTGAGGCGGGCCTTTTCCTGCCGGACCGAGTGGATGTTCACGGCGATGAGCACCAGAAGCACCACCACGAATACCAGGGTGGAAAGGGCGTTGATTTCGGGAGAAATGCGTTTTCTGGTCATGGAGTAAATCTCCATGGACAGGGTAGAGGCGCCGCTGCCGGCAGTGAAGTAGGAGATGATGAAATCATCCACACTCATGGTAAAGGACAGCACGGCACCGCTGATGATGCCGGGCATTAGCTCGGGCATGACCACCTTCCGGAAGGCGTACCAGGGGGTGGCCCCCAGATCCATGGCCGCCTCATAGAGGTTGGGGTCCAGCTGGTTGAACTTTGGCAGCACCGACAAGATGACGTAGGGCACGTCAAAGGTGATGTGAGCCAGCAGCAGGGTGCCGAAGCCGGTGCGGAGGGTAATCCCGAAGACCTCGCCGATGGTGGCATTAAAAGCCCCAAAGGCAAAGACGAAGAGCATCATCAGGGACACGCCGGTGATGATGTCGGCATTGGTCATGGGGATGTTGTTGATGGCCATGACAATGGCCCGGGGCTTGCGGCGCATACTGGCAAAGCCCACGGCGGCGGCGGTGCCCAGAATGGTGGCAAAGATCATGGCCAGCAGGGAGACCTCCAGGGTGGTGGCCAGACTGTTCAGAATCCGGGTGTCAGAAAACAGATCGGCGTACCAATGGAGAGAAAAGCCGGTCCACACCGTGCGGCTCTTGGAGTCGTTGAAGGAAAAGACGATGAGAACCAGGATGGGAGCGTACATGAAGATCAGAGTGATGATCATGCACACCCGGGCGAAAACACTGTTCTTTTTCATGGCAGCACCGCCGTTTCTTCTCCGCCGTCACCAAACCGGTTCATGATGGCCATGCAGATGAGCACAATGGCCATCATCACCAGGGAGACCGCGCTGCCCAGATAGGGATTGTAGGAGTTGCCGTAGAACTGCATTTCAATGAGGTCGCCCAGCAGCATGGTCTTGCCGCCGCCCAGCAGCTTGCTGATGGCGAAGGTGGACACCGAGGGGATAAACACCATGGTGATGCCGCTGATGACTCCGGGAATGGACAGGGGAAAGATCACACGGCGGAACACGTTGGCGGTGTTGGCCCCTAGGTCCTGGGCTGCCTCAATGACCTTGGAGTCGATCTTGTCGATGACGGTATAGATGGGCAAGATCATAAAGGGCAGATAGTTGTACACCATACCCAGCACCACCGCCCCCTTGGTGTTGATCATGGGGAAGTAGCTGATGTCAGTGCCGAAGATGTGGTTGATCAGCTTGAAGACACCCAGGGCGCTGAAGAGCTCGTTGAGGATGCCGGTGTTTTCCAGCAGACTCATCCAGGCGTAGGTCCGCAGCAGAAAGTTCATCCACATGGGCAGCATGAGGATGATCATAGCGACCCGCTTGATGCCGGGGCTCTCCCGGGTCATCCAGTAGGCGATGGGGTATCCGATCACCAGACAGATGGCGGTAGCCACGATGGCCAGCAGGAAGGAGTCGGCAAAGACCCCGGCATAGGAAGCCAGGTGGGCGAAATTGGAGAGGGTAAACCCTCCGTCCCGGGTGGTGAGCGCGTAGCCCAGAATCAAAAACAGGGGGATGACCACAAAAATAGCCATCCAGATGATATAGGGAATGCCCAGCAGTTTATTTTTCATGGCATTGCCCTCAGGATTTGTGCATGATGTGGATGTCGTCGGGAGTCAGCGTCATGCCGATCTCCTGGCCCACAGCGCGGCACTGGGTGGACTGGACCTTCCAGGTGAAGGTGGGGGACTTGACCATCATTTCATAATGGATGCCCTTAAAGACCACGCTTTCCACCACGCCCCGGATGTGGCCTTGCTCCGGTTCGGTGAGGTGCAGGTCCTCGGGCCGCACCACCACGTCCACTGGGGCGTTTTCGCCG
>CABRZO010000130.1 GCA_902475455.1 uncultured Eubacteriales bacterium
AGCGTCTCTCTTGTGCAGAGCTTGGTATGCCAATAAGCTATGCCTTTTCCGATGAAAACAGGGTGTATTTTCGCCGCTTTGAATCAGGGTCATTTGATCCTGTATGCTGGTTAGATAAAAATGAGCTGGTACAAGGCAATGCCAAATTCTATTTGATAAAAGGAGAAAATTAAATCTGGACAAGTGGGTAAACAGCGAAAATCAAGTGAAACCTGAAAGGAGGGCATCATATGAAAAGAATCTTAAGAAGGAACAACAAGGCATGGCTGCTACTTACATTGGTTATGATGCTTATCTTGGTTGGCTGTGGTAATGCTCAGACGGAGACGGAGATGCAGACTCTGAACATTGGATTGCCAAACACCGGCATAGAAGGCAGTGGTTTCAGGGGAATTTTTTCGCCTTTTTATACAGAGACAGTAACTGATCATAATGTAGTAGATATAACTCAACTCCAGTTGCTGCCCAGTGACCGGGCGGGCGCACCCGTTCTTCAGGGTATTGAGGGGGAAACACGGTCTTACAACGGTGCAGACTACACCTACTATGGCCCCGCCGACCTAACCATGACACAAAATCCTGATGGGACCGTGTATTACGATATTATCCTCCGGGACAATCTGACCTTTTCAGATGGTGAGCCGGTGACGGTGGACGATTTGATTTTCTCAATCTATGTTCTTTGCGATCCCGCCTACAACGGTCCCAGCCGGTTAGGGGAGATGCCTATCCAGGGGCTGGAGGCATATCGTGCGGACTATATTTCTTTGGCCGCCCTGCTCTTTCAGTTGGGGGAAAACAATGGTGATTTTACCCTTGTCACCCCAGAGGAACAGTCTGCCTTCTGGGCAGCTGTGGACGGGGGACTGACGGAATTTATACAGATGTTGTTGGATCAGGAACAGGCAGAATGGGATGCCAGTATGATTCCTGGAGAGGACCGGACTGTTGTTACACCGGCATATTTTGCGGAAATGATGGGATGGGAAGGGCTACCGGAGGATGCCACAGCCCGGGATCTGGGAATATTAATGGCAGAGCAGTACGACTGGGATTTTGTTCGCCTATGGGGCTGGATTTGTAACTCCTCATTTTTTGGTATAGCTTCCCTGCCTGAACTGCTGGGGGAGGTCTACGGTTATTCCAGCAAATTTGTCTTTGCAGGCGACACGGAAGTGTGCCAAATTGCCGGAATTCAGCGAACCGGCGAATACACTTTGCGGTTGGTGGCCGATCAGGTAGAGGTGAGTCTGCTGTACGCCTTAGCCGAGGTCTATGTTGCCCCCCTGCACTACTATGGGGATGCTGAAGCTTTCGATTATGATAAAAACAGCTTTGGTTTCTCCAAGGGAGATTTGAGCGGTGTTCGGGCTCGGGATGAACAGCCTTTGGGGGCGGGCCCCTATCGGCTGGTATCCTATGAAAACGGTATAGTGACTTGTCAGGCCAACGAACAATATTATTTGGGGGCGCCCAAAATTCCGCAACTCCGGTTAAGCTGCCCTCAAGTACTTACTGAAGCTATAAACAATGAAGTAGTAGACATTTGTATATTCTCTTCTGGTTATTTCTTTGACAAGCTGGAGGGAGTAACAGTTTTACCAATTACTAGCCAGCAGGATACATCCTATCTTTATATTGGCCTGAATCCACGATTGATTAACGTGGATGGTAAGCCAGGCAGTGAGGCGTCCAAAAATCTGCGCAAGGGCTTTGCCACAGTAATTGCCGCTTGCCGGCAGCTTGGTTTGAACCAGGAGAGAGAATTAAATGGAGCTAACAATGCGGCACTCTTAGATGTGCCTATTTCCCGAAACACCTGGCTGGTATCAGGTCCGAAGGATCCGATCTATCGGGAGGCCTACTCCTGGGACAAGAATGGCAAATCTATCTTTACCGAGGATATGTCGGAAGAGGAACGTTTGGACGCCGCTCTCCAGGCTGCCCTGGGCTATTTTGAGGCAGCAGGATGTACAGTGGAAAATGGAGAGGTGACTGCCCCGACGGGGGCAAGGTTTCGGTATGAGATGACGTTCTGGGGTGGCGAGAATTCTGCTCAATTGTTGGCCATGAGGGAGGCCTCAGCAGCATTAGCAAGGATTGGGGTGGAATTGACCGTTACCTTTATTTCTTGGGAGGAGTTGCAGCAGATAAGCGATCAGGATTGGCTTGCACCGGAAGAACAGGCGTTTTATTGCAGTAATTGGTCTGGCCCGGATATGGCAGGCCGGGAAAAAGGCGATATGTTGTGTGCGGAATGGTATCTGGTAGCAGATCCGGATGCCTGGCTCTATCCAATATACTATTCCGATGTGTTAGCTGGTGGAGTCAACCCAGGGGTAGCCAACAGTAAATGTGGTATATCCGACCCTGAGTTGGATCAACTGCTGATTGAAGCACGTTCTACGGTGGATCAGACAGAACGGGCAAAGTTGTATGCCCAGTGTTTGGAGTGCATTTGGGACTGGGCATGTGAGGTACCTTTCTTTCAATCCCATGGCAATTTGGTATACAGGAGTGAGATAGTGAATTCTGACACGTTGCCTGGGGATATGACTGCATATTACGGTTGGCAACAGGAGGTTCATAATTTGGCGCTGAATGAAGTAAAGTCCCAGTAATGTAGTCTGAGCAATCTAGAGGAGGTGCGGAGATGAGAGAGTGGAAGCGCATCTTGCTCAGCCCTGTGTGGCTGGGAGTACTGGCCCTGTTGGTGGTGTGCCATGCCGGTCTGTATCTGCGCACCCAGTCGGAGCAGGTAGGGGGGAGCCTGGCTGTCTACAGCCGGGAGACCAACCGCTGGGGAGATATTCTGTCAGAATTGCCTCTGGACACGGCGGTGCCGTTGCTAGAGCGGGAGGCCGCCTCTATGGAGAGCTGGCAGGCCGCCTGGGATTACACTTACGGGGGCTATGTGGACGAGAACTGGGCGGAATTTTACCAGGAGGCCTATCCGGACTTTTCGGACAAGGTCCGGGCCATCCAGACGGGCACCGAGGTGGAGGACTGCGGTGCCGCTGCCACCGCCCTGCGCCAATGGCAGCGGCGGCTGAGCTACCAGGCGGGCTATGCCTACAATATTGACGGCGTGGTTCAACAGGCCCAGCAGATCCGCTCCAACCCGCTGTTTGCCGCATCGGGCTCCTTTGACTACCGCAACGCCGCCAGGACTGAGGCGGACTATGCTGCCATTGCCGATGTGCCCATGATTTTGGCCTCTGACGACATCATCAATTCCTATCTCCAGGACAAGACTGCCCTGATCTTCGGATTGTGCCTGATGGCGGTGACGGTGGTGCTGATTCTGGAGCCCCGGCGGCTGGGAGTGGAACCGGTGGAGCGCAGCGCCTCCGGGGGCCGCAGTCTGCTCACTCTCTGGCGGCTGGGGGCCATCCTGCTGGCGGCGTTGATCGGCACCCTGGTCCTTCAGGGTTCCACCCTGCTCTGCGGCATGCTGGCCTATGGCCGGGGTCTGAATCTGGCCCTGCCGGTACAGGCCCTGGAATTCTTCCAGTCCTGGACCTGGCGCACCCCTCTGGGGATTTTTCTGCTATGGCATCTGGCCCTCCGGTGGGCCGGGCTGGCCCTGGCGGGGCTGCTGTTCTGGCTGCTGCTGTCCCGCATCCGGTCCCTGCCCCTGGGACTGGTGGTGTGCGGAGCCCTTCTGCTGATGGAATACCGCTGGTTTACCGCCTACGGCGTCAACGACGCCGGCTACCCTCTGGCGGCGGTCAACCTGTTTCATCTGCTCTCTCCGGAGGATCTGGCGGGACGTTACTTGAACTACAATTTATTTGGCTATCCCGTCCGGGAGCGCACCCTGATGACGGTGATTCTGCTGCTTTTGCTGCTGCTCTGCGCCGGGGCATTGGTGCTTACCGCCCACTTCTCCCGGGGTGTCCGCTCCTTCCGGTTCCTGAGCCGATGGCTCCAGCGGGCCGGGGAGTGGCTGCGCTCCCACCGTCGGCCCCGGCCGCTCTGGATTTATGAGGGCCGAAAAGTGCTGATTTACAGTGGCGGCATCCTGCTGCTGGCGGCGGTGTGCGCCTTCCTGTGGACTCGTCAGGCCCCCGCCAGCTATCAGCAGCAGGAGGAGGCCCTGCTGACCCAGTTCGTCCGGCTCTATGCCGGGGAGGTGACCCAATCCAAGCTGGAGGAGATCCAGGACCTGCGGCAGGAGGCGGATGAGGTCTACAAAAATGTCTCAACCGCCGGGATTGGCGGTGACACCCGGTACCTGGCGGCCCGGAGCTGGGCCCTGAATGCCCTGGAGGACCGGTGCCAGGATCTGCTGGACCGGCAGAGCGCCGGGGAGCGTGGGCTGAAACTGGTGGACGAGCAGCCCTTGGAACGGATTTTCGGCTATACCGGCCAGCAACTGCGGCTGACCGAGGCCTGCGCCGCCCTGCTGGGGCTGTGCCTGGCCATTCCGGGACTTTTCGCCTTAGAACACAAAAACGGCATGGGGCTCACCCTCCGCAGCGCTCCCCGGGGCCGCAGTGTGCTGTGGAAACATAAGCTGGGGCTGTCCCTGGGCATGGGAGGCTTTCTGTGGCTGGCCTGGACCGGCCGGGAGCTCTGGCTGCTCCAGAGCATCGGCCTCAACTGGGGCAATCTCACCGCCGCCGGGGCCAGTCTGGACTACTGGAACGCCGCCCTGGGCAATCTGCCCCTGTGGGGCTATCTGGTTCTCTTCTATCTGCTGCGGCTGGTGGGGATGATGGCTGCCGCCGGCGGCATGCTCTTCCTATCTGCCCGTTTCCCGGTCCTGCTGACCGCCGGCGGCATCGGGGCGGCGGTGCTGCTGCTGCCTGCCCTGCTATCCCTGGTGGGGGCCGGATGGCTCAGCGTGGTGAGCTGGGCGGTGGCCCTCAGCGGCTGGAATCTGGTCCTCGGCTGGAAGGCACTGCTGTGGCTGCTGGTGTGGATTGTGTGCGGCGGGGTTTCGCTGTGGGCCTCCCGCTGGGAGTGGAGGAGGTATCAGGCATGAAACTGACCATCCGTGATCTGAACAAGAGCTATGGCAAGACCCGGGCCCTGACCGACTTCAGCTATGAATTTACCCCGGGTATCTACGGAATTTTAGGGGCCAACGGGGCCGGCAAGAGCACCCTGTTCGGCATGCTCACCGATACCCTGCGCCGCCAGTCCGGAGAAATTTTGTGGGATGATACCGATATTTTAAAGCTGGGCCGGGTGTTCAGGGCCAAGCTGGGCTATATGCCCCAGGCCCAGGGCTACTATCCCCAGATGTCCGCCCGGGAATATCTGTGCTACATGGGGGAGGTCAAGGGGCTGCCCCGGAAGGAATTAACCCAAGAGGCGGACCGGCTGCTCTCTGCGGTGGATTTGAAGGAGGTGGCCCACCGGAAGCTGGGCCAGTTTTCCGGAGGTATGCGGCAGCGGGCGTTGCTGGCTCAGGCCATGCTGGGGTCTCCGGAACTGCTGATTCTGGATGAGCCCACTGCCGGCGTGGATCCCCGGGAGCGGATCCGCATTAGAAGCATCATTGCGGAGCTGGCCCGGGACAAGATCGTGCTGCTGGCCACCCATGTGGTCACCGATGTGGAGTGCATCGCCAACCAGGTGCTGTTGATGAACAAGGGGAAGCTGGTGCTCTCGGGCTCTCCCGAGGAGCTCATTGCCTCCATCCAGGGCAAGGCGGTGGAAAAGCTTTGTACCCCGGAGGAGATTGTACAGTATCAGAAGCAGTATGGCTTTGGCTCCCTGTTCCAGCGCCAGGAGGGCCAGGTGCTGCGGCTCATTGGGGATGAGCTGCCGGAAAATTTCAGAACCGTCACCGATGGCCTGAGTCTGGAAGAGGTGTATCTTTACTACTGTATATAAAAACGGAGCATTATTCTCAGATATGCTCCGGTGCTCAATAAGACATTCCGCAATTGTAGAAACAAAACCTTAAAATATCTTGGTTCATACAGCGGAGTACGCTGATTTGACATCTATTTTCTATACTTTGGAATATGTTGAGTGTGTCTAGAAAGGGTGAGAAAGAAAGTGAAAAACAATAGGGACTATAATGTTCGGATGAAAGGAAAACATCTGTTTCTTTTCGCTACATTCAGGCAGCCGGTCAAGAGCGTTTTCCTAATGCTGCTCTGCGCCTTGGCCAGTTTTGCTGCTTTTACTCAGATTGTGCAGTTCTCCGTACTGCAGGAAGCTGTCCATGAAATTGGCGGTTACTATCACGCAACAGGTAGCTTTTCTCCCCTTAGTGGAGATCCAGACGAGCACGACGTTACCTCCTGTGTTGAACTGTTGAATGGCAGTGATTTGGTGGACTATGTGGATGTGCTCCGTTATGGCACATACACCATGGACGATTACCTTACTGCAGATACATTAGGCATTTTCAGCAACCCGTGTATTGCTTCGTGGTATGTTGAGGGGACTGTTAATAATATTGAAATAAAAGAAGGAGAATTTACACAGATCCTGATCTCGAGTCAATCTTCTGCTTATAACTTTACTGAGAAAGAAAATTATGATTTTTCTTATCAATTGACTGGAACGTTGACCAACTATGAGGTGCTAGCCGGCATGGTGGATTATCTGGAGGAGTTTCCAGTGATTACCTTCCGATATTATAGCAATGACCGCACAGAACTGGAGGCAATTGCCGCACAATTGGTAGCAGGAAAGAATATGTTGCTGAAGCTCCAGAACCAGGCGCAGACGAGATCCATGGATCTGTTCTGCCTGACGGAATTCGGCCAAGGGCTGTACGCATGCGATCCGGACCTGCTGAACCGTTCCGACCGTGCGGTGAACGGTGTGGAGGCGGATATGGAGCTGCTGAATGTCAATATACGCTCTTCCGCTTTTTATACCACCAAGGATATGACCGCTATTGCTAACTTTGATGAGACAAATTTGCTGGTAGATGGCCGTATGCTGAATCGGAGCGACGATCTTACGAAAAACACCGTGTGTGTAATTTCCCAAGGTTTGGCAAGATCTGCTGGACTGCAGGTAGGGGATTCTTTGGGGGTTACTTTTTGGAATCTGACTTCTCCCGGCCCCTCCATTCGGCCGGATCTAGAGGGCAAATCCTTGCAGGAGTTGGAATCCGTCCATGAAGGACTGGAGGTGGTAGGAATCATTCAGAGTACCACAGCATGGGCAAACTCTGAGGGCTACTATGGCATCA
>CABRZO010000131.1 GCA_902475455.1 uncultured Eubacteriales bacterium
TCGGCGGTTTCACAGAATTCCGTCCTCCGCAGAGGACGGAACATAATGAGATTCCGTCATTTCCGGGGACATGCGCCTCGGAAATGACCCTTCTCATGCAGGGCAGGGCGACTTTTGCACAAGCAATCGAGCTCTGCCCTGCATGGTAGCCCCTTTGTCGGAAAAGGCCCCTGGCCTTTTTCGACAAGCTCAGTCCGCCGGCTCAGCCGGCGGACTGCTGTTTCCTGCTTCGGTTTCCCGGTTCCTCCTCAGGAGGCCTGATCAAACTGGCTGTTATAGAGGTCGGCATAGAAGCCCCCCTGGGCCAGCAGCTGGTCATGGCTGCCCTGCTCGATGATGTCGCCGTCCTTCAGCACTAGGATCAGATCGGCATTCTTGATGGTGGAAAGCCGGTGGGCAATGACAAAGCTGGTGCGGTGCTCCGTCAGCCGGTCCATGGCCCGCTGGGTAATCATCTCGGTGCGGGTGTCCACCGAGGAGGTGGCCTCGTCCAGAATCAGCATGGGATTATCCTGAATCATGGCCCGGGCAATGGTCAGCAGCTGCTTCTGGCCGGCGGAGATGGCAATGCTGTCATCCAGCACCGTGTCAAAGCCCTGGGGCAGGGTCTCAATAAAGTGGTAGATCCCGCAGGCCCGGCAGGCCTCCTCCAGCTGCTGGTCGGTGACTCCGGTCTTGTTGTAGACCAGGTTTTCCCGCACCGTGCCCTCGAAAAGCCAGGTGTCCTGAAGCACCATGCTGAACAGGTCGTGGACGCTCTCCCGGGTCATCTCGGCGGTGGAAACCCCGTCGATCTTGATGCTGCCGCTGTTGATCTCAAAGAACCGCATCAGCAAGTTCACCAGGGTGGTCTTGCCGGCGCCGGTGGGTCCCACAATGGCCACCTTCTGGCCGGGCTGGATGTGGGCGGAAAAATCCTTGATGATGACCTTGTCCGGGGTGTCCGGATAGCTGAACCGGACGTGGTCAAACTCCACCTCGCCCCGGATGTGTTCCGGCCCGGAACCCTTGCCGGTCTCGTCGGAGAGCTCCTCCTCCTGCAAGAAATCGAAGATGTGGTCTCCGGCGGCGGCGGCGGTCTGCATCTGGGTCATGCCCTGGGCCAGGGTGCTCAGGGGGGAGGTGAACAGCCGGACGTAGAGGATGAAGGCCACGATGACGCCAAAGGAGATCTGGCCCTCCATGGCCAGGGCGGCGCCCAGCACACAGACCACCACATAGCCCAGGTTGCCCACCACCGTCATCAGGGGCTGCATGATGCCTGAGAGGAACTGGCTGCGCCACTCGGCGTCGTAGAGCTGATCGTTCATCTGGCCGAAGGTATCCTTGATCTTCTCATTGGCCCGGGAGATGCGCACCACGTCGTGGCCGGAGTACATCTCCTCGATGTAGCCGTTCAGGGTGCTCAGGTTCCGCTGCCGCTGGACAAAGTACTTCTGGGACCGGCGCATGACCAGGGCCATGGCCAAAAAGCCCAGAAAGGTGACTCCGATGGCGGCCAGGGCCATCCGCCACTCGGTGATAAACATCATCACCAGGCAGCCCACAAACTGGGCACCGGCGCTGATGATGGAGG
Organism: uncultured Eubacteriales bacterium; assembly: GCA_902475455.1. Taxonomy (GTDB): domain Bacteria; phylum Bacillota; class Clostridia; order Oscillospirales; family Oscillospiraceae; genus UMGS1766. The sequence goes on from CABRZO010000131.1 coordinate 1,577, forward strand.
GCAGGCTGTTGGCCATGGCCTGCTGCAGGGTGCTGACGTCGTTGGTGACCCGGCTCAAAATGTCGCCGTAGGGCACCTTACTGAAGTAGCCCATGGGCACCCGGTTGATCTTCCGGGACAGGTCCTGCCGCAGATCCCGGGACAGGTCCAGGGTGACGGTGGCCATGATATAGTGCTCCACATAGGTGAAGATGGCGCTGACCACATAGATGGCCAGCAGCACGCCTCCCAGCTTTCCGATGGCGGCCAGGTCGATCTGGCCGAAGAGGGCGTTGGAGATCAGGTCGGTGATCCGGCTCAGCAGATTGGGCCCCAGAATGGTGAGAATCGCCCCCACCGCCGCAAAGATCAGGGAGATGACCGTGGGCAGTTTCAGCTTGCTGGAGTAGTTGAACAGTTCCCGGAGCATTCCCATGACGCCCCGCTTGCTCCTCTGGGCCGGCGCCATCCGGCCGTGCATCATATTTGCCATAGCGATCCCTCCTCAGGCCCCCAGCTCTTCCTGAGAGAGCTGGGAACGGGCGATTTCCTGATAGACGGGGCAGGACTGCATCAGCTCCTGGTGGGTGCCCATGCCCACCATCTTGCCCTCGTCCAGTACGATAATCCGGTCCGCGTTCCGGATGGTGCCGATCCGCTGGGCCACGATAAGACAGGTGGTGTCCTTCAGCTCCCGGGCCAGTCCCGCCCGAAGCTGGGCGTCGGTGCGGTAGTCCAGGGCGGAGAAGGAATCGTCAAACACCAGGATCTCCGGCTTCCGGGCCAGGGCCCGGGCGATGGACAGCCGCTGCTTCTGGCCGCCGGAGACGTTGGTCCCCCCCTCGGCAATGGGGGCGTGGATCCCCAGGGGCAGCTTGTCCACAAACTCGCTGGCCTGGGCCAGCTCCAGGGCCTGGCGCACCTCTTCCTCGGTGCCGCCGCCCCGGCTCTCGCCGAAGAGCACATTGTCCTGGATGTCGCCGGAGAACAGAATGGCCTTCTGGGTCACATAGCCGATGCGGTCGTAGAGGGCGTCGAAGGTGTAGTCCTTTACGTCCACCCCGTCCACCAGCACCTGACCCTGGGTGGCGTCGTAAAACCGGGCCGCCAGGCTCACCAGGGTGGTCTTGCCGCTGCCGGTGGCGCCGATGAAGGCCACCGTCTCCCCCTTCCGGGCCCGGAAGCTGATGTGCTCCAGCACATCCTTCTCCGAGGTGGGATAGTGGAAGCTGACATCCCGGAACTCCACGGTGCCGGTCTCCGGGGATTCGGTTTTCTCCCCCTGCTCCAGGGAGACGGTGGTGCTCAGCACCTCATTGATGCGCTGGGCGGACACCTGAGCGGCGGGCATCAGCATGATGATCATCACCATCATCATAATGGTCATAATCACATAGGTGGCATAGGTGCCAAAAACCACAATGTCACTGAAGGTGGTCAGCCGGGCCGCCGGGTCAGCCACCGGCACAGCGTTGACAATGGCTGCCCCCACCCAGTAAATCACCAGGGACAGGGCGTTCATGGCCAGAGTCACCCCGGGCATCAGGAAGGCAAAGGCCCGCTGGTTGAACAGCTGGGTGTTTTTCAGGGTCTCATTGCCCTGCCGGAACTTCTCGTTCTGATAGTCTTCGGCGTTGTAGGCGTGGACCACGTTGATGCCGTTCAGGTTCTCCCGGGCCACCAGGTTGATATGGTCCATCAGCTTCTGGACCCGGCGGAATCTGGGCACCACCACCCGGATGATCACCGCCATCATGGCCAGCAGGGCCACCACAAACCCGGCGGTGATGGCGGACAGGGTCCAGCTCTTGCCCACGATCTTGATGATGGCCCATACCGCCATGATGGGGGACTTCACCAGGATCTGCATACCCATGGACACCAGCATCTGGATCTGGGTGATGTCGTTGGTGGTGCGGTTGATGAGGCTGGGCACCGAGAAGGACATCATCTCCTGCTGTCCAAAGTCCGCGATCTTCCGGAACACCCGCTGCCGGATGGAATAGCTGAATCCGGCGGCCACCTTGGCGGTGAGAAAGCCGCAGAGGATGCACAGCACGGCGCTGCCCAGAGCGCAGCCCAGCATCTGGGCCCCGGTGTGGAGCACGTCGGAGAGGGTGCTGTCCGGGGTCTTGATCAGCACCGTCAAATCGCTCATATAGTCGGGCAGGGACAGGTCAAAGTAGATCTGGCCCAGAATCAGCAGACTACAGACGACGGCCATGATCCACTCCCGCCGCCGCATGGTACGAAGTAATTTCAGCATATCAGCACTCCTTGTCCTCTGTAATGTTCCCTTGGGGGGTAGCCGGAGAAATTTCCCCCATCCCCGCCGGCTGCCGCAGCACACCGAAGAGGATGAAATCCGTCAGTTCCCCGGCCCGCTCCAGCACCCTGTGGAGGTCGGGCTGCCCCGGACCCTGGCTGCAGCTGTGACAGCTGTGTCGGAACATGGCCTCGGCCATCTCCAAATACCGGGCCACCCGTTCCTGATCCAGCCCTGGCCGGAGCTGGCAGCGCTCCATAAGCCCCTGCAAAAACCGGCCGTTGAGGGCCCGGACCGGGGCCTGTAGCTGCCGGATCTGCTCCAGCAGGTGGTTGGGAGGGCGGAAGGCCGCCGCCTCAAAAATCCCCTGCTGAAGGGGGTTGCGCTGGAAAAAGCCCTCCCGCAGCAGGAAAAAGCCCTTAATGGCCTCCACCGGGTTCTGCTGGGGCAGTTGTGCCACCTCCCGCTCCAGGTAGTCCTTCATATCCCCATAGGTCCGCTCCACACAGAGCAGAAACAGCTCGTCCTTGTTGGCATAGTAGTGGTACATCATCCCCTTGGAGATGTTGTGCCGGGTGCAGATCCGCTCCATGGTCACCTTCTCGTAGCCGTTGGTGCCGAACTCCTCCAGGGCTACCCGGTAGATCTCCTCCCGGCTGCGGCGCTTGCGCTCCTCCTGGGTCATGTCTCCGCCTTCTTTCCATTTCCGTCTGGGTCCGCCGCCCCCCGAAGGGCCCTGCGGACACATCTGCAAGTATAGTCTTTATAGACGACTTCGTCTATATATTGCTTTTGAACTCTTTGTAAACTTTTTTGCTCTCTGGCCTCCAAAAGTCCGGCATTTTCTTCGATTTGCGAAATAAAATTCTATTTTCCTCGCTCTTTCCGGCAGAGGGGCGCAAAAACGCCCCGGAGCGGCAAAATGAGCCACTCCGGGGCGTTTTTCCAATGCAGTTGTGACCAAGAGGCCCTCAGCAGTGGGCCTGCCGCAGGGACACCTGGGCCTCCGGCTCTTCCGCCGGGGAGTCGTCGGGCTTGGTGGGGAACAGCTTCCGCAGCCGGCGGATGCAGCCCACGCAGGCGGGGATCAGGAACAGGTCGGCGCAGATCCAGGCCGCCGGGGAGGAGAAGCAGGCGGCGGTAAAGCCGAACATGGGCACCAGGAACAATCCCACCCCGGCCCGGGCGATCATCTCCAGCACCCCGGCCAGGATGGCGAAGGTGCTGAAGCCCATGCCCTGGATGGAGAACCGGACGATGTTCACCAGGGCCAGCGGGAAGAAGAAGGCGGTGAAGGCGATGACATACCGGCTGGTGAGGGCCACCAGCTGCTCCAGCTGGGCCTCCCCGGGGTTCAGGAAGCACATGGACAGCTCCGGGGCAAAGACCAGCATAACCCCCAGGGCCGCCAGCGAGTAGATCAGCCCCAGCACCGAACAGGCCCGGACCCCCTGGCCCAGCCGGTCCAGCTTGCAGGCCCCCACATTCTGGCCGCAGTAGGTGGCCATGGTGGCCCCCATGGCGTCAAAGGGGCAGCCGAAGAGCTGGAAGAGCTTGGCCCCGGCGGCCACCGCCGCCACATAGAGGCTGCCCAGGGCGTTGACGGCGGACTGGAGGATGATGGAGCCGATGGCGGTGACGGAGTACTGGAGCCCCATGGGGATGCCCATGCCACAGAGCACCCGGCAGTATTTGCCGTCCAGCCGCCGCTCCTCCCGGCTCATCCGCAGGATGGGATAGGCCCGGCTCATATACACCAGGCAGGCCACCCCGGAGATGGCCTGGGACACCACCGTGGCGATGGCGGCCCCGGCCACCCCGGCGTGGAACCAGAGGATCAGGGCGAAGTCCAGACCGATATTCAAGAAGGAGGACAGGGCCAGGAAATACACTGGGGTCTTGCTGTCCCCCAGGGAGCGGATGATGCCCGCCAGCAGGTTGTAGAGGAAGGTGGCGGGGATGCCCATGAAGATGATGAAGATATAGGCGTTGGCGTCGGCGAAGATGTCCGAGGGGGTGCGCATCACCGTCAGGATGCTGCGGCACAGCACGCCGGTGGCCACCGTCAACACCAGGGCGAAGGCCACCGCCAGATAGGCGGCGTTGGCCACATAGCGGCGCATTTTGGAGTGTTCCCCGGCCCCCATCCGCTGGGCCACCGGGATGGCGAAGCCGTTGCACACCCCCATACAAAAGCCGATGACGAAAAAGTTAATGGAGCCGGTGGAGCCCACCGCCGCCAGGGCCTGGGCCCCCAGCAGCTTGCCCACGATCATGGTATCCACCAGATTATAAAACTGCTGAAACAGCATACCGAACAGAGTGGGCAGCGCAAAGCGCAGGATCAGCTTCATAGGGCTGCCTTGGGTCAGATCTTTTGTCATACAGCACCTCTCAAAACACAGATTTTCACAGCCGTATTATTATAGTCACCTGCCCTGCCCATGCCTAGAGGGTTTTTTCACAAATCTGGGCCCGATCCCGGTCGCTTTTTGAACATCTCCGCAAAGTCCAAGGCCAGATGGCCAAGAGCCGACGGGCTTGTGCTCTTTGACAAAAATATGGCAATTTAATATAATCGAATTAAGTCTGGGATTGATTGGTTTTCCCCAAGGGAGGTGGCATTTTCCTTGCAGAAGCTAAAGGAGTACAAAAATCTGCACATCCTGATTCTGTTCTTTGTCTTTGGCTGTGTTTACATCATTACCAAAGTCTTGGAGATAAGGGGCTTTGTGTTTTCTCTGAGCTATAACCTGCTGATGCTGGCCCTCAGCGCCCTGTTTTTAAAGGCAGACTTTGACCTGAATCCCTTCCGACCCGGAGCCCCTTTGCCCCGGACCCTGGGACGGGGCGCTCTGCTGGCCTTGGCCATGGCCGCCGCGCTTTTTTTGCTGGGCTGTCTCACCGGGGGTGTCCTCCTGTTCCCGGTGCGGCTCTGGGGCCATTCCGTCCCCATCCTGCTCCGGTTTTTTGCCATTCAGATTGTGGTGGCCTTTTCCGAGGAGGCCCTGTTCCGGTTTTACCTCTACCGGTGTCTGCTGGACACCCTCCGGCGCCCATTCTGGGCGGCGCTGCTGACCTCCCTGCTCTTTGCCGGGGTACACATCGCCCTTAACGGTATCTGGATCCAGTTTTTCGTGGCCCTGGGGGTCAGCCTGGTGTTTTTCGCTGTGCTGCGAAAAAAGCCGGAAAACGCCTACTACCTGTTGGTCAGCGCCCACTTTTTTTATAATATTTTGGTGCAACTGGTCTTTTGTCTCTAAAAATTCAAGGCGGCAGCGGATTTTCATCCGCTGCCGCCTCAGGCTGTCGAAAAACCATAGGTTTAGGCAGTTTCAC
>CABRZO010000132.1 GCA_902475455.1 uncultured Eubacteriales bacterium
TGCGTACATACGCATTTCTCTTGATATGAGGTGCATCCTTTGTATTTAAAAGCCTTAGAAATCCAGGGATTCAAGTCCTTCCCGGATAAGACCGTTCTCACCTTTGGCGAGGACATCACCGCCATCGTGGGCCCCAACGGCAGCGGAAAATCAAATATTTCTGATGCCATCCGGTGGGTGATGGGGGAGCAGTCCTCCCGGGCGCTCCGGGGCGGCAAAATGGAGGACGTGATCTTCGGCGGCACCCTGAAGCGCAAGCAGATGGGCTATGCCGAGGTCTCCCTGATCTTGGACAACTCCCAGCACATCTTTGACCGGCCCGAGGCAGAGGTCATGGTGACCCGGCGCTATTACCGCTCCGGGGAGAGTGAATACTTTATCAACAAGGCCTCCTGCCGGCTCCGGGACGTGAACGAGCTGTTCATGGACACCGGCCTGGGCCGGGAGGGCTATTCCATCATCGGCCAGGGCAAGGTGGACGCCATCCTGTCGGTAAAGAGCGCCGACCGGCGGGAGATCTCCCGTTACCGCCACCGCAAGGAGGAGGCCGAGCGCAAGCTGGACCACACCGCCGACAACCTGCTGCGGATCTCCGACAAGATCGAGGAGCTGGAACTCCAGGTGGAGCCCCTGCGGATCCAGTCGGAGAAGGCGAAAAAATACCTGGTCTACCGGGACGAGCTCCGGGGGCTGGAGATCTCCGTGTGGATGGAGCAGCTGGACCGGCTGCGGGAGAGCAGCCGCAAGCTGGTGGTGGACTATGAGACCGCCGTCCGGGACCGGGACCAGGCCGCCCAGGCCCAGCAGGCCCTCTATGAGCGCTCCGAGGCCCTGGGGGCCGAGATGCAGCAGCGGGAGCGGGCGGTGGAAGAGATCCGCTCCCAGTTGGCGGCCCTGGACGAGGTGGCCGGAGAACTGGAGGCCTCCATCGCCGTTTTGAAAACCGAGATCCGCAACAACCTGGAGAACGCCGACCGGCTCAACCGGGAGATGGACCAGCAGGGGGACCGGGCCCAGTCGGTGGCTGCCCAGATCGCCGACCGGGAGCAGCGGTTGGCGGAGATCACCCGCCGTCGGGCCGAACTCTCCGGCCAGTTGGCGGAGCAGGAGCGAAAAGCAGAGCGGGCCCGCCAGTCCGCCGGCCAGGTGGCCGGGGAGCTGGAGGAGCTGCGCCGCCGGGAGGAGCTGCAAAACGCCTCCGCCGGGGACGCCAGATCGCTGCTGTCCGCACTGGCCGCCGCCCAGCAGGAGCTGCTGGACCGGGACTCCGCCTTGAGTACCTCCATCCAGGAAAATGAGGGGCGGCTGGCCCAGGCCCAGCAGGACGCCCAGGCCAAGGGCCAGGAGCTGGCCCGGGCCCGGGAGGAGCGGGACGGCGTGGCCAATGTCATTAACGGCTACGAGCTGCGCCGCCAGTCCAGGCAGAAAAAGCTGACCGCCGCCAACGACCTGGTGGTCAAGCTCACCATGGAAGAAAACGCCCTGACCAGCCGGATTCATATGCTCTCGGAGATGGAAAAGCTCTACGAGGGCTACTCTAAGGCCGTCAAGTCGGTGATGCAGGCCTATGACCGGGGCCAGCTCTCCGGCATTCGGGGGCCGGTGGCGGGGCTGCTGAAGGTGCCCGACCAGTACACCGTGGCCATCGAAATCGCCCTGGGGGGCGCAATGCAGAACATTGTGGTGGAGCGGGAGGAAGACGGCAAAGCCGCCATCGGCTATCTGAAGCGCCGGGACTCCGGCCGCTGCACCTTCCTGCCCATGGACGCCATCCGGCCCAACTCCATCCAGGAGAACGGCCTGGAGCGTCAGCGGGGCTTTGTGGGCATCGCCTCGGAGCTGATCCGCTATGATGCCCAGTATAAGAATGTATTCGCCAACCTGCTGGGCCGGGTCATCATCGCCGAGGATATGGACAGCGCCATCGCCATCGCCCGGGCCTACCGCCACCGCTACCGCATCGTCACCCTGGACGGCCAGGTGTTGAACGCCGGCGGCTCCATGACCGGCGGCAGCGTCAGCCGCAGCGCCGGCATTCTGAGCCGGGGCAACGAGCTGGAGCGGCTCCAGGGCCAGATCGGCGGGATCCAGTCCCAGCTCTCCCAGGCCCGGCATGACGCCACTGAGGCCCAGCGGGAGGAGCAGAAGGCCGCCTACGAGCTGGAGGTGGCCCGGAACCAGAAACACGACCTGGATGCCACGGTGCTCCGGCTGGAGGGCGAGGCGGGCCAGTACGATATTTTGCTGGACGGCCTGCGCCGGGGTCTGGCCTCCAGCCGGGAGGAGCGGGCCTCTCTGGCCCAGCGGCTCCAGAAAACCGAGGCGGACACCGAGGCCGCCCGGGCCCGGATCACCGAGCTGGAGGGGGCTGCCGCCGCCCTCCGGGCCGAGGCGGAGGGCAAGTCCGCCGGCGAGGCCGCCATCCGGGAAAAGAGCCAGAGCATCACTGAGTCCATCGCCGCCCTGAACCTGGAGCTGGCGGGGCTGGAGGCCGAGGAAGGCGCCGTAAAGCAGGCCATGGAGGAGCTGCGTCAGCTCCAGACCGGCCTGGCCACAGACCAGGCCCAGCGGGAGCAGCAGATCGCCGCCTGTGACGCCCGGGATGCGGAGTTGAAGGGCTCTATTCTGGAGAAGGAGACCGCTCTGCAGGCCAAGCGCCAGCAGCGCAGCGGCCGGGAGGCGGAGATCCGTTCCCTCACCGAGGAGCGGCTCAAGCTGGAGGGGGAGCGTACCCAGGCCGACAAGGAGGCCCGGGCCAAAAACGAGGAACTGCTGGGGCTGGAGCGGGAATGCGCCCGGCTGGAGCAGAAGAAGACCTCCGCGGAGATGGAGGAGAAGCAGATCCTGGACAAGCTCTGGGACAACTACGAGCTCTCCCACTCCGAGGCTCAGAAGCAGCGCCAGGAGTTGGAGAACCTGCAAAAGGCCACCCGCCGTATCTCCGAGCTCAAGCGGTCCATCAACGGCCTGGGGCCGGTGAACGTGGGGGCTATTGAGGAGTTCCAGCGGGTCAATGAACGCTATACCTACCTGGCGGACCAGCGCAGCGACGTGGAGAAGGCCAAGGCAGAGCTGGAGGGTATCATCACCTCCATCACCGAGCAGATGAAGGAGATTTTCGCCGAACAGTTCCAGCTGATCTCCCAGTCCTTTGCCCAGACCTTCCAGGAGCTGTTCCGGGGCGGCAAGGCCTCCCTGGAGCTGGAGGACAAGGAGGACATCCTGAACTGCGGCATCGAGATCAAGGTGCAGCCCCCGGGCAAGAGCCTGAAAATCATCTCTCTGCTCTCCGGCGGCGAGAAGGCCTTTGTGGCCATCGCCCTGTACTTCGCCATCCTGAAGGTGCGACCCACCCCCTTCGTGGTGATGGACGAGATCGAGGCCGCCCTGGATGATGCCAACGTCACCCGGTTTGCCCGGTATATGCGGTCCATGACGGATCACACCCAGTTTATCGTCATCACCCACCGCCGGGGCACCATGGAGGAGGCCGATGTGCTCTACGGCGTCACCATGCAGGAGCAGGGCGTGTCCCGGATGCTCACCATCAACCTCAACGATGTGGAAAAAGAGCTGCACATCAAATAATTCATCCAAATCCCACAGGTAAGGAGCGGACAGCGAATGGGTTTTTTCGATAAAATCAAGAAAATTGGTATTTTCAGCGGCTTTTCCAAGCTGGACGATGACTTTTACGACGAGCTGGAGGAGTCCCTGATTCTGGCGGATATGGGCATGGACACCACCATGAAGGCGGTGGACGAGCTCCGGCAGCGGACCAAAGCCCGCCGCATCAAGGATGTGGAGGGGGCCCGGGCCTGCATGAAGGAGATTTTGGCCGAGATGCTGACGGTGGGGGACCTGAGTCTGGACCTCGGCACCCGGCCCTCGGTGGTCCTCTTCATCGGGGTCAACGGCGTGGGTAAGACCACCACCATCGGCAAGATCGGCCACGATTTGAAGAGCCAGGGCAAAAAAGTCATTTTCGCCGCGGCGGACACCTTCCGGGCCGCCGCCGCCGAGCAGCTCACCATCTGGGCCCAGCGCTGCGGGGTGGAGATCATCAAACAGGGGGAGGGCGGATCCCGCCGCCGTGGTGTTTGACTCCCTGTCCGCCGCCAAGGCCCGGGGGGCCGACGTGGTGCTCATCGACACCGCCGGCCGGCTCCACAACAAGGCCAACCTGATGAACGAGCTGAATAAGATCAGCCGGGTCATCGACCGGGAGTGCCCCCAGGCCAGCCGGGAGACCCTGCTGGTGTTGGACGCCACCACCGGCCAGAACGGCCTGATCCAGGCCAAGCAGTTCAAGGAGAGCGCCGGTATCACCGGCATCGTGCTCACCAAGCTGGACGGCACCGCCAAGGGCGGCATCGCCATCGCCATCGCCCAGGAGCTGGGGGTGCCGGTGAAATTTGCCGGAGTGGGCGAGGGCATCGACGATCTGAAGCCCTTCGACCCGGTGGCCTTTGCCGATGCGCTGATCTGACGGGAGAGACAACAGGCCGCTTCCCGGCGCCCGCCGGAGAAGGGCCCGTGAATATTGAAAAACTATGTGGCAGGGAGGATACAGAGAACAAAATGGCTAGATTAGACGGACGGGCCAACGACGAACTGCGCCCGGTCATGATTATCCCCAATGTAAACGAGTTTGCCGAGGGCAGCGTGATGATCAAATGTGGCAAGACCCATGTGAATATCACCGCCTCGGTGGAGGACCGGGTGCCCCCCCATGTGCCGGAGGGGGAGGGCTGGATCACCGCGGAGTACAATATGCTACCCCGGGCCAACCGCACCCGCTCCAAGCGGGACATCTCCAAGCTGAAGCTCAACGGCCGCAGCGCCGAGATCCAGCGGCTCATTGGCCGCTCCCTCCGGGCCGCCGTGGATATGAAGAAACTGGGGCCCCGGCAGATCACCATTGACTGCGATGTGCTGCAGGGGGACGGAGGCACCCGCACCGCCTCCATCACCGGCGGCTTTGTGGCCCTGGCCCTGGCCATCAAGAAGCTGATGGACCAGGGGGAGCTCACCGAGAACCCCATCATCCATACCGTGGCCGCCATCTCTGCCGGCATTGTGGACGACGTGCCCATGCTGGATTTGCAGTATTATGAGGACTCCAATGCCATGGTGGACCTGAACTGCGTCATGACCGGGGAGGGTAACCTCATCGAAATCCAGGGCACCGGCGAAGGCCGGGCCTTCACCCTCCAGGAGCAGCAGACCCTGGTGGAGCTGTGCGCCCGGGGCATCCGGGAACTGAACGCGGTGCAGCGGGAAATTGTAGGTGATGTGCTGTGAAAGCGGTACTGGCAAGCCATAATCCGGGCAAACTGAAGGAGATGCAGCTCTGGCTGGCGCCCCTGGGCATCGAAGTGGTACTGGAGAGCGACCTGGGGCTGGATATTGAGGTGGAGGAGATCGGCCGCACCTTTGAGGAAAACTCCCTGCTGAAGGCGGCCACCGTGGCCCGGGCCACCCGTATGCTGGCCATCGCCGACGACTCCGGCCTCTGCGTGGACGCCCTGGACGGGGCCCCGGGTATCCACACCGCCCGCTACGGCGGGGAGGGCCTCACCGACCAGGAGCGCTATATGCTGCTGCTGGAGAATATGAAGGGCCAGATGACCCGGGCGGCCAAGTTCGTCTCGGTGGTCACTTGTGTGTTCCCCAATGCGGACATCGTCTCCGCCCGGGGGGAGCTCTTCGGGGCCATTGCCTATGCCCCCATGGGGGCGGGAGGCTTCGGCTACGATCCGGTCTTTTTTGTGACCCATATGAAAAAAACTCTGGCCCAGATGACCATGAAAGAGCGCCAGTCCTGCTCCCACCGGGCGGCGGCCATCCGCAACCTGGCGGTGAAATTGGAGCAGTACAAGGCGGAAAAGAAGGAGGGCATTGAATGGAATTGACCAGCAAGCAGCGTGCCCAGCTGAGAAGCCTGGCCAACGGTATTGATACCATTGTAATTGTAGGAAAGGACGGCCTGGGGGAAAACCTGATCGCCCAGGTCAACGACGCCCTGGAATCCCGGGAGCTGGTGAAGGGCCGGGTGCTGGAGAGCTGTGAGCTCACCCCCCGGGAGGTCTGTGACCAGCTGTCCAAGCTGACCCGCAGCGAGCCGGTGCAGGTCATCGGCAGCAAGTTTGTGCTGTATCGGCAGTCCCACCGCAAGGACAAAAAGGACAAGATCGTTCTGGTGAAGAAGTGAGCCGGTCCGGGTTTGAACCGGACAATATGACAGCTGGGAGGTTGCTATGAAGATCGGAATTTATGGCGGTACCTTCGACCCCATCCATCGGGGCCATATGGCGGCGGCCAGCACCGCCTGCACCGTGCTGGGCCTGGACAAGCTGCTGCTGGTCCCCGACGGCACCCCACCCCATAAACAACAGCCCGCCGTCGGCGCTTCGGCGGAGCATCGGCTGGAGATGGCCCGAATCGCCGCGGACCGGCTGGAGGTGGGCATCCCGGTGGAGGTGCTGGATCTGGAGCAGAAGCGCAGCGGCAAGAGCTACACCAGCGACACGCTGCGCCAGATCCACAAGCGCTGCCCGGAGGATGAGCTGTGGCTGCTGATGGGGACGGATATGTTTCTGACCCTGCACCTTTGGCATGAGCCGGAGGTCATTCTGTCCCTGGCCGGCATCTGTGCCTTTGGACGCACCGAGGGAGACGGGGAGGAGCTCTTCGCCCCCCAGCGGGACTACCTGAAAGAGAAGTATAACGCCCGGGTGACCACCATCACCTTGCCCAATCTGGTGGAGATCTCCTCCACCGGACTGCGGGAGCGGCTGAAGCAGGGGGGATGCCCGGCGGAGCTGGACCCCTCGGTCTACGGCTATATCCTGCGCCACGGCCTCTATGACACCCAGGCCGATCTGAAGCATTTGGACTGGGAAGATCTGCGGGCCTGCTCCTACTCCATGATCCGCGCCAAGCGGATTCCCCATGTCCGGGGCTGTGAGGAGGAGGCGGTCAAACTGGCCCGCCGTTGGGGCGCAGATGAA
>CABRZO010000133.1 GCA_902475455.1 uncultured Eubacteriales bacterium
CTCGGTGGTGTTGGGGTTCCACAGGGCGGAGAGCTGGACGTCGCCCTCCAGCCCCAGGTAGGCGGTGTGGACCTCCTCCAGGTTGATGGCCAGCTGCAGGGCCTGACGGACCCGGATGTCAGTGAAGGGCTCGGTGTTGCACTTCAGGGCCAGATACTCAGGCTGGGCCACCGCCATGTCCAGGGTGTAGTAGCTCACACCGGAGGCGGCGATCTGGGCGGCCTCGGAGTCATTGATCAGGTCGGCCCGATAGCCGAACCAATCCAGATTGCCGGAGGTGAACTGGGTCACAATGTTGGTGGAGTCGGCGATGTACTGGAAGGTGATGCTGTCCAGATAGGGCAGCTTGTTCTCAGGATAGCGCTCGTCAGTGTCGTAGTAGTTTTCATTCTTGGTGAGCACCACCCGCTGACCCGCCTCAAACTCGCTGACCAGGTAGGGGCCGGTGCCGCAGGCATAGTGGTAATCGGTCTTCTGCTCGTCGGTCAGGGTGTCCCACTCGGGGCCGCCCACCTTGACGAACTGGGTCATAAAGTTCTCCACGGTGACCTCGTCGCCGGAGGTCAGATGGAACACCACAGTCTGATCGTCGGGGGCCTCCACGCTGACCAGCATGGACAGCAGGCCCGCCCAGTTGGACTCGGTCTCCAGCGGAGTGTCATAGCCGGAGCCCAGGCCGCAGAGCCGGTCATAGGTCCACTTGACGTCGCTGGCCACCAGCTGACGGCCGCCGTAGTAATCGTACTCGGGGTCCAGGGTCTGGAAATACACGTCGTCCCGCAGGGTGACGGTGAGGGTGGCCGCCTCTTCATCCACCACCCAGGATTCCGCCAGCTGACCCTTCAGGGCTGCAGTGGGGATGTTGTCACTGTTGACAGGATAGCCGGAGGTCTCATCATAGGCCCACAGCCCCTCCAAAAACAGGTTCCAGCACACGGTGTCGCCGATGGCGGGATCGAAGTAGGCGTCGATGTCGCTGTTGTAGTAGCAGTTCAGATTGCCACCATAGACAGGCTCTCCACTGGTGGGCTGAGTCTCGGCATCCGCTGAAGTGTCCCCATCACCGGAGGTGGACGCGCTGGTTCCACCGCTGGAGGCGGACTGACTGCCGCTGCTCTGGGAGCCGCAGCCCGCCAGGGCCGCCAGCATAGCCAGAGCCAGCAATAAAGCCAAAAGCTTTTGGTACTTTCTCATGTATTCTCCTCCTTCTTTTAGCGGAATGCTCTAAATTTCCGCTTGCTATGGTGCCATTTTACGCAAGAATACACAAAAAGTAAAATTGTGTTTCGTTATGCAGTTATATTCCATTTGTCATGACATCAGGCAAAGCTATGTCAATTTTGTTATGGAATTAATTGGTCTCTCCGAAGTAATCCTCCATAAAGGCGGTCATTTTTTTGCCCAGCTTGTTGAAGTAGTCCTTGGTGATCTCATAGAACATCTCCGAGCTGGGGGAGAGCACCTTGTCGGGCCGGCGGGCCAGACCGGTGACCCAGGCACAGCGGGGCATCTGGAGCCGGACGGCGCTGAGGGCATGGCCGTTGTCCTGGCGCTGGCGGTGGACCTCCTCCATCTGCATGAACCGGTGGGCGGGCACAAAACTCACCGCCCGGCGCAGGCCGGTGGAAAAGCCCATGATGGAGCCGGCAGTGCTCTCCATGACGATGTTGGGGGCAAAGCCCGCCGTCTCACAGCAGGCATTGATCTTATCCCGCAGGTCGCCGCTGTTCTCGCACATCATCTCCACCCCCCGCAGCTCGGTGAAGGGGACGCACTTGCGGCCGAAGAAGGGGGAGTCCTGGCCCACCACCATGAGGATCTCCTCATCGGCAATGGGCTCCCACTCCACCCCCTTCTCCTGCAGCGGGAAGGTGGTCAGGGCAAAATCCAGGGCGTTGCGCAAAAAGGCCTCCCGGATCTGGTCATGGGTCATGACGGTGTAGCGCACCCGCACCTCCGGGTGCTCACTGAAAAAGTCCTCCGCCAGCATGAACAGGATACTGTCACAGGAGGCGGCCAGCCGGATGTGGTTGCTGTTGCGCTCGTTGATGTCCACCACCTGTTTCTTGCCCTTCTCAATGAGGTCAAACACCTGGTCCAGGGTCTCCAGAAAGGCGGTGCCGCTGGCGTTCAGGCGGATCTTTCCCTTGACCCGGTCAAACAGCGGGGCCCCGGCATAGTCCTCCACCCGGGTGATGATCTTGCTGAGGGCGGGCTGGGTGATGTGCAGCACCACCGCTGCGTTGCTGATGTGCTCCATGTGGGCCACAGTGCGGAAACAGTCCAGCTGGTATAAGTCCATAATTTCCTCCTTTTTCCACTCAATAAAGCCATAATACCCATAAAGCTGTTTGGTATTACCTATTCTAGCAGAAAAACGGGGAACTTGTCACCGGGGGGATTATGCCCTCTCTACCCATTTGGTTGTGGCCGCACACTCAATCGTTGTGGACCTTCAGACCGGAAAAGGGGTTCTCCTCCGGGTCATAGGCGGCCATCTGGGTGGCAGGTCCGGACTGGACGGTGATCTTCCCGGTGGGGTCGGTGCGGCCCGGGGAGTAGGTGTTCTCATCGTCCAGGGTGGCATAGGGCACGGGAGGATGGACGGTGTCCTGGACGGGCTGGACGATGGAGTAGTCGGCATGGAACAGACCGGGCTCCGTCAGCCGGGCCGGGCGTCCCCCCAGCTCGCCGATGTTCAGATCCCGCTGGAGGTAGTCCAGATACCGGTCATGGGCCCAGTTGCCCCGATCGTAGTCTCCGGCGATGTCCGGGCACACCTGCTCGTGGAACCACTGCCACTTGCCGTCCACATAGACGAACTCGGAACCGTAGCGCTCCCACAGCCAGATTCCCCCCCGGCTCTTGCCGTCCATGCCGATAGGGCCCATCAGGGTGCCTGGGGTCAGGTAGGAGGCCCGGGCGCTGAGGCCGTCGTCGGCCACCTCAATGACGTCGCTGGCCAGGGCGTGGCAGCCCCCGGCGCACACCGAGCGCAGGTCGTGGCCCTGGGTCTCCGGGTACTGCTCCATCATGGCCAGCTTGTCGGTGACCACCTGCCGATCCATGTGGTAGACGCTGTTCCAATAGACCTCCTCAAAGCCCACCATCCGGCCAAACTGGTGGGCCCAGGTGGTGTTGGGGGAGTTGAGCCACATCAGGTCCCACTCCTCCCGGGAGTAGCCGGCCCCGTGGAGATAGGCGTGGCGGGCCTTGTACTCCTCCACGGTCTGGCAGGCCTCGGCGTTGTGAATGCGTTCTTCCAGGCTCAGGTTTCTGTTCATGGTCTCTCCACTCCTCTCTCAGCGGCGTTCCCGCTCATAGTAGGGCTTGCCCAGATCGCCCCCAGGGCCGTAGCCCTCCTTGTCCCGGTAGGTCTCATAGGGCCGGGGCATATCCTGCCACACATACTCCCAGCCGAACAGGGGGTTGTAGACCGTCCGGGGCACATTGGGGGTACCGTAGTCCCGGGCCAGGGGGTCCTCCGAGTCAGGCCGACGCACCGGCACGTCGGAGTAGGCGGTGCCCACCTCCACGGTGTGGTCGTGCTCCAGCACCAGGTGCCAGATCTTCCAGCCGGTTTCCTCCTTCACCAGGTCGGCATAAATGAGGCCGAATTCCAAAAAACTCTCGGCGGTGCCGTCGGGTCTGCCCACCGACTGATAGCCCAGCTGATAGCCCTGATACCGGGCGGTTTTGCCGTCGTCGGCGATGTAGACTAAGGGAGTGGTGGAGGTGTGCATGCTGGAGGCTCCCAGCCCCAGATTGTCCCGGCAGAGCTCCACACCCTCCGCCTGCTGGTAAGGTTTCAGCCGCTCATAGAGCTGCGCCTCCCGCTCCACCACATAGTGGCGAGCGATGGCCTCCATGCCCACATGGTAGCCATTGTTGTAGCCCAGGGCGGCGGTCTCCCGCAGATCAGGCCGGGTCACCCAGAGGTCATCCAGCTCCCGGCGGCGCCAGTCGTTGGAATAGTAGATGCTGTGGCGGTTGATGAGCTGGACGCAGGCTTCCCGGTCCCAGATCCGGTCAATCCGCTCTTCGTTGGTGTAAACCATACTCTGTTCCCTCCTTTTATTGGTCCAGCCCGTAGCTGAAGGTGTCCGCAAAGGTGTCATAGGGCACCGGCACCTCCGGGGACGGGGCAAAGGGCCGGTGGGCGGAATAGGTCTCCCGGAGAGGGGCGGCCACATTAGGTTTGGGGGCGGTGATCTCCTCCGCTCCGGCGAACTCGCTCCGGGGCTTGAACACATGCTCCGGGCCCACAAAGGAGTAGCCGCAGGGCCGGTCGATCTCCCGGAGGTAGCGCTGGTGCCAGATCTTCCACTCTCCCGCCTCCCGGACAAAATCGATGGCCAGCCAGCTCCACTCCCAGTAGGCGGTGGGGCCGCCGGTGGTGATCTTGGAGTAGGAGCCCCGGATCATCCAAAGCCCCTTGGCGGTCTGGCCGTCCCGGGCCACCTCAATGACGCCGGTGTCCACCGGCTTGTAGTCGATCATGCCCACGCCGTGGACTTCCTCCGCCGTCTTGTCCCCCAGCTCCTTGGGGAAGGCGGCCTGGATCATGGCGCTCTCGGCGGCGATGCGGGCCTCTTCCCCCGCATAATAGTCCGCCACCGCCGCCCGGCCGGCAAACCAGCCCTGGTTCACCCCCAGGCAGATGTCTTCCCGGGCGCTCCAGTACCGGGCCAGCATATTGCGCTCCTCTTTCAGCACATAATCGGTGGACATTCTGCCCACCAGGTTCTTGATCTCCCGGGTATCCTCCCAGCGGGAGAGCTTCTGTTCCGCGGTCAATACCAGCGACATGCGATTCACTCCTTACGTTCAGATTTGAAAAATCCCGCTCCCGGCCGGGAGCGGGATTGGATGCAAGCCGATCAGCCCACCTTGGCCTGGGACTGGGGCTCGGTGTAATGGTACTTGATGGACATCTTCTGGGCGATCTTCTTGAGCTTGTTGGCGTTGTAGGTGCCCACGCCGCCCTTGAGCCGGGGATCCAGCAGGTCCCGGACCGCATCGCCGAACATGGTGGCGCCAAAGACCATCAGGGCGATGCACAGGCCGGGGTAGACCGCCAGCATGGGCATCACGAACATGTTGGCCTTGCCCTGGTTGGTGATCATATAGCCCCAGGAGGGGGTGCCCGGGTCAACGCCGTAGCCCAGGAAGTTTAGGGAGGCCTCCATCAGGATGACGCCGCCCAGGCTGCTGGCCGCATTGGTGATGATCAGGGGCAGGATGTTGGGGATGACGTGTTTGAAGGTCTTCCACAGGGTGCCCGCCCCCAGCAGGGCGGAGTTTTTCACATAGCCGGAGTCCTTCACCGAGATGGCCGCCGAGCGCATCATCCGGGAGCCGGTGATGCCGCCGGGAACCGACATGGCGAAGATCAGCTGGGGCAGACCGTTGCCCATCATGCTCATGAGGATCAGCAGGATCAGCATGGAGGGGATGCACTGGAAGGCGTCCACGATACGCTGGACCACCAGGTCAAACCAGCCGCCGATGACCGCCGACAGGGTGCCGATGATGACGGAGATGCACACGCTGAGCAGGGTGCAGCAGATGCCCAGGATGGCGGAGGTCCGGTCGCCGTAGATCAGGTAGCTCAGCACGTCCCGGCCCAGGTTGTCGGTGCCCAGCAGGTGCTCCGGGGTGGGGCCCTGGAGCTTGCTCAAAATACTGGTCTGCATGACCCCGTTGACCATGGGATAGGGGGCGATGACATCGGCCAGAATGGCGATGACCAAAAAGGCCAGCAGGATGATCAGGCCCAGCAGGCCCAGGGGTTTCTTTTTGGCCAGCTGCTTGAAAAAGCTGTCCTGACGGGGACGGGTTCCGGGTCCCGGGGTGGGGCCTTTTCTGAATTTCATGTTGAAAAAACCTCCTTTATTCCAGGGTAACCCGGGGATCGATCCACTTATAGGCCAGATCCACCAGCAGGTTGATGCACATGACGAACAGGGAGAGCACCAGCACGCAGCCCTGCACGATGGGGTAGTCCCGGGAGTTCAGGGCGGACACCATGGCCTGGCCCAGACCCGGGATGTTAAAGATGTTCTCCATCACCACATTGCCGCCGATCATCATGGCCACAGAGCCGCCGATCATGGTGATAATGGGGATCATGGAGTTCCGGAAGGCGTATTTGAACAGCACCCGCCGCTCCGGCACACCCTTGGCCCAGGCGGTGCGGATGTAGTCCTGGCGCATGACCTCCAGGGTCATGGTGCGGATGGTCCGCATCTGGATGCCCGCCTGGCCGATGGCGGACAGCACCGCCGGCAGCAGGAACATGGACAGGTTCTCCAGCGGGTCCTGCCAGATGGGGACGTAGGTCACCTTGGGCGCCCAGCCCCACCACAGATTGGGGTAAATCAACACCAAAGTGGCGACCCAGAACACCGGCAGTGCAATGAGAATGGTGCTGATGACCCGGATGGTGTAGTCGGAGATGGAGTCCTGACGGGCCGCGCAGAACAGGCCCAGGGGGATGGAAATCAGGTTGGTGATGACCAGAGACAGAATGCCCAGCTCCAG
Organism: uncultured Eubacteriales bacterium; assembly: GCA_902475455.1. Taxonomy (GTDB): domain Bacteria; phylum Bacillota; class Clostridia; order Oscillospirales; family Oscillospiraceae; genus UMGS1766. Next base: position 6,544 of record CABRZO010000133.1, read on the forward strand.
GGTTGCGGGCAGCTTCTTGGCCAGAATGCTGTTGACGGTGACGTGGTCAAAATAGGAGTCTCCCAGATCCCCCCGGAACACGTCGCCGATCCAGATGAAGAACTGCTGCACCGCCGGCTTATCCAAACCCAGCAGGCGCCGCACATACTCCTCGTCCACATAGTTGCCGTTGGCGCTGAGCTTTTGCTGCAGGGTGGCCACGGCGTCCATGGGAATCATCCGCATCAGGATGAACACGATGACGCAGACCAGCAAAATGGTGGGGATCAGCAGGAGGACGCGCTTGACAAAGTATTTACCCATTTGCTCTCTCCTCCTCTCAGTTGCCGGCTACCCGGTGGCAGGCCACCTTGTGGTTGTTGCCCACGTCCACCATGGGGGGCTCCTCGGTGCGGCAGCGCTCATCGGCGTACTTGCAGCGGGTGCAGAAATTGC
>CABRZO010000134.1 GCA_902475455.1 uncultured Eubacteriales bacterium
CCGGGCCTGCCGGCGCCACGGGTGCCACGGGTGCCACCGGCCCCACCGGCCCCACCGGTCCTACCGGCACCACGGGTGCCACCGGTGCCACCGGCCCCACCGGGCCTGCCGGCGCCACGGGTACCACCGGCGCCACGGGTGCCACCGGCCCCACCGGCCCTGCCGGCGCTACTGGCGCCACCGGTGCCACGGGCCCCACCGGTCCTACCGGGCCTACCGGTCCCACCGGCCCTGCCGCTGAGGTGAATGCCGCGGCGGCGGTGACAGATGCCACCGGCTCCGGCGACGTGGTGACCCAGTTCAACCAGCTGCTGGCCAATCTCCGGGCCGCCGGGCTGCTGGAGAACTGAGCAAGAAAAAGAAAAAACGGGTTTTGGAATCGCAGGCCGGAACCCCGGATGAACTCCTGGAGGCGCCTTCGGGCGCCTCTCTTGTGCCAGGAGGAAAAATCGTCCTGGGGTCTGGCGAAAGGGAGGAATTGATGTGAGTAAAAACAGGGTTGTGGTCTATGCCATTTGTAAAAATGAGGCCAAGTTTGCCCGGCGCTGGATGGAGTCCATGGGAGAGGCGGACCGGGTGGTGGTGCTGGACACCGGCTCGTAGGACGGCACCCCGGAGCTGCTGCGGGAGCTGGGGGCGGAGGTGACGGTGGAGACCATCTCCCCCTGGCGGTTTGACGTGGCCCGGAACCGCAGCCTGGAACTGGTGCCGGAGGATGCGGACATCTGCGTCTGCACCGATCTGGACGAGGTTTTCACCGCCGGCTGGCGGCAGGCCCTGGAACGGGCCTGGACCCCGGAGTGTACCCAGGTCCGCTATCATTACATCTGGAATTTCCGGCCCGACGGCGGGGACGGCATCTCCTTCTGGGGGGACAAAATCCACGCCCGCCAGGGGTGGCGCTGGGTGAACCCAGTCCACGAGGTGCTGCGCTGCGAAGGGCAGCCCCGGGCGGTGTTTGCCGATGAAATCCGGTTGGAGCACCACGCCGACGACACTAAATCCCGGGGGCAGTATCTGCCCCTGTTGGAGCTGGCGGTGCAGGAGGACCCGGAAAACGACCGGAATATGCACTACCTGGGCCGGGAATACATGTTTTACGGCCGCTGGCAGGAGGCAATTGACACTCTGAAGCGGCATTTAAGCCTGCCCAGCGCCACTTGGGCGGAGGAGCGCTGTGCCTCCATGCGCTATATCGCCCGGTGTGAACAGGCCCGGGGCCATCAGGGGGAGGCGGAGCGCTGGTTGCTGCGCGCCTGCGGCGAGGCCCCCAACCTCCGGGAGCCCTGGCTGGATCTGGCAAAATTTTGCTATCAAAAAGAGGATTGGTACGGGGTGGCCTACGCCGCCCGCCGGGCTCTGGAGATCCGGCGCCGGTCGGAGACCTATCTTTCCGAGCCCGAGGCCTGGGGGGAGGCCCCCTACGACCTGATGGCCATTGCCCTCTATTACACCGGGGACTATTCCCACGCCCTGGCCATGGGGGAGGAGGCCCTGCGCCGCAGCCCCATGGACCGGCGGCTGCGGGAAAACCTGCGGCTGATCCGCCAGAAGGCGGAACAGAATTGACGGCAGAAAATTGCTGGAAAAACAGGAAAAGTTCCCCACTAAAAACTTCCCAACCCCGCTTCTTTTCAGAAACCGCCACAGAAAAAGCCCAGTGTTGTTTGACTTTGCCAGAACAGTTCGGCGGATTTTGAGACATAGTAACAGGGCGCGGTTTTGGCGCGCAACAGAGAAGATGAGAGAATGCGGAAGAGAATGGGAGGAAAATTATGGAACAAAAGGAGGCAAAGCCATGGGGGATCTGGTTGACGGCGATGGTGCTCAGCCTGGCGCTGGTGTGCTCTCTGGCCTCCGCCGCCCTGCACTGGAGCCGGGCCGGTGAGGCGGCGGAGTGCTTTGGACAGCAGCGGCAATATGTGATCCCGGTGGGTCACACCGTGGGCATCAAGCTGTTTTCCCGGGGCGTCATGGTAGTGGGCCTGGCGGATGTGGCCACGGAGCACGGGGAGGAGTCTCCGGCCCGGCAGTGCGGACTCCGGACCGGAGACATCATCACCCATATTGACGGCCGGCAGGTGGACACCATTGAGGAGGTCCAGTCCCTGCTCCAGGCCGCCGGCGGCGAGACCATGGCCATTCAGCTGACCCGGGGCGGCCGCATGGTGGAGACGGAGACGGCGGCGGTCCAATGTATGACCGACGGCTCCTATCGCCTGGGGGCCTGGATCCGGGATTCCATGGCGGGAATCGGAACCATCACCTATTATGACCCGGACAGCGGAAAATTTGCCGCTTTGGGCCACGGCATCAATGATGTGGACACCAAGCTGCTGATGCCCCTGGAGTCCGGGGCCATCATGGGCTCCACCGTCTCCGACGTGCAGGTGGGCCAGAAGGGCACCCCCGGGGAGCTCCACGGCACCTTTGACCTGCAGCGGGACCTGGGCACCCTGTACGCCAACACCGACTGCGGCGTATTTGGCGTGAGTGCCGGCAATGAGGCCGGGTTTACCGGCGAAAAGGTGCCGGTGGCCAAGAAGAGCGAGGTCAAGGTGGGGGCGGCCACCATCCTGTCCAACGTGGAGGGGGACCAGGTGGAGGAGTTTGACGTGGAGATCCTGCGGATCTACCGGTGCAGCGGACAGGACAGCCGGTCCATGATGATCCGGGTGACGGATGAGGATTTATTGGCCAAGACCGGGGGCATCGTCCAGGGCATGAGCGGCTCCCCCATCCTCCAGGATGGCAAGCTGGTGGGGGCAGTCACCCATGTTTTGGTAAATGATCCAACTTGTGGATACGCCATCTTCGCCGACACCATGCTGGAGGCCGGGGCGTAAAAGCCCAATCGGCGCTCAGAAGACATTCTGAGCGCCGATTTTTTCACAATCAGGTCAATGAAAAACGGCTGACTGTCCCCGGATGGGGACAGTCAGCCGGAAGACTGTCGAAAAACCATAGGTTTAGGCAGTTTCACAAAATTCCGTCCTCCGAAGAGGACGGAACAAAATCTGATTTCGTCATTTCCGGGGACATGTGCCTCGGAAATGACACTTCTCATGCAGGACAGGGTGACTTTTGCGCAAGCAATCGAGCCCTGTCCTGCATGCAGCCCCTTTGTCGGAAAAGGCCTATGGCCTTTTTCGACAAGCGCACGGCTGACTGTCCCCGGATGGGGACAGTCAGCCGGAAGAGAAGAGATTACACTTCCATGATGACGGGCAGAATCATGGGATTCCGCTTAGTCTTTTTGTAGAGGAAGGAGGACAGATCCCCCTTGACCTCACCCTTGATGGTGGCCCAATCGGTGAGGTGCCGCTGCTCGCAGGAATAGAGGGTCTGACAGGCGATGGCCCGCAGCTCATCCATGAGCTGCTCGCTCTCCTTGACGTAGACGAAGCCCCGGGTGATGATGTCGGGGCCGGAGACCACGCTGCCGTCCTCCCCGGACATGGAGACCACCACCACGATCATACCGTCCTCGGCCAGGTGCTTCCGGTCCCGGAGCACCACGCTGCCCACGTCGCCCACGCCGTAGCCGTCCACCAGCACATTGCCGGAGGGCACGGTGCCGTTGATGCGGCAGGAGTTGTGGGTGAGCTCGATGACCTTGCCGATGTCGCTGATGATGACGTTTTTGGGGTTCATGCCCATCTCCTGGGCCAGCTTGGCGTGGACCCGCAGGTGCCGCTGCTCGCCGTGGACCGGGATGAAGAACTTGGGCTTCACCAGGGCGTGGATGATCTTCAGCTCCTCCTGGCAGGCGTGGCCGGAGACGTGGAGGGCGCCGGCCCGCTCGTTGACCACCTCGGCCCCCTTGCGGTAGAGCTCGTTGATGACGGCGCCGATGGAATTCTCGTTGCCGGGGATGGCGGAGGCGGACAGAATCACCCGATCCCCGGGCTGAATGTCGATCTGCCGGTGGGTGGAGAAGGCGATCCGGGTCAGGGCGGACATGCTCTCCCCCTGGCTGCCGGTGGTGATGATGCACACCTGCTTTTTGGGCAGGGTCTTGATCTGCTCCAGGGGCACCACGGTGCCCTCGGGCACGTTCATGTAGCCCAGCTGGGTGGACACCTTCAGGGCGTTCTCCATGCTGCGGCCGCTGACGGCCACCTTGCGGCCGTAACGGGCGGCCACGTTGATGACCTGCTGGATCCGGTCCACGTTGGAGGCGAAGGTGGTGACGATGATGCGCTCATCGCAGCCCTTGAACAGGGCATCAAAGCTGTCGCCCACCGCCCGCTCACTCTTGGTGTAGCCGGGGCGCTCCACGTTGGTGGAGTCGCAGAGCAGGGCCAGCACGCCCTTGTTGCCCAGGGCCCCCAGCCGGGCCAGGTCGATCATGCCGCCGGACACCGGGGTGGGGTCGATCTTGAAGTCGCCGGTGTGAATCACGGTGCCCACGGGGCAGGTGATGGCGAAGGCCACCGCGTCGGCGATGGAGTGGTTCATGTGGATGAATTCCACGGTGAATTTGCCGGCCTTGATGACCTGACCGGCCTCACAGGTGCGGATCTTGGTCTTGTCCAGCAGCCGGTGCTCCTCCAGTTTCAGCTCCACCAGGCCGGCGGTCATCCGGGTGGCGTAGATGGGGGCGTTCACGTCCCGGAGCACATAGGGCAGGGCTCCGATGTGGTCCTCGTGGCCGTGGGTCAGGAAGATGCCCCGGATCTTGTCCCGGTTCTTGATCAGATAGGTGATGTCCGGGATCACCACGTCGATGCCGTACATATCGTCGTCGGGGAAGCCCATGCCCACGTCCACCACGATGATGTCGTCGCCATACTCGTAGACGGTCAGGTTTTTGCCGATCTCGTTGAGGCCGCCCAGAGAGATGATTTTCAATTTTTCAGCCATAGGTATAAAACTCCTTTTTGTGTGTTTCTTCGATGTAGGTCGGCGGCTGAAAAAGGACAGGGATTTTTGATAAACAGGCACAAAGGCGGCCTCTGGAGGGCACGCCAACAGAGCCCTTTCCCCAAAGGGCCCCGGAGGCACCCGGCCCTGCTTCGCCGGGGGCGCTGCCGGGCGTACCCTTGGGGGAAAACGCCTGGTGCAAGTTCTTTTGTAACTGGGGGGCAGTTCGTGCTGCTGCCCGGCCCCTGTCCCTGTGCTGCCGCGACAGGTGGGTTCGTGAAGCTGTACTGATGTTCACGAAACATGGATGGTAAACCGTCTTAAGCCGGAGACCGTTTCCGCATCAGAGGTCTGCGGCTTACACTGCACGATACAAAAAGTATACCACAGGATCCCTGGTTCGTACAGCATCAATTTTCCTGTTTCTCCGGCTTTTGTCGGGGAAAAGCTGGTGAAATCGTGGAAAAACGCCTCAGGAGCGGGGCGTTTGCCGGTCCAGCCGCCGGGCCTCGGAGAGCACGAAATCACACAGCTCTGCGGCCAGTTCCACGCTGTCTCCCTCGGTGCGCACCTTCAGCAGGGGGCTGGTGGCGGCGGGCCGGATCCAGGCCCAGCCCCCGGACAGATGGAGCCGCAGCCCTTCCCGGGCCGGGTCCGCCTGGGGCCAGAGCCGGGCCAGCTCCTCCATCAGATCCCCCCGGCTGCCCTCCAGGGGCAGCTCTCCCCGGAACACCCCGAAGGTGGGAACCCGGCGACTCAGTTCTCCCAGCCGTTCCCCGGTGCGGCCCAGCCGACGGCAGAGCAGGCAGGCGGCAAAGACTCCGTCCCGGAGGGCGGCCTGCTCCTGGGCCAGCACGGCGAATTTCTCCGCCGGCGCCGGCTGGGCCCCCAGGGCCTCCATCAGGGTGGCGGCGGCGGCGGGGGCGTCCCAGGGCAGGGCAAGGTAATTCTGGCCCCCCTCAATGAGCTCCAGGGCCACCATCAGCATCAGCTGCTCCGGCCGCAGGGCCGTTCCCCGCTCGTCCTCTCCGAAGAGCAAACGGCCGCCCCGGCGGCACCAGAGGGCGGGCACCCCCCGGCGCCGGTCCCGGAGCACCTTGCAGCCCAGGCTTTGCAGGGCCTGGGAGAGCAGCTGATTTTCCCGGCCCTCCTCGGGTACGCAGACGGTGAGGGGGGAGATGGGGCCGCTGCCGGCTTTCTGGACGGCGGCGGCGCAGTAGGCGGCGTCAATGCCCCGGGCCTGTTCCTGACGGCCCATGGCCCCGGCGGGGGCCCGGTGGATCTCCTGGCGCCGCAGGGCCCCCTCGATGCGCCGGGCCTGGTCGCTGCCCGGGGGGAGCCCGTGGCGGTCAAAGACCCAGAGCAGACACTCCTCCCCCTGGTTTTCGATGAACAGGGAGCAGTCCGCCCCGCCCCGCCGGGCGAAATAGGCCCCGGAGCCCCAGGTGGTGCCGTCGTGGACCAAGGGGACGCTGCCGGCGGCGGAGACCCCGGCGGCGGCGGCCATCAGCAGGGCGGCGCTGCCCGCCCCGGGGGTGGCCCCCAGGGCCACCCGTTCCGACCGGCCCAGCACGCTGCCCAGGGTGAGCAGCAGTTCCGGGGTGATCTCCTGGGCCAGCCTGCCCCGGAGGGCGCCCCCCTCAAAGCAGACGTGGACCGGCAGGGCGCCCCCGGTGACGGAGCAGGTGAGCCGACTGCCGGTTTTCACCGGGATCCGGGGCCAGATCCGGACCTCCTCCCGGAGCACCACATGGTCCTCCAGCACCGCCTCGGCTCCCAGTACGCTGCCCTGGGCCAGGGAACAGCCGCTGCCCACGGTGCTGTCCTCGCAGAGGATGGCCCCGTGGAGGGTGGAGGAGGAGCCCACGGCGCAGCCCAGCAGCACCGACCGCTGGGCCACCGTCCGGTCCCCCAGGAAGGTGCCCTGTTCCAGCACCGTGTGGGGGCCGATGAGGCAGCTCTCCCCGATGGTGACCCGCTCGGCGATCCAGCAGGGGGGCACCACCGCGCAGCTCTCCGGCAGGGGGGAGGCGCACCACACGCCCGCCCGGAGCTGCGGCAGCAGCAGATCCAGCTTGACC
>CABRZO010000135.1 GCA_902475455.1 uncultured Eubacteriales bacterium
CTGTGACCTGAGCTATCTGGACGGCAAGGTCATCGCCGTCATCGGCTACGGCTCCCAGGGCCACGCCCACGCCATGAACCTGCGGGACTCCGGCTGCAACGTCATCATCGGCCTGCGCCCCGGCAAGAGCTGGGACAAGGCCACCAAGGACGGCTTTGAGGTCTACACCGTGGCTGAGGCCGCCAAGAAGGCCGACATCGTCATGATGCTGGTCAACGACGAGCGGGCCGCCGACATCTATCGGGAGTCCGTGGCCCCCAACCTGGAGGCCGGCAACGCCCTGGCCTTTGCCCACGGCTTCAACATCCGCTATAAGCAGATCGTGCCTCCCGCCGACGTGGACGTGTTCATGGCTGCCCCCAAGGGCCCCGGCCACACCGTCCGCGGCCAGTACGTCATCGGCCAGGGCGTGCCCTGCCTGGTGGCCGTGGAGCAGGACGCCACCGGCAACTGCAAGAACATCGCTCTGGCTTACATCGCCGGCATCGGCGGCGCCCGGGCCGGTATCATGGAGACCACCATGGACATCGAGACTGAGACCGACCTGTTCGGCGAGCAGACCGTCCTCTGCGGCGGCCTGGTGGACCTGATGCAGTGCGGCTTCGAGGTGCTCTGCGAGGCGGGCTACGCCCCTGAGAACGCCTATTTTGAGGTGTGCCATGAGGTGAAGCTCATCGTCGACCTGATCAACAAGGGCGGCGTGGCGGCCATGAACTACTCCATCTCCGACACCGCCGAGTATGGCGAGTATGTCTCCGGCCCCCGGGTCATCGACCACGAGCAGGTCAAGGCCAACATGCGGGCGGTGCTCTCCGACATCCAGGACGGCTCCTTCGCCGGCCGCTGGATCGCCGAGAACAAGAACGGCCGCACCTTCTTCAACTCCAAGCGGGCCATGCTGGCCAAGCACCCCCTGGAGACCGTGGGCGCCTATCTGCGGGACAACATGCTCTGGAAGAACAACGGCACCGGCGACGCCGACCTGGACGCCGCTTCCAAGTAAGCGCCTCCCTTTCAGCACAAAACTTCAGCCGGCGGGCGGGCTCAGCCCGTCCGCCGGTTTTCACTCCCGGAGCCGGAGGCGAGGGCCGTTTTTAACGGCCCTCGCCTCTGCCCCCGCAATTCCCAAAATTTACTGTATGGAGGTATCATCATCTATGCTTTCCGATAACGTCACCAAGGGCGTGGACCGCGCCCCGAACCGTTCTCTCTTCGCCGCCCTGGGTCTGACCCGGGAAGAGCAGCAGCGCCCCCTGGTGGGCATTGTCTGCTCCAAAAATGAGATTGTCCCCGGCCACATCAACCTGGACAAGATCGCCGAGGCCGTCAAGGCCGGCGTCCGGATGGCCGGCGGCACCCCCATTGAATTCCCCGCCATCGCCGTCTGCGACGGCATCGCCATGGGCCACATCGGCATGAAATACTCCCTGGTAACCCGGGACCTGATCGCCGACTCCACCGAGTGCATGGCCATCGCCCATCAGTTTGACGCCCTGGTCATGATCCCCAACTGCGACAAGAACGTGCCCGGCCTGCTGATGGCCGCCGCCCGGATCAATGTGCCCACCATCTTCGTCTCCGGCGGCCCCATGCTGGCGGGCCACCTGAGCAGCGGCAAGCGCACCTGCCTCAGCGATATGTTCGAGGCGGTGGGCGCCTACCACGCCGGCACCCTGGACGAGGAGGGTGTGGAGGAGTACATTGAGAACGCCTGCCCCTCCTGCGGCAGCTGCTCCGGCATGTACACCGCCAACTCCATGAACTGCCTCACCGAGGCCATCGGCATGGGGCTGCGGGGCAACGGCACCATTCCCGCCCCTTACTCCGCCCGGATCCGGCTGGCCAAGCAGGCGGGTATGCAGGTGATGGAGCTGCTGCGGCAGAACATCCGGCCCCGGGACATCATGACCGCCGAGGCCTTCCACAACGCCGAGATCATCGACATGGCCCTGGGCTGCTCCACCAACACCATGCTCCACCTGCCCGCCATCGCCCACGAGTGCGGGGTGGAGATTGACCTGCACATGGTCAACGAGGCCAACGCCAAGACCCCCAACCTGTGCCACCTGGCCCCTGCCGGCCCCACCTTTATGGAGGACCTGGACCGGGCTGGCGGCGTCTACGCCGTCATGAAGGAGCTGGCAGACGCGGGCCTCATCCGCACCGACCTGATCACTTGCACCGGCAAAACCGTGGGCGAAAATATTGCCGGCGCCGTCAACCGGGACCCGGAGACCATCCGGCCCATCGACAACCCCTACATGGCCACCGGCGGCATCGCCGTCCTCTTCGGCAACCTGGCCCCCAACGGCTGCGTGGTGAAGCAGTCCGCCGTGGCTCCCGAGATGATGCGCCACTCCGGCCCCGCCCGGGTCTTTAACTCCGAGGAGGAGGCCATCGCCGTCATCTACGCCGGAGGCATCAAGCCCGGCGACGTGGTGGTCATCCGCTATGAGGGCCCCAAGGGCGGCCCCGGCATGCGGGAGATGCTCAACCCCACCTCCGCCATCTGCGGCATGGGCCTGGGAGAGAGCGTGGCATTGATCACCGACGGCCGCTTCTCCGGCGCCACCCGAGGCGCCGCCATCGGCCATGTCTCTCCGGAGGCCGCCGCCGGTGGCCCCATCGGCCTGGTGGAGGAGGGTGACACCATCTCCATCGACATCCCCGCCCACTCCGTCACTCTGGAGGTCAGCGAGGAAGAGCTGGAGCGCCGCCGGGCCAACCTGGTGATGCCCGAGCCCAAGGTCAAGACCGGCTATCTGGCCCGCTACGCCAGCCTGGTCACCTCCGCCGATAAGGGCGCCATCCTCAAGACCCTGTAATTCCGCCCCTTTGGGCCGAAAACCGACAAAAAAGGGCCGGAACACCCTGAGTTCCGGCCCTTGCTTTTTCCTCTTTGTGGATTTACAATAGTAGTGTATGATTTGGTTAGGAGGGATTGCCCCATGGCGGACCGCCGTCCCATGCTGGAACTGCTGCAGGCAGGCAACTGGCAGGCATATGAACCGGAGTTTCAGCGGCTGCGGGATTGGGAATTTTATCCTCTGCTGCTGCAGACCCTGGAACAGCTGGACCACAGCGTGCTCTTCGTGAGTAAGATGCACGGCCTGGGCCACATTGAGCGCACCATCCTCCAGGGGGGCTTCTGCGCCATGGAGGAGGGGCTGGACCAGCCTGACACCGAGCTATTGCTGCTGGCCTGCTCCTATCACGATGTGGGCCGCCAGAACGACTGGGTGGACGACCTCCACGGCCATCGCTCCGCCCAGCGGATCGGGGACATCACCGGCCGCACCGGAGAGGATTTGAAACTGCTCCAGGGGGCGGTGGATGCCCACTCCCGCCGGGAGAACGTGCTGCGCGCCACGGTGGAGGGCTATGCCCCGGCGGATCTGGACCGGGCTATCCTGCTGGCCCAGCTCCTAAAGGACGCCGACGGCCTGGACCGGGTGCGCATCGGGGATCTGGATCCCTCCTATCTGCGAAAGGAATCCAGCCGCCGCCGGGCGGAGCTGGCGCTGGAAGTTTTCCGGCGCTACCAGGCCGGCATCGGCATGCCTCAGGAGCCCTTTTTCACCCAGGAACAGGTCAACTTCTTCCGCCGGCACAAAAATGACCCCACTCCGCCGCCACCCCCGTCCCAAGGTTAAAATTTGCAAAAAACCTTGCAATTCCAATAAAAAGCGAGTAAACTGCTCTATACAGCAGGAACGTTTGAAGGAGGATCCACTATGAAGAAATTCACGCTCCGCACGTTTACCCAGATCTTGACCGCCTGTGTGGCCATTGCGGCCCTGTTCTGCGCCATTGTGGGCATGCTGGACTATCTGGGTGAGCTCACCAACCGGAAGAAGCACTATACCGAGTTCCCCCCGGAGTACGACGATTACGCGGACTGGGATGTGGACTGATTTCCCACATACTTGTTGACAAAAAACAGGTGTCGGGTGAACAACCTGACACCTGCTCTTTTTTCTGTCCTTAGGAAACCCGGATCTGCTCCAGCACCCGGCCCACCTTGTCATGAATCACCAGATTGGCCATCTGGTCCGCGGAGGTGGGCTGCAAATTGATCAGCGCCAGCTTGTCCCCCTGGTAGTAGCGGATGAGTCCCGCGGCGGGATACACCACCAAAGACGTGCCCGCCACAATCAGCATATCCGCCCGGCGGATGGCCTCCACGGCGCCGTTGATGGTGTCCTCATCCAGGCACTCCTCATAGAGCACCACATCGGGCTTGATAATACCCCCGCAATCGCACCTGGGCACCCCCTGGGTGGCCATGACCTCCTCCAGAGAATAGAATTTGCCGCACCGGGTGCAATGGTTTCGGTTCACCGCCCCGTGGAGCTCATAGACCGTCTTGCTGCCCGCCTTTTGGTGCAGCCCGTCGATGTTCTGGGTCACCACCGCCGACAGCTTCCCCGCCGCCTCCAGCTCTGCCAGCTTCAAATGGGCGGCGTTGGGCCGGGCATCGGGAAATAGCATCTTCTGCCGATAAAACCGGAAAAACTCCTGGGGCTTCTGCTCAAAATAGCTGTGGCTCAGAATGGTCTCCGGAGGCTCGTCATAGCTCTGGTGGTACAGTCCGTCCACGCTCCTAAAATCTGGTATGCCGCTCTCAGTGCTCACACCCGCCCCGCCAAAAAACACAATGCGCCGGGACGCATCCACCCAACGCTGCAAGGTCGCCAACTGTCCTTCCACGGCAAACGCCTCCTCCTTTTTTTGATCAGCATACCATAAAAATGAACATTTTTCTAGCAAATGGCGAGAAAAATCCTTTTTTATTTGACACCATTACCCCTTTGTGGTTTACTTATAATAGTAGTAGTTCAACCCAGAAAGGAGCCCGTCCCCATGAATAATGAACGCAGGAAAGCGGGCCTGAAAGCCAAGATCGAAGCTGCTGCCACAGCAGTTTTTTTGCGCAAAGGCTATTCCGAAACCAAGATTATCGATATCGCCAACGAAGCACATATCTCCCCCTCCACCATCTACCTCTATTTTGACGGCAAAAAGCAGCTCTTTAACGCCCTGAATATTCCGGAGGTAGCCCGGATGCGCCCCGAGTTTGACCGGCGCCGGGAGGAGATTACCCGGGTGGCCCTGCGGCTGTTCGGTGAGCGGGGCTTTGAGGACACCACCATGGATGACATCGCCCGGGAGATCGGGTTCTCCAAGGCCGCCCTCTATCAGTACTGTTCCAGCAAGGAGGACTTGTTCTTCCAGGTGCTCCAGCTCTACACCCACGCCATTCCCCCGGAGGAGGCGGTGGCCGGCGCCAACTGCGCCGACTGGCGTCAGGCGGTCCATAACGTGGCGGAGAGCTATATGGCCATCTCCCGGGATTCCGACCGGGCGGCTTTTCTGGGCAGCGTGATTCGGGACTCCCACAAGTTCCCGGAATTTGGCGAGGCCTACTATGAGAAGAGCTTCTGTACCGCCCGCAAGAATTTCTCTGAGTTCCTGACCCGGCTTCAGCAGCAGGGCACCATTCGGGCGGATCTGGATGTAAAGGTGGCGGTCACCGCCTTCTTTGGCTCCCTGACCTCCTACACCATTCTGTTCGACACCATCAAAGGAATTCCCAGAGATGTGGAGGAGTCTGCCTTTATCCACACCACTGCGGATATCTTTATCCGAGGCATCGAGACCGAACACCAGGCCCCCGCTGACCAGCCGGAATTTACTGAACCGGACCCGGACACTACTCAGCAATAAACAACGACAGAGAACCCCCGCCGGACCAGCAGTCCGGCGGGGGTATTTTTCAACTTCTGTTATTCCGCCTGGGGAGCATAGGCGCCGATCAGGTGGGCCTTTACCAGCTGCCGCCGGACGGTAGCGCCCACCAGGGTGGCTGCCACAATTTTGATCATATCCACCAAGACAAAGGGCAGTACGCATGCCGCCAGCGCATACCACAGCGTGCATCTCATCTGGAACACAAACCAGGCGGTACCGAAGGCATAGGTCACCGCCATGCCCAGGATCAGCCCCAAAATGGTCCACAGGTAGTTGCCCCGAAAACGATCTACAAAGAAGCCGCCAATCAGGGCCAGGAAGATAAAGCCGACAATATAGCCTCCGGTGGGTCCCGCCAGTTTGGCTAGGCCGCCGGAATAGCCGGAAAACACCGGCAGTCCCACCATGCCCAACAGTACATAAACCACCACACTGACGGTAGCCCATTTCCAGCCCAGCAGACAGGCCGCCAGACAGATCACCAGATTGGTAAATGAGATGGGCACCGCACCAATGGGAATGGACATGGGACCCAGCACACACATCACCGCCGCCATCAGTCCGCATACAGTGAGGCGGTAGATAGAGCTCTTGTTTTGTTTCATGGAAAATCTTCCTCTCTGTTTCAGTAGCTCTATCATAATCCAATTAGCTTCTATTGTCAACCTTAATTTATTATAGTTTACAATCGACTTTAATTGTCAGCTTTTCTCTTTTGAGGTTGACCAGCAATCCACCTCCGGCTCCTCCATGGCCTCCTCCAGCTTTTTCAGGGCCTTTTTTTCAATGCGGGAAATATAGGACCGGCTGATGCCGCACTGGGCGGCAATCTCCCGCTGGGTTCGGGGTGGGTTGCCGTCCAGGCCGTACCGGCCCACAATGACCTTTCGCTCCCGCTCGTCCAGCACCCGCTCTACACAAATACGCACCTTACGGCAGGCGTCCCGGGTATCCAGCTCCTCCAGCATGTCATCCTCCACCCGGATCAGATCCAGAATGGACAGATTGCTGCCATCCCCATCGGTGTCC
>CABRZO010000136.1 GCA_902475455.1 uncultured Eubacteriales bacterium
GGCCTCCGGGTGACGACCCGCCACATCGTCGTTCAGGGCGTGGATGCCCTCAAAGACAGCCACTTCATTTTCCTTCAGATGCAACCGGGTGCACCGGCTGGTGTCCCGCATCTGGCGGCAGAAGTCGTAGCGGGGGATCAGAATCTCCTGGCCTGCTGCCAGGGCGTCAAAGTGCTCGTTCAGCAGCTCCATGTCCATGCACAGGGGGGACTCGAAGTCGTAGCTGCCGTCCTTGGTCCGGGGAGTGGTTTCCGGGGAGACGGTCTGAAAATAATTGTCCATGGAGATGGTCTGGGTGATGATGCCCCGGCGCTCCAGGGCCTCGTCGATCTTCATGGCGGTGGTGGTCTTGCCGGAGCCAGAGGGGCCGCTGAGCAGCACCAGGGGGCTGGTGGGCAGGTTTCGAATGATCTGCTCTGCTGCGGCGTCTATTTTGCGCTGATACTCCGCGTCGCATTCCTCCAGAAAGCCTTTGGGATCGGAACGGATGGCGTCGTTGATGGTCTTGAGTTGGTAAGCCATAGAAAAACTCCTCTCTTACAGGGAGCGCTGGAAGGGGATCAGCTCCGCCTTGGCCTGGCAGAGCTCCTCAATCCGCTCCAGATACTGCTGGGGATATTTGGGGTTTGTGATCCGGACGATCTTGCCGGTGGCCGGATTGGTGAGCTTGGTGGAGCCTCCGGCCCCCAGGGCCAGAATGGAGTGGAGCTCCTCCATGATGCAGATGTTGTAGAGTCCCTCGGTGCCCGGCTTGCACCAGCCAATGTTCTCCAAAGCACCGGACATGTACTTTTGGCGGTAGAGGTAGTAGGGGATCTGCCCCTGGGCCCGGAGGGCCTGCCAGGCGTAATCCAGCATGGCGGAGGTCTCTTCCCCGGAGGGAAGCCCCTGCCGCTCCATCATGAGCCGGGCTCCTTTTTTCAGGGCCAGGGTGTGGACCGTCACATTTTCCGGCGCCAGCTTTAAAACTTCGTCCAAAGTGTAACGGAATCCCTCCACCGTGTCCCGGGGCAGGCCGGCGATAAGATCCATATTGACGATGGGAATGCCGCTTTTGCGCACCATGTCATAGGCCTTTAAAATGTCCGCCGCCGTGTGGGAGCGGCCCATGGCCTGTAAAACTTCATCCCGCATACTCTGGGGGTTTACCGATACCCGATCCACCTCCAGGTCATGGAGCACCGCCAGCTTATCTGCGGTAATGGTGTCGGGCCGTCCCGCCTCCACGGTGAATTCCACCAGCCGGGACAGGTCCAGCTTTTGGCGCAGATGGGAGATCAGATGCTCCAGCTGCCCTGCGGTGAGGGTGGTGGGGGTGCCGCCCCCAATGTAGATGGTGCGGACCTGAGCCCCAGCCTGGGGCAGGTATTCCGCCACCGCGTCGATCTCCCGGTCCAGGGCCTCCAGGTAGGGCTCCACCAGTTTCAGACTGCGCTGGACGTCGGTGGAGACAAAGCTGCAGTAGGCGCATCGGGTGGGGCAAAAGGGGATGCCCACATAGAGGGAAATATCGTTCTTTTCCAGCTTGGCCTCCGCCTGGAGGCTGGCCCGGGCGGCCTCCAGGGCCAGCTCGGTGCGCTCCGGGGAGACAAAGAACTCCCGTTGAAACAGCCGCCGGACCTCCGCCTCGGAGCCGGATTCCTTCAGGGCCTTGCTGGCCAGCTTGGCGGGTCGGATGCCGGTGAGGGCCCCCCAGGGGGGCGTGATGCCGGTGCACTCCACCGCCGCCTTGTAAAAGGACTGTTTTATGATACGCTGCAGCAGCCTGTCCCGGGTTAACTGGTCGGTGAGTTCGCTGGCCTTCACCCGGGAGATGCCCAGGGCGGCCCTGCCATTGGAGCCGGGTTTGGGCGGTGGCCCAGACCTGGGACACCGACAGGGAGGAGACGGCTTGATTTGCCTCCTCCGGGGCCGCTCCATAGTCGGGTTTTTCCCCAGGGAACAGGATCAGCATGATCTGCTCCACAGCGTATTTATAGTTATGATGTATGAGTTTGAGATACATGAATACCTCCGGGAATATCAGCCGTGAACGTGCTGAGTCTTGCGCATTCTGCGCCAATAGCGGGCCCCGTCGGCGGGGGGCTCCGTGAGAAATTCCAGTTCTCCGGCCCGGACCATGGCCTCCATTCGGCCCGCCAAGAAACCGTCACCTACCCCGGGCAGCTGGCCCAATACCCGGCCCAGCACCTGGGCCTGGTCAAACTCCTCCGGCTGCCGGGCAATTTCCCGGCGCAGGAAGCAGTCATAAAAATCCGCCGGTACGCTGGTCAGTCTGTCGTTGAGACAGGCCCGCAGCGGGGCGTTTTCCCGCCGCAGATTGTCCCAAATCAATTTGCAGCCATGGCGGGTTTCCGGAGACACCGGCCGGGCCAGATCCGAAAAGCGGCCCCACTGGCCGGGTTCCACATCCCCCCAGCCCCGCCGGGAGACGGCGGTTCCGTCTGGCCGAGCTTCCAGCCGGGGCAGTTTGATGGTCTCCACCGGGCCCTGAGCTCCGGACTCGTCCAGCCAGGCCATGAGCCAGTAAAAGCCGCAGAGCTCGTCGGGGTCATCACTGTACCAGACCCGGAGCAGTTCTCCCCGGTCCGAGGCCGTCAAAATCCGGTCCAGGGCCTGCCGGGCCTGTTCCTCAAGCTTTGCGCAGTCCTCCTCCATGCCGTCCACCACAAAGCTGTAAAGTTTCTGCAGCTCCGCCTGGCGCTTGGGGCCGGGCACATCCTCGGAAATGTCCCCCACGCTGAGATTCAGGGCAAAACCCAGCACATCCTCGGGATTGCCTCCCAGGGGGATCGCCTGCTCCCAGGCCTGACGCTCCCGTTCCTCCGCCTGGCGCTGGGCCTGGGCAATCTCTTGGGCGGTGGGTTCGGTGCCGTCGTCATGGGAGACAAACACCCCGATGCAGCCCGGCTGATATTCGCCCTGACCAAAGTGCTGGGCATATTTGAGGGCGCCGCAGGCACTGTCGCTGAATACGATCTCGAGCATGATTTTCTCCTTTTATGCTGTAAAGAGATAAATTATTCCTTGCGTCCAATGGAGCAGGGTGCTATCATAATATTTGTTGAATCCACCGTTGGGTGGTTTTATTTGCGTATCTCGGGCGGTTGCCGGATGCAGAGAAGGGAAGAGTAGAATTGGAACAGAAAAAAGCCACCGCTAATGTACTCCTGGCCGGGGTGCTCTGGGGAATCATCAGCATTTTTGTCCGGGGGTTGTCCGCCGCCGGGCTGAGTTCCTTGCAGATCACCGAGGTGCGGATGATCGTGGGGGCCCTGGGTATGGGCCTGGTGCTGCTGATCCGGGCGCCGGAAAAGCTCAGAATCCATCCCAAGGATCTCTGGATGTTCTTTGGCACCGGGGTGGTCAGCGTGGTGTTTTTTAACGTGTGTTATTTCACCGCCATGCAGCGCAGCGAGGTCTCCATCGCCGTGGTGCTGCTCTACACCTCGCCGGTGTTCGTTATGCTGATGAGCGCCCTCTTCTTTCGGGAAAAGATTACGCCCTTGAAGCTGCTGGCTTTGGCTATGACCATGGCGGGCAGCGTCTGCGTAGCGGGGCTGGTGGGGGGCAGCTACCACCTGTCCTGGCTGGTGCTGCTGCTGGGGCTGGGTTCCGGCTTCTTCTATGCCACCTATTCCATCTTCGGCCAGGTGGCTTTGAAAAAGTATGATACGATGACCGTCACCTTCTATACCTTTCTGGTGGCGGCCCTCTGTGCCCTGCCCTTCAGCGGCATCGGAACCATTGTGACCACCGCCGCCCGCAGCCCGCTGAATCTGGGCTGCTGCCTGGGCATCGGGGTGTTCTGCACCATTCTGCCCTATCTGTTCTACTCCAGCGGCCTGGGTCATATGGAGGCCAGCCGGGCGGCCATCCTGGCCACCGTGGAGCCCTTGGTGGGGGCGCTGCTGGGGATGATCGCCTACCGGGAGACGGTGAGCGGGGTCAAACTGTTGGGCATCGCCCTGATCTTCGGGGCGGTGGTGGTGCTGAACCTGAAGCCTTGGCGGCTTAAAGCCGCTGCATGAAGGGGTTGTACTTCCGCTCGTAGTCCAGGGTGGTGGAGCTCTCATGGCCGGGATAGACCCGGTAATCTCCCGGCAGATCCGCCAGCCGCTTGAGAGAGCGCTGCATATCGGCAAAGCTGCCGCCGGGGAAATCGGTGCGTCCACAGGAGCCGCAGAACAGGGTGTCCCCGGTGAAGAGCACATCCTCCACCCGGAGGGTGACGGAGCCCGGGGTGTGGCCGGGTGTCCGGAGTACATCGATCTTCAAATTGCCCAGTTCCACGGTGTCGCCTTCGTCATAGAAGTGCACAGAGTCCACCTCGCCCATGGAGTAGCCGAACTGGCCTCCGTCCCGGGCCTCGGGATAGTCGGTCTCGGTGATGTAGACCGGCAGTCCGGGATAGGCCGCCAGAATATCCTGCACCCCCAGCACGTGGTCGAAGTGGCCGTGGGTGAGCAGAATCATTTTCACATCCAGATTGTCCTGCTTGATCTTGGCCAGGATCTGGTCGGCGCTTCCGCCGGGGTCCACAATGGCGGCGGCGTTGCCGGAGGTGTCGTCGGAGAGTAAATAGCAGTTGGTGCCGATGAGGCCAACGGCCAGAGAATCCAATTTCATAGTGTTACCTCGCTTGCTGTGATACGGTCTGACTCCTGGGGAGTCGGGCCGTTATTTGTTTCGTTCCGGCCAGTCCTTGGAGTCAAAGAGCAGGGTGACGGGGCCGTCGTTGCAGGACTCCACCTGCATGTCGGCCCCGAACTCGCCGTGCTCCACATGAAAGCCCAGCGCCCGGCACTCTGCCATGAACTGCTCATAGAGGGGGATGGCCTGATCCGGTTTGGCGGCCCCGGTGAAGCCGGGACGGCGGGATTTTAGATCGGCGTAAAGGGTGAACTGGCTGACCACCAGCAGCTGACCCTCTACGGCGGCCAGGTTGCGGTTCATCTTGCCGTTTTCGTCCTCGAAGACCCGGCAGCCGCAGACTTTGTCCGCCAGCAGGGCGGCGTCCCGAGGGGTATCCTCGGGACCGACGCCCAGCAGTACCAGAAAGCCCCGGCCGATGGCGCCGTTTACGTTTCCGTCAATGGTGACGCTGGCCCGGCTTACCCGGGTGACAACTGCTTTCATGCCCTCACCCCTTTGCCCGGTTCACGGTCATGACGCCGTTGACACCGTTGATTTTCCGCATCACCGCGTTGACTTCGTCCCGGGAGTGGACCTGCAGCAGGGCGGTGATGACGGCGAAGCCGTCGGGGGTGCCCTTGGCGGACAGGCTGTTTACCTTGACCTGGGCGGCGGACAGGGCGGCGGCCACATCCAAAAACAGGTTCTGCCGGTCCTTTGCAGTGATCTCCAGGCTGGTCTGATAGGCCTCCTGACTGGTATCTCCCCAGCTGACCGCCACCCAGCGGCCCGCCTCCTCCGGCTTGCGCCGGGCGGGGTTGGCGTTGGGACAGTCCTGCCGGTGGACGGAGATGCCATAGCCCCGGGTGATGAAGCCCACCACCGGATCTCCAGGGACCGGGGTGCAGCACTTGGCGAATTTCACCAGACAGTTGTCCAGCCCCTCCACGATAATGCCGTTCTTGGTATGGGTACTCTTGGGGGCGGGAATGGGTATCGCCGGATTGGAGGCCACATGGAGCCCTTCGCCCCGCTCCAGCATCTCCTGCTGGGCAGCCTGCTCCTTCTGGAGCTTGCTCAGCCGCAGAATCTCGTCCCGGACCCGGATCACCGCCTTCTGGGCGGTGGTGCCCCCGTAGCCGATGGCGGCGTACAGGTCATCCAGAGAGCCGTACTTGACTTTTTTCAGAACCTGGGGCAGCACGTCCTCCTCCATGAGCTGGCTCATGGAGAGACCGCTGCGCTTCATCTCAGATTCAAAGGCGGCCCGGCCGGTGGCCACGTTCTCCTCCCGGCGTTCCTTCTTGAACCATTGGCGGATTTTGTTGCGGGCCTCGTTGCTCTTGCAGATTTTCATCCAGTCCCGGCTGGGGCCCCGGGAGGAGTTGGAGGTGATGATCTCCACGATGTCGCCGTTGTGAAGCTGGCTGTCAAAGGGCACGATGCGGCCGTTGACCTTGGCTCCGGTCATTCGGTTGCCCACGGCGGAGTGGATGGAGTAGGCGAAGTCGATGGGGGTGGCCCCGGCGGGCAGGTTGACCACGTCGCCCTGGGGGGTGAAGACGAAAACCTCATCGGCGAACAGGTCCACCTTCAGGGAGCGGACAAATTCCTCCGCGTCGGTGTCCTGCTGGCTCTCCAGCAGTTTCCGGACCCATTCGTAGGTG
Source organism: uncultured Eubacteriales bacterium (assembly GCA_902475455.1). Taxonomy (GTDB): domain Bacteria; phylum Bacillota; class Clostridia; order Oscillospirales; family Oscillospiraceae; genus UMGS1766. The sequence continues at coordinate 6,303 of CABRZO010000136.1, forward strand.
GCCTCGCTGCTCAGCTTCTGATTGCCCACCCCGGCCTTGTACTTCCAGTGGGCGGCAATGCCGTATTCCGCAATCTGGTGCATCTCCCAGGTCCGGATCTGTACCTCGAAGGGGATGCCCTCCTTGCCAATAACGGTGGTGTGGAGGGACTGGTACATATTGGGCTTAGGGGTGGAAATATAGTCCTTGAAGCGGTCGGGGACCAGGTTAAACATGTCGTGGACATGGCCCAGCACGTTATAGCAATCGGCGATATCGTCCACAATGACCCGGAAGGCGTAGAGGTCAAAGATCTCATAGAGAGTCTTGTGCTGGGTGTACATCTTCCGGTAGATGGAGTAAATGTGTTTGATGCGGCCGTAAACGG
>CABRZO010000137.1 GCA_902475455.1 uncultured Eubacteriales bacterium
GAGCAGCATACAGAACATGGGAGGGGTGGCCGGGTTATCCCGGAACACGCTGGTAAACTGGAGCCGGGGATGGGCCGGGTTGGCGGTGAGCAGCAGTTTGACCGCCCCCGCCCGGCCCCGGAGGGCCAAAATCACCTCGTCCCGGGCGGGCTGATAGATTTTATCCACCCGGGCCCCCACCACCCCGGGTTCCAGCTCCCGGACCAGGGCGGACAGGCATACAGCGTCAAGTGGCATGGTCTTCCTCCTCCATAATGGCGCCAAACAGCTCGTTGAGCCGGTCCCGGCGCCCGTTCAGGTAGAGCCAGCCGAACAAGGCCTCCAGGGCGGTGGCGTGGGAATATTCTGCCCGGCTGGCGTTTTTCGGGATGTTGCCCACATGGGCGTTGCGGCCTCGGTGGGCCACGGCGTTCTCCTCCGGGGTGAGCAGGGGCTCGATCCGGGCCAGGGCCTTGGCCTGATAGGAGGCCCGGACCCGGGCCACCGTCTCCCGATGCAGGTTGCCCTTTTTGCCGAAGCCCCGCAGAATGAGCCAAGAGCGCACCATCAGCTCATAGACTCCGTCCCCCAGGTGGGCCAGCCCCAGGGCGCTGAGGGAGAGCTGTTCCTCCCGGGGCAGATGCAGATCAAAATAGTCGGTCATATCAGGTTGTCTCCTCAGGGCGGGCCAGTTTGAAATGGCCGTTGTTGTAAAGGAAAATAAACACCGCCGCGGCGATGATCAGGGTGTAGCCCAAGAAACTCCAGCCGTCGGGCAGCTGGTCAAAGACCAGGAAGCCGATCAGGGTGGAGAAGATGATCTGGGTATAGTCGAACACCGACACCTCCCGGCCCGCAGCATAGGTATAGGCCTTGGTGATGCCGAACTGCCCCCCCGCCGCCGCCAGGCCGGCGCAGATCAGGATGACCAGCTGGGCAACGGTCATGGGGTGATAATCTACAATCAAGAAAGGCAGCATAGTAAGGCAGGAGAAGCCGGAGAAAAATGCCACAATGACGGTACTTTTCACCCCTCGAAGGCCCAGAATCCGCACCTGGGTATAGGCGAAGCCGGCGCCGATGCCCCCCAGCAGTCCGATCAGCGAGGGCATCAGCTGCAGATTGGAAAAGGTGGGCTTGATGACAAACAGACTGCCCAGGAAGGCGGCCACCACCGCCAGCACCTGCCAGCGGGTGAGCTTTTCCTTCAAAATCAGATAGGAAAACAGGATCACGCAGAAGGGGGACATCTTATTGAGCATGGAGGCGTCGGACTGGGCCAGGTGGTCCACCGCGTAAAAGTTGCCCAGGATTCCCAGGATCCCCGCCCCGCTGCGCAGCAGCAGATATTTCAGGTTGCCCTTGCCGATGTGAAAGCCCTCCCCCTCCCGGAGCAGGATCACCACTGCAAAGACCAGGGCCACCGCGTTGCGGAAAAAGCTCTTTTGCGGGGTAGGCAGGTCTCCGGAGAGCCGGACAAACATATTCATCAGAGAAAAGCAAAAGGCGGACGCGATGATGCACAGCACACCCTTGGTGCGATTGTTCAAGAATAGGCCCCCAAACAAATGGTATATCAAATTATTTTAACACAGCAGGCCAGAATTTCAAGCGCTTCCTTTTTCTTAAATTTATTGAAATTCAATAAATTTCACTTGACATTCGATGTCTCACCACTTATAGTGTGGCTGAAAGGAGGGTTATTCCATGAAGTACTGGATCAAACGACATTACCTATTGGCCTCCTTGCTGGGGGCGCTGGCGCTGGAAGCGGTAGTTGTACCGGTCTTTTTGCTGGCTCAACCCCGGACCGGGTCGCTGTTTTCCGCCCCCTTGGAGGCGGTTCGGTCGCTGCCCGTCTATGGTGTGGCCTTTGTGTTGCTGGGAGTAACCGCAGCCTATCCCCTGGTGCTGACGGGCATCCAGCTGTTTTTGCTACTGCGGAAGCCTGACGGAACCCTTGTGACTCAGGAACGGATCTTTGACGGCATCACCCTGGGGCTGGGGGTGGTCTATTCCTTCCTGTATCTGAGCTTCACCCGGGATGTATGCTTTTGGGCGGACTGGACCGTCACTCTGGCCAACACGGAAACCCACACACCGATTGCCACCTGGCATCTGCCCACGGTAGCAATCCTGGCATGGATTGGATTGGGAGGCTACCTGCTGCTGACCTATCTGCCCCTGGCAAAGCTGCCGCCGCTGACGGTGGTACTGGCTATGGCGGGGATGTATCTGGCCTGCGGGGAGGGCATTCTGTTCGGGGTTCAGGTGATGGACAAACCTGCCCAGTTCTGGCTGGGACTGCTGCCCCTGAACCTGCTGCTGATCACCGCCCGGACCATTCGGGCCAAAATCGCCCAGTGGAACGCCCTGAATTCGGAGCAAAAGCAGTTCTCCTCCCCCCTGCTCCGGTGGTGCAATTCAATCTTATGTAAATCTAAATGGTGGCCTCTGCTGGCCTTTGTGCTCATGTGGCCGCTGCTGGGGATTCTAGTCTGCCTGCTGGTACTGCTGGGCCAGTCCCCCAGCGCCGCCATCCGGGCCTGGACTGAGACCAGCGACTGGAATTTGTCCCAGAAAGTGGCGCCCCAGAATATTTATTATGATCAGCACTATCTCTGCACCGTGGCGGCGGGAGGCCACCGAAAACTGGTGCGGCCCCAGCGGATGGGTGTGCGCCATGGCCACCGGGTGATTGTGAACCGGCAGCTCTGCATCGCCAACGCCTTTGAACAGATTTTGGAGGAGAAAACGCCCCGGTTTCATCGAGTGGTGCGCCGGTTTTATGACAACTATGGTTTTCCCATTGCCAAACTGATTCACTCCCCCTACATTGCCGATCTCATCTATCTGCTGATGAAGCCTCTGGAGTGGCTGTTTCTGTTGGTGCTCTACTGCACCGACCCCCGGCCCGAGGACCGGATCGCGGTGCAGTACACCGGGAAATCTGTAAAGGAATTTCAATAAGCGTTTTTCCCTTGCAGGCCGGTGTGCTTCCATGGTAGACTCAGGGTGAAGAAACAAACCACCACGCCATCGGAAGGAGGGTCTGTCATGAAACGCCTTCAAAAACGAAGTGACCGGGTTTTGGGTATTCTGTTCCTTGTCTCTATGGCCGCCTATCTGGTGATCTTTTTCACCTGCTTTTCTGAGCTGCCCCTGAGTGTGGGTCCCGGACTCCAGGGGCTGCTGCTCTACTTCCACTTTATCCCCTTCTGCCTGCTCCAACTGCTGCTGTGCCGTATTGCCAGGCCCCTCTGGCGGCTGCTGTTGCCTCTGGCCCTGCTGGTAATCCCCGGCTTCATCTGGCTGTGTCTGTGCGGCTGGATGGCCTTGGGCTGGGCTCTCTGGATCATCTGGTGCATGGCCCCGGTGGCGGGGTGTCTGCTGGCCTGGATCATCTGGGCTATCGTGTGGCTCCTACAAATTCGACACAAACAAGGGGATGACTCCCCTTCCCTTTGATTTTGTCCATAAAATAACCGCCTCTGACTCACAATCGCGAGCCAGAGGCGGTTTTGTGTTACAGGGAACTTACTGGAGTGCGGTATAGCCCATCAGGTATTCGTCTACCTCCCGGGCGGCGCCGCGGCCCTCGGCCACGCCCCAGACCACCAGGGACTGGCCCCGGTGCATGTCACCGGCGGTAAACACCTTTTCCACATTGGTGCGGTAGCTGCCAGCCTCGGTCTTAACGTTGGTGCGGCCGTCCAGCTCCACTCCGAAAGCCTCGGAGACATACTGCTGGGAACCCAGGAAGCCGGCGGCAATCAGCAGAATGTCGCAGGGCAACTCTTCTTCGGTGCCCGGGATCTCCACCATATTGGTGCGGCCGGTCTTGGGGTCCACCTCCGGCTTCAGGTGGACGATCTTGACTGCCCGGAGGTTGCCCTGCTCATCGGGCAGGAACTCCTTCACCGTGGTCTGATACAGCCGAGGATCGGAGCTAAAGACGGCGATGGCCTCCTCATGGCCGTAGTCAGTCTTGCACACCCGGGGCCACTGGGGCCAGGGGTTGTTTTCCGCCCGCTGGTCCGGGGCCTTGGGCATCATCTCGATGGCGGTTACGCTCTTGCAGCCGTGGCGGATGGCGGTACCGATGCAGTCGTTGCCGGTGTCGCCGCCGCCCACGATGACCACATCCTTGCCCTTGCAGGAGATGAAATTGCCGTCGGTCAAGTTGGAGTCCAGCAGGCTCTTGGTGTTGGCCTTCAGGAAGTCCACGGCGAAGTAGATGCCCTGGCACTCCTCCCGGCCCGGACCGGTGAGGTTCCGGGGATTGGAGGCGCCGCAGCACAGCACCACTGCGTCAAACTCCTCCAGCAGGGCCTGGGCGGAGACGGTGTTGCCCACGTCGGCGGAGGTGACGAAGGTGACACCCTCCTGGGTCATCAGATCCACCCGGCGCTGGACAATGCGCTTCTCCAGCTTCATATTGGGGATGCCGTACATCAGCAGGCCACCCACCCGGTCGGAGCGCTCAAAGACGGTGACCGAGTGGCCCCGGTGGTTGAGCTGGTCCGCCACCGCCAGGCCGGAGGGACCGCTGCCCACCACCGCCACCTTCTTGCCGGTGCGCACCTCAGGGATACGAGGCTGGATCAGCCCCTGCTCAAAGCCGTACTCCACCAGGAAATACTCATTCTCCTTGACGGTGACGGCATCGCCGTTGAGGCCGCAGGTGCACCCCGCCTCGCAGAGGGCGGGGCACACCCGGCTGGTGAACTCCGGGAAGTTGCTGGTTTTCAGCAGCCGGCTCAGGGCGTGGGGGTAGTTGCCCTGATAGATCATGTCGTTCCACTCGGGAATCAGGTTATGGAGGGGACAGCCGGAATAGCCCGCGCCCCCCAGATTCATCCCCGCCTGGCAGAAGGGCACGCCGCAGTCCATGCAGCGGCCTCCCTGCTTCCGGCGCTCCGCCTCCGGCAGAGTGGGATGGAATTCGTTGAAGTTCTGAATGCGTTCCAGAGGAGCGATGGCGGGATTGCCCCGGCGCTCGTACTCCAGGAAACCGGTTTTCTTACCCATGACAATACCCTCCTTACTTGGTGCTCTCGTAGAAAGCGTCGATCTCGGCCTGCTCCCGGGTCATGCCCTTCTCCTCAAACTGGGCGATGGTCTGCATCATCCGGTTGTAGTCATGGGGCAGAATCTTCTTAAAGCTGGGCAGATAGTCCTCGAAGTGGTCCAGAATCTTGCGGCCCAGGGGGGAGCCGGTGGCGGCCACATGCTCCTGGATGAGGCCCCGCAGCTCTTCAATGTCATACTTCTGGTCCACAGGGCCCATGGACACCAGGGCCTTGTTCACCCGCATATACAGGTCCCGGTCCTCATCCAGCACATAGGCGATACCGCCGCTCATACCGGCGGCGAAGTTCTTGCCGGTGCGGCCCAGCACTACCACCCGACCGCCGGTCATATACTCGCAGCCGTGGTCGCCGGTGCCCTCCACCACGGCGATGGCACCGGAGTTGCGGACGCAGAACCGCTCGCCGGCCACACCGTTGATGAAGGCCTTGCCGGAGGTGGCCCCATAGAAGGCCACGTTGCCGATGATGACATTGTCCTCATGGACAAACTTGCTGGCCTTGGGGGGATAGACGATGATCTTACCGCCGGAGAGGCCCTTGCCCAGGTAGTCGTTGGAGTCGCCCTCCAGCTCCAAAGTGAGCCCCTTGGGAATGAAGGCGCCGAAGGACTGGCCGCCGCCGCCGTAGCACTTGACCACATAGGTGTCGTCGGCCAGGCTGTTGCCGTGGAGCCTGGTAATCTCGCTGCCGAAGATGGTGCCCAGGGTCCGGTCGGTGGAGGAGATGTCCAGCTCAATGCGCATGGGCTTGCCCTTCTTCAGGGCCTTGCCCATCTTCTCCAGCAGCACCGACTCGTCCAGGGTCTTCTCCAGCTGGAAGTCATAGACCTTTTCGGGGATGAAATGGGTATCCTTGCCGCTGCGCTGCCAGGTGTTGTCCAGGATGCGGCTCAGATCCACCATGGCGGCCCGGTGGGTCACCATGTGCTCCTTGACCTTCAGCAGATCGCTGCGGCCGGTGAGCTCCGCCAGGGTGCGCACACCCAGCTTCGCCATGATCTCCCGCATCTCCTGGGCGATGAAGCGCATGAAGTTTTCCACATACTCGGGCTTGCCCTTGAAGCGCTTGCGCAGCTCCGGGTTCTGGGTGGCCACACCCACGGGGCAGGTATCCAGGTTGCACACCCGCATCATGACGCAGCCCATGGTCACCAGAGGAGCGGTGGCGAAGCCGAACTCCTCGGCGCCCAGCAGGGCGGCGATGACCACATCCCGGCCGCTCATCAGCTTGCCGTCGGTCTCCAGCACCACCCGGGACCGCAGGTCGTTCTGGATCAGGGTCTGGTGGGTCTCCGCCAGGCCCAGCTCCCAGGGCAGGCCGGCGTTGTGGATGGAGTTTTTGGGGGCGGCACCGGTGCCGCCGTCATAACCGGCAATCAGAATGACCTGGGCGCCTGCCTTTGCCACGCCGGCGGCGATGGTGCCCACCCCGGCCTCGGAGCACAACTTCACAGAGATCCGGGCCTGGCGGTTGGCGTTCTTCAGGTCGTAGATCAACTGGGCCAGATCCTCGATGGAGTAGATGTCGTGGTGAGGAGGCGGCGAGATCAGGG
>CABRZO010000138.1 GCA_902475455.1 uncultured Eubacteriales bacterium
CCGCCGGGCCCTCGGTGGCCTGGGGCTGCTCCGCCGCCGGGTCCTGTTCCGTCCCGGCCTCATCACTGGGGGCCGCAGGCTGTTCCGCAGGCTGTTGCACCTCCGGAGCCGCCTCCGGCTCCCCGGCTTCTCCGGCGGCGGCATAGGCCGCTCCGGAAGCCGTCTCCGGTTCCGCTGCCAGCGACGCGCATGGGATCATGGCGACCACCAAGGCGATAGCTGTCAAAATGGAAATCCACCTTTGCTTCAAAACAAAAACCTCCCTTAACTGGTCTCGCAGGAGGCGGGGGCCTTTCCCCCGCTCCTGCGAGCGTGTCAATTGATGCCAGAAGGGCTCGTCCAAATGGGGGGAGCGCCCTCTGTGCTAACCATAGTAATTCAGAACGCAGATAAATCAAGAGGTTTCGGTCCTTTTTAACCGAACATTTTAAGGCTTTTAATTCCGTTTAATTCACGATTTTTTCGTTTAATAAAACTTTTTTCGAATTTTAATTTTGCACTCCCTGCCTTCCCCCCCTTTCCTTCTAGGGCTCTCATCGCCTGCAACGGAAAAAACCGGGCCCACCTCTCTCTTGAGAGGTGGGCCCGGTTCCATGATTTTACAGGCAAGAATGTTTTCGGGTATTTCCTTTCCCGTTTTACAGGGTGCCGCACCCCAGCGCGGAAACCAAGTCCGGCAGCTGGGACAGATTCTGTATGACAAACTGGGCCCCCGCCTCACGGAAGCTGCGCTCCACCTTGCGGCAGGCCGCCTCCCGCTCCTCCGGGGACAGGGCCTCATACTCCTGCTGACTCAGGCCCAGCTCGGAGCTGCCTTCCACCACCCCGGCGGTCCAGACGCCGGCGTTGAGTCCCTCTTTGATGTCGGAGATGGTATCTCCCACCTTGATCACATTCCGGACGGAGGAGATTCCCAAGGCTTTCAGATTGGCAAAGATCATATAGGGGGCAGGCCGGCCCACGCCGTCCACCCCATCGGGGCTGATCCAGCAATCCGGGGCATAGCCCTGCTCCGCCGCTTTGGAGACTACAATCTCCATCATGGCGTCGGTATAGCCGGTGGTGGAGCCGATCTTCAACCCCATCTCCCGCAGTCTGGCGGCAGTCTCCACCGCGAAGGGCTTGGGGGCTGCATATCGATCCAAAATAGAGAACAGCTTGGGCTCAAACTGGCCGTACACCGCATCCACATCCTGCTCTCCGGGCTCATGGCCGTGGACCCGCTTCCACTCCCCGGCGATGCGCTGCATCTGCAGCATGGTGCGGATGTGGTCCCGCTTCAGCATTCCCATGGGCTTGCGGGTCTCTTCCATGGTGACGGACACGCCGTAATGGGCGAAGGCCTCCATAAAGGCCTGCACCGGAGCAAAACAGCCATAGTCTACCGTAGTTCCCGCCCAGTCAAGAATCACCGCTTCTATCATGCGATCTGCTCCTTTCTCTCCTTCAGGAAGGCGGCAATGATGCCGGTGAGCTTTTCAATGTCCTCCGGGTAAATCTCTCCGATGTTGCCGATGCGGAAGGTATCCAGTTCGGTGAGCTTTCCGGGATAGATGGCGTAGCCCCGCTCCTTGATATAATGATAGAAATCGGAGAATTGGAAAGACACACCGGCGGGATAAAAGAACGTGGTAATGATGGGGCCCTGGTGGCTGCCGTCAATGTAGGTGGCAAAGCCCATGGACCGCATTTTTTCAATCAGCAGCCGGTTATTCTCCCCATAGCGGCGGCTGCGGGCGGGAATGCCGCCCTCCTCCGCCAGTTCGTCCAGCGCCTTGGAGAAGGCCAGCACCACATGGGTGGGAGAGGTGAAGCGCCACTTGCCGTCCTTCTCCATCTCCTTCCACTGATCCAGCAGGTCCAGCGAGAGGGAACGGGTCTTGCCCTCGCTGGCCAGCAGCTTGTCCCGGCGGCACAGGATGAAGGAGAACCCGGGCACCCCCTGAATGCACTTGTTGGCGCTGGACACCAGGAAGTCGATTCCCCAGTCGGCCACAGGAATGTCTACCCCGCCGAAGGAGGACATGGCGTCCACAATAAAGGTTCTGCCCGCGTCACGGACCACCTTGCCCACCGACTGGATGTCGTTGAGAATGCCACTGGTGGTCTCGCTGTGGACCATGGCCACATGGGTGATGGCGGGATCCTGCTCCAACAGTCTGGCCACATGGGCGGCGTCGGGCACCTTGTCATAGTCCTGGACATAGTGAACATAGGGAACCCGGCTGTGGGCGCAGATATCGGTCATTCGCTTTCCGTAAGCGCCATTGGAGCAGATGAGCACCTTATCCTGGTCCCCCACCACACTGGTGAGCACACTCTCCACCCCAAAGGTGCCGCTGCCCTGCATCAGCACGGCGGTGTAGTCATCCTCGGAGACATGGGCCAGCTCCAGCAGCTGGCGGCGGATCTTCTGGGTCACCACTTTGTAGTCGTCATCCCAGGTGCAGCGGTCCACCATCATCTCCCCCTTCACCGTGTCGGTGGTGGTGAGGGGGCCGGGGGTCAGCAATTTGTAAGTATTCATAATCAGAAGCTCCTTTCCATCAGCCCTTGGCCGCCTCGGAGAGCTGCTGATGCTCCTGGAACAGCTCAAAGGTCAAAGCCTCGTCAAATACGGAGGGGTTGGCGGACTGGTTGGCGGGATCGGCGGTCTCGCCCTCATAGAGGGGGTTGGGGTAGGTCTGAAGCAGCTCTTCCCGGCCATTCTCGATGATGCACTGGGCCATCTCCATGGCCAGGGAATTGGTATCCTCCCCCTTATCCAGTACAGCCACCGACTCGGTCAGAGAGAAGTTGCCCTCAGCGGGGTCCACATAGTCGATGGGCAGACCCTCCGCCTTGTCGGCCACCGCCTGGTGGCGCAGGCCGAAGCCGATGGCCACCTCGCCGGCCCGGCACAGCTTCAGCGGACCGGAGCCGGAGGTCTCAATGTGGGCGCCGCAGTTTTCATAGATGCCGGCCAAAACCTCCTGGGCCTCTTCCTCCCCATAGGCATCCACCAGGGCCTGGATCAGCAGCCAGGCAGTGGAGGAGGACTGAATATCGGTGACCGCCACCTGGCCGGCATAGACCGGGTCCGCCAGGTCCTTCAGGCTGGTGGGGACAGGCAGCCCCTCAGACTCCATCAGCTCTGTGTTCAGGATGATGGCCCCCTCCTGGGAGGTGATGGGGGCGGTGTAGTCGGGCACCTCCGTCAGGGTGTCCACCTCAAAGTCCAGGGGCAGGAACATGTTGTTCTGCTCCTGGGCGCTCTGGAGATAGAAGGTGCTCATAGTCACCAGGTCGGCCTCCAGATCGGTGCCCTCGGCCAGCAGCTTGCCGCCCAGTTCCGAGGTACCATAGGTCTGGAAGATATACTTGCCTTCATAGCCGTTGCTGTCCAGGGCGTTCTGCATGGCGGCCACCGCCTCTTCATCGGCGTTGGAGTAAATCACTACCTGCTCTTCTTTCCCGCCGGTGCCGGAGGCTCCCCCGCAGCCGGTCAGCGTGCACAGGCTCAGGGCCACAGCCAGGCCCAGGGCAATCCATTTTTTATGTTTCATAACTTGATCCTTCCTTTTTTACTTGGTTTTGGTGGGGCGTGCCCGTCTGGATTTCAGATTGGCCAGCCAGGAGAACAGCCCTTTGGCCGCCAGATTGGTGGCCAAAATCAACAGCGACAACACAAACACTTCATTGAAGCGATTGACGTACTGAAGCTGCTTGATCATGGTGGTGAGAACCATGGTGCGGGCTCCGGCAATGAAGATCAGAGCGCTGATGGTCACCATGGAGTTGATAAAGTAATAGCTGAATACCTCAATGAGGCTGGACAGAGCATTGGGGGTAACCACCCTCAGAATGGTTTTCAGCCAGCTGTCCCCCATGAGCATGGCGGTGGTCTCCCACCCGGCATTCATTTTGGACAGTGCGTTCTTCATCATCAGGTAAGGGGTGGAAAAGTAGTGCACGATGTTGCACAAGATCATGAGCACCAGCGTGTTTTGCAGGCTGGTCCCGGAGAAGACAAACAGGTAGGCCACACCGAGCACCATGCCGGGAATGGCGTTGGTCACCAGGGCAATGCTCTCGATGGTCCGCTTATAGCCCCGGCCCAAGGTGCTGCGGGCGGTGATCAGGGCGGCGCCGTAGGCCACCAGGGTTCCCGCGGCGGCGGTCAGCAGCGCCATCAACAGCGAGTGGCCGTAGGCCCCCAACAGGCTGCTGTCGGAAACAACCGCCTGGACATGCTCCAGGGAAAAGCCCGTCTGATAGGGCCACTCCTCCACCAGGGGCACCACGAAAATAACGGCGAATATGGCCAAAATGCCCAGGGAGAGGGCGGCGCTGGACAGCCCCCAGCCCGTGTCCCGCAGTGCGTTTTTCCGCAGCTCCGCCTGGGAGATCCGGTTATAACGGATGTTAAACCGCTCCAGCAGCTGAAGGATGCAAATGCTGCCGATGGATGGGACCAGCATCATCATGGCGATGACCGCCCCCCGATGGAAGTCTGGAATGCCCCCCAGCATCTGGTTGTACAGCAGCGTGGCAATCACCTCATAGCCGCCGCCCACCGAGGCGGGAATGCCAAAATCGGTGAAACACAGGAAGAAAGCCTGTATGATGGCTCCGGCAAAGGTTCCCATCAGCGGCCGCAGCACAGCGATCCAGAAGGTGGACAGGGGGCCGTCTCCCATGACCTTGGAAACCGTAAGGGTCTTTTTATCCACAAACCCCATGGTGTTGTGAATCAAAAGGAATGCCACCGGGACGGTGTAAATGACATAACCCACCATCAGCCCAAAAAAGCCATAGAGATCAAACAGCTGCCGTCCCAGCAGACGGGTCAGCAATCCCTGCTTTCCAAAGGAATAGATGATGGCAAACCCGTAGGTGATGGTAGGCAAAAACATGGGCAGCGTGGCCACAGCGATGATCAGCCGCTTACTCCACCCGGGCAGGCAGGTGTAGTGCACCGCATAGGCCAACAGAAAGGCAATCAGGGTGGCCACCGCCGCCGATGCCGTGGCAACGGCAAAGCTGTTGCCCAGGGCGGGCAGGAATCCCTTCTGGGTCAGCACCGAGGCGTAAAACGCGCCGGTCAGTCCGCCATCCCACAGAGACTTTCCCAACAGAATCAAAATCGGGCCGGCCAGGAAAACGGCAAACAGGGCCACAATGACGGCAAAAATCAGCTTTAGTTCACGATTGGTCCGTGTCATAGGTTCCCCTTATCCCGCCTGGACGGCCAGCGTGGGGCGGTCTCCAAACAGGGCGTAAATGTTGTTGCGCTTGATCTCCAGCTGATTCAGAATAAACTTGCGTACAAAATCGTTTTGAGGCTGATGGACGATCTCCTCAGGCCTGGCGTATTGGGAAATCCTGCCCCCCTCAATAATCAGCACCCGGTCAGAGAGGGTCAGCGCCTCCTCCGGGTCGTGGGTGACGATAATGGTGGTCAGATGATACTCCCGGGCAATGGTCTTGATGCGATCCTTGATGGACTCTTTGATCACCCCGTCCAGCGCAGACAAGGGCTCATCCAACAGCAGAATACGGGGTTTCATCACCATGGTCCGGGCCAGGGCCACCCGCTGCTTCTGGCCGCCGGAGAGTTGGTCAATCCGCTTGTTCAAATGCTCCCGCAGTCCCAGCAGGTCGATCAGCTCCTCCACCTCGTCCTTGGTGGAAATCCCCGGCTTGTTGCGCAGGCCGTAGGTGATGTTCTGGGCAACGTTGAGATTGGGAAACAGGGCATAGTCCTGAAAGACAATGTTGAAGCCCCGTTTTTCCATGGGGGTGTGGGTCAGCTCCTGCCCGTCGTAGCGGATCTCACCGCTATCGGCATCCACAATGCCCAAAATAAGATTCAACAGCGTGGTCTTTCCGCAGCCGGAGGGCCCCAGAATGGATACAATCTCTCCGTCCTCCACCTGCAGGGAAATGTCCTTCAGTACCGGCACACCGTCAAACGATTTCTGGATATGATCCAGTTCCAGCATAAATACAGCTCCTCTCTCGGGATGAATCTTGCGTTTCAAGTGTCGCCGCAGCTTTCCGGCGACAGCGTTATGCTACCAAATTTCCCGTTGAGGGAACAACCACAAACAGTTTAAGTTTTGGTAAGCAAAGCGTAAAAAAGCCTCAAAAAAGCCGCCCGTTCTTGTAATTTTGTTACAAGAACGGGTGGCAGCCCCTTACTTGGGTTGATATCCGCGGTCCGCAATCACCGCGCCGCTTTTATCCAGATTTCGGGAAAAGCGCTCATAGTCGCTTTGAATGATTCCCATGTACAGCAGATCCACCACCGCCAAGTCCGGAATTCGGGAAAAGATAGCCGTGCCATAAATAGACAGAGCCTGTCCCCCGGTGCTGAGGCACACGTCGGCGTACTTGGCCAGAATGGACTCCTGGGTGCTGGTGATGGCGATGGTGCCCGCCCCTGTCTTCCGGGCCTGCTTCAGGGCTTTGACTGTGTCGATGGAACAGCCGGAATGAGACACCGCCACCGCCACATCCGCCACCCCCAGATGGGCGGCGGAGATCTGTTGGAGATAGGCGTCAGTATGCATGCGGCAGTTCAGGCCCAGATAGGTGAGCTTGGTCAGCAGGTCAACGGCGGGGG
>CABRZO010000139.1 GCA_902475455.1 uncultured Eubacteriales bacterium
GGACTCGGTCTCCGGCACCCGCTGGACCCGATGGACCCCGCTCTCATATTTCAGATGGGCATAGGCGCCGGGGCCGGAGACGGTAAACACCGCCTCCTTGACACCTCCCAACTCCGTCTCGTTGGTGCTGGCGGTCTGGACACTCCAGCCCTGGGCGGCGGCATACATGGAATACATCCGGCACAGGGAGTGGGCAAACAGCGCCGCCTCCTCCCCGCCGACCCCGGCCCGGATCTCCATGACCACGTCCTTCTCGTCGCTGGGATCCCGGGGCAGTAGCAACAGGCTCAGCTGTTCCTGCATCTGTTCCACCCGGGCTTTCAGCCCGGAAAACTCCTCCCGGGCCAGTTCCCGAACCTCCGGGTCCGGGTCGTGGAGCAGCTCCTGGGCCTCCGCCAATTCCGCCTGGGCCTGGGTCAGGCCCCGCCAGCAAGTCACCACCGGCTCCAGCTCCCGCTGCTCCCGGTTGAGCCGGGCCACGAGATCCGGGTCGCCGTAGGTCTCCGGGGCGGAGAGCTGGGCGGAGAGCTCCTCATAACGGTGATTCAATTGTTCCAGCCGCTCGGTCATGGAACACCTCAATCAAACAAAAAAGATTTCAACAGGGCCAGAGCCTCCCGTCCATAGGAATAGAGGGCGGATTTGGGGTCCGGCATAGGGGCCCCTAACGTGTCCGCCTCCAAACCGTAACGGCCGCAGAGCAGCCGCACCCGGGCCAGATGAAAACTATTGGACACCACAATGGCCGGAGTATTCGCAGGGTCATAGCCCAGGTACTCCATGACGGCCATGGAGTATTGCAGATTCTCAGCGGTACTGGTGGAGTTGGGCTCCAGATGGAGCTGTTCCCGGGGCACCCCCCGCTCCGCCAGATAATCTGCCATGGCCCAGGCCTCGGGCTCCGGCTCGTCGGCGCCCTGGCCGCCGCTGACAATGATCTCCACCTCCGGGTGGTCCTGCCAATAGTCATAAGCCTTGTCCAACCGCCGCTGCAGGGCCGGGGAAGGACCGTCCGTCCAGAGCTTGGCCCCCAGCACGATCATCACCGGGGCGTTGCGCCCCGTCTCGTCCCGGCCTCCCAGCAGCACAATGGCCTCCAGAGAGGCGTAGCCCAACACACAGAGGGCCAGCAGCGCCAGCAGGATACGGCGCAGCACTTTGATCACGACTGCAGTTCCTCCAGCTGAAGGGAGAGTTCCTCCCAGCGCTCATAGAGGCCGTTGAGGGTCTCTTCCGCTCCGGCCTTCTCCTCACTGAGTTCCTGAAGCTTCTGATAGTCGCAGGCGTTGGCCTCCATCTGGCTGTCCAGCTCAGCGATGTGCTCCTCCGCCTTGGCGATCTCCCGCTCCAGGGTGCGCAGCTGTTTCTCCAGGTTTTTGGTGCCGCCGGTGGCCTTGGGCTTTTCCGCCTTGGCCTTGGGGGCGGGAGCAGGCTTCAGCACACTGCGCAGCTCCTCCTCCCGGGCCTGTTTGGCCCGCAGCGCCTCGTAGTCGCCCCGGAAATCGGTGATCTTGCCGTTTTCCAGGGTCCAAATCCGCTGGGCAAACCGGTTGATGAAGTATCGGTCATGGGACACGAACAGCAAAGCTCCGTCAAAGGACTCCACCGCCTCCTCGATCCACTCCCGGGAGGACACATCCAGGTGGTTGGTGGGCTCGTCCAGCACCAGCAGATTAATGCTGTCCATCATCAGCATGCACAGCTTCAGTCGAGACAGTTCGCCGCCGGACAGGGTGGACACGCTCTTGAACACGTCCTCTCCCCGGAACCGGAAGGCCGCCAACTGGTCCCGGGCCTCCTGGGCGGAGCAGTCCTTTTCATAGATCAGGGTGTCCACCAGGTTCCGCTCCGGGTGGTCAAACTGAACGATCTGGGGCAGGTAGCCCACCTTGACGGTGGGGCCGAACCGGACGCCGCCGGCATCGGGTCTTTCTTCCTTCAGCAGAATCTTCAGCAGGGTGGATTTGCCGGTGCCGTTGTCTCCCAGCAGGGCGATGCGCTCACCCCCCAGCACCTCCAGCTCCAGGTCGGAGAACAGGGTGTGGTCCCCGTAAGCCTTGGACACCCCCTCCAGGGTGAAGAGCATGTCCCCCTTGAAGTCGGTGGACTGGAAGCCCATGGTCAGGTTGCGCTCCTGCCGGGGCTTGTCGGTGGTACGCATCTTCTCAATGCGCTTTTCCATGGAGAAGGCCCGCTTGTGGAGCTTGTCGTTGCCCATGAATGCCCAGAGGTGCATCTGGTCCACCGCCTGGGTCAGCTGGGCGATCTTGGCCTGCTCCTTTTCATACTGTTTCAGCCGCTCCTGGTAGCGGCGCTCCCGCTCCACCACATAGAAGCTGTAATTGCCGGAATAGAATTCCGCCTTGCCCTCGTTCAGGGCGATGATCCGGTCCACGCACCGGTCCAGGAAATACCGGTCATGGGAGATGGTGAGCACCGTGCCCTTGAAGTGGGACACATAGTCCTCCAGCCACTCCACCGCGTGGAGATCCAAATGGTTGGTGGGCTCGTCCAGCAGCAGGATGTCGGTGTCCTCCAAAATGAGCCGGCCCAGGTTGATCCGGGTTTTCTCTCCCCCGGAGAGGGCGGAAAAGGGCCGCTGCCGCATTTCCTGGGAGATGCCCAGGCCGTTGCAGACTTTGTTGACCCGGACCTCCAGGTCATAGCCTCCCGCCTGCTCAAAGCCCGAGGACAGCCGGTCATAGCGCCGCAGCAGCTCCTCGTCGCTCTCCCCCGCCGCCATCCGGTCGGTGAGGGTTTTCAGCTCCTCCTCGATGGCGTGGATCCGTCCAAAGGCGGTGTCCAGTACGTCCTCCACGGTGTACTCCTCGGGGTAAACCGGGATCTGGGAGATGAGGCCGATGCGTTTCCCCGGGGCCAGGGTCACCTGGCCCTCGTCATAGTCATATTCCCCAGTCAGAATTTTAAACAGGGTGGTTTTGCCGGAGCCGTTCTTGCCCAGGATGCCCACCCGCTCACCCTCATTGATGTGAAAGGTGACGCCATTTAATACAGTTTCCCCGATCTGAAAGGATTTCACCAGATCGGAGACAGAAAGATCAATCATTCCTCACACTCCGGTGTCAGTTCCGCCAAATATTCCACCAGATGCTCGAACTTCATGCCCCGGCTAGCCTTCACCAGCACCGTGCTGCCGGGCCGCAGCACCGCGGCCAAAGCGATCTGGGCCTCCGCCTGGTTGGCGCAGCGGTAGATCTCCTTGCACCCGGCCTCCTCGGCGCCGTCGGCGATGCACTCGCCCAGCTTGCCCACGGTGACCAGGCAGTCGATGCCCACCTGGCCCAGGAACCGGCCCACGCCCGCATGAAGGCCCGGGCCCAGATCGCCCAGTTCCAGCATATCGCCCAGCACGGCGATCCGGTAGTCACAGGCCTGCTTGGCCAGAATATCCACCGCCGCCCGCATGGACTGGGGATTGGCGTTATAGGTATCGTTCAAAATGGTGATGTTATTGCCCCGATGCAGAATGGCCATCCGCATCTTGGTGGGCTCAAACTCCAGGATGCCCCGGCGGATCTGCTCGTCGGTGACCCCGAACATTCTGCCCACGGCGGCGGCCATGGTGGCAGGATAGATCATGTGGCCGCCCAGGCCGGGAATGGTCTGATCCCAGGAGGTAGTGGGGGTATGGAGGACGCACTCCATGTGGTCCTGCCAGTGCTCCTGCAGATCGGTGATCCGCCAGGGGCAGTTCTCCCCCCCGCCGCACCAGGTAATTTCCTGCTGCAATTTGCCCTCCAGGGTCCGCAGCAGCGGGTCATCCCCGTTGAGGACAACCTTGCCCAGGGAAGTCATGCCGTTGAAAATCTCGCTCTTGGCCTTCAGGGTGTTTTCCCGGGAGCCCATATTCTCGATGTGGGCATCGCCGATGTTGGTGATGATGGCCACGTCGGGCCGGGCAATCCGGGTGAGATAGTCGATCTCCCCGAAGTGGTTCATGCCCATCTCCAGCACCGCCACCTGATGACTGCGGTTGAGCCGCAGCACCGTCAGGGGAAGACCGATGTTGTTATTGAAGTTGCCGTCGGTTTTGAGTACCCGGAACTTCTCCCCCAGCACCGCCGCCACCATGTCCTTGGTGGTGGTCTTGCCCACGCTGCCGGTCACCGCCACCACCGGGATGGGGAACATCCGCCGGTAGAAGGTGGCCAGATCCCGCAGGGCGTCCTGGGTGTCCTCCACCTGGATATAGAACTTGCCGGGCTGACGCTCCTCCACCGCCCGGGCGGTGATGCAGCCCGCCGCACCCATCTCCAGGGCGGAGGCAATGTAGTCATGGCCGTCAAACTTCTCCCCCACCAGAGGCAGGAACAGGCAGCCTTTTTTGATCTTGCGACTGTCGGTGCACACTTCCGTGACCGTGCTCTCCCCGTCAATGCCGGCCCCCAGCAGGCGGCCATGCACAGCCAGAGCAATTTGATTCAGCGTCAAAGCTTCCATACTCTCATCCTCGTCTCGCCTTCAAAGATGCGTTCACGATGCGCTCGCAGAGCTCTCCATAGGAGATACCCACCGCCGCCGCCTCCTGGGGCACCAGGCTGGTGGGGGTCATGCCGGGCAGGGTGTTGATCTCCAGGAAATAGGGGGTGCCGTCCTCGGTGACAATGAAATCCGCCCGGGCGTAGACACTGAGCCCCACTGTCTCAAAGACGGTCTGGGCCGCCTGGGCGATGCGCCGCTCCCATTCCTCCGGAATGGGGGCGGGGCAGACTTCCTCCGCGGCCCCGGGCTGATACTTGTTCTCGTAGTCATAGAAGCCCTGCTTGGGGATGATCTCAATGGAGGGCAGGGCCTTGCCCTCCAGCACGGCGATCTGGATCTCCCGGCCCTGGATGTACTCCTCGATGACGCACTGGCCGCCGAACTGGACTCCCATCTCCAGGGCCTGCCGCAGCTCATCCTGGGTGTGGGCGATGGAGACGCCGATGGAGGAGCCGCTGGCGTTGGGCTTCACCACACAGGGCAGCTTGGTCTGTGCCACCAGGGCGTCGATGTCTCCCTGGGTGTACTCCACCGACTGCCAGGCGGGGGTGATCACCCCCCGGGGGGCCACCAGCTTTTTGGTCAGGTCCTTGTTCATGGCGATACCGCTGCTCAGGTAGTCAGAGCCGGTATAGGGAATGCCGTGCATGGCCAGGGCCGCCTGGAGCCGGCCATCCTCGCCGCAGTCTCCGTGCAGGGCCAGAAAGACGATGTCTGCGGTCTGGCACAGCTCGATGACCCGCTCACCAAAGAGGCTGGCGCTCTGGTCCTTCCGCTCCCGGCGCACCTGCTCCAGATCCGGAGCCTCACGGGCCACCCGCTTCCACTGGGCGGGAATGGGGGCGTCATACAGATCTTCCAATGTTCCGTTGTAATTCTCCAGTCCAAAAAACAGATCCGCCAGGGCCACCCGGTGGCCCCGCTCCCGGAGGGCCTCCGCCACCATGGTGCCGGAGGAGAGCGACACGTTGCGCTCTCCGCTCAATCCGCCGGCCAAAACGACAATTTTCATAGGGATGTCTCCTCTCTTTACTGAGAAAACTCATCATTAACCGTAGTATTATATCACTAAATATAATGCATCTCAACAACAAAGTGTTACACACACGGGAGGGCAAAGCAACAGGCGCCCTCCCGGGAAGGCGCCTGCAATGGATTATTCTTTTTTCTCCGGAACCTCCGCCGGATGTTCCGCCTGATCCTCCTGCATCCGCTTTTCCAGCAGGGCCACCGCCTGGGTGAGCTGCCGGATCCGGGCCGTCATTTTGGACAGTGACAGCGTCAGCACAAACACGATAGCCAGGGAAAAGACAAACCCCAGGAAAAAGACCATGTTGACCGGGCTGTAAATTCCCAACAGCGAGGCCAGCGCCTGGATTGCGTTGGGAATGGCCACCAGGATCAGCAGCGCGATCACGCAGGCCAGCCAGGGCAGGGCATACTTGAGCTGCAACCGGCCTTTCCGGACCACGTTGATCACAAAGGCCAGCGCCACCAGCAGGAAAACAATCAGTATGATCTGTGCCTTCAGCGTCATGTGCTCACCTCAATCTCTCGATCAAAATGGCGGTACTCACCTTGATCATGTAGTAAATGGATTTCATGGGCTTGATGGAGGACTCTCCCGCCTGCCGCTCCCGCATCACCACCGGCACTTCCTTCACCCGATAGCCGTGCCGCAGCAGCCGGGCCACCGTCTCCGGCTCAGGGTAGTCCTGGGGGTAGTCCTGACTGAACTGCTCCAGCACCCGGCGGTTGCACAGCCGCATGCCCGAGGTGGCGTCGGTAATGGTCTCACCAAAGAGCAGCTTGATAAGCCGCTTGAAGAACTGAATGCCGAACCGGCGCAGGCCGGTGGACTGAAAGCCCTTGTTTTCTATAAACCGGGAGCCGATCACCATATCCAGCCCCTCCGACTCCAGCTTGTCCGCCAGCAGCTGCAGATACTGGGCATCATGCTGGCCGTCCCCGTCA
>CABRZO010000140.1 GCA_902475455.1 uncultured Eubacteriales bacterium
AGGCGGGAGCCGGACCCCTGGCGGGCCCCGTCTATGCTGCGGCGGTGATTCTGCCGGAGCAGTTCGACCTGCCCTGGCTCAACGACTCTAAGAAGGTGACCCCAAAGCGCCGAGAAGCCCTGTTTGATCAGATCAAAGAGCAGGCGGTGGCCTGGGCGGTGGCCAGTGTGGATGAGCGGGAAATCGACGAAATCAACATTCTGAACGCCCGGCTCAAGGCTATGGATCTGGCCATCCATCAGCTGAATCCGCTGCCGGATTTCGCATTGATCGACGGCAACCGGAACAGCGGCATCACGGTACCCAACCGGATGGTGGTCCACGGGGACACTCTGTCCGCCTCCATCTCCGCCGCCTCCATCCTGGCCAAGGTGAGCCGGGACCGGTACATGTTGGAGATGGCTGAGAAATACCCGGAATATCATTTTGAACAGCACAAGGGCTACGGCACCAAACTCCACTATGAAATGCTGCGGAAATATGGCCCTTGTCCCATCCACCGGCTGTCTTTTCTGAAAAACCTATGAGCAGCGAGACCACCTTACTGGGCCGCTGGGGTGAGGCGCAGGTGGCGGAGTATCTGCATAAAAAGGGATATCGACTCATCGCCTCCGGCTATCGCTGCCGGATGGGGGAGATCGACCTGATCGCCCGCAAGGGTAAGATCCTGGCCTTTGTGGAGGTCAAGCTCCGCCGGGATGACCACTTTGCCACCGCCCGGGAGCAGGTGACCGCCGCTAAGCAGCGCAAAATTCTGGTGACGGCGGAGCATTTTCTCGCCCAGCACCCGGAGATGGGGGAGTACCGCTGCCGTTTTGATGTGGCGGAGGTCTACGCCCCGGAAGGCCTGAACACCCGCAAACCGGAGATCAGGTACTTTGAGCACGCCTTTTGGTGAGGAGGGAGTTTTCCATGCAGATTCCCTATTTCGACGGCCATTGCGACACCATGAGCCGGATGGCCCGGTTTCCGGGGCGTCACCTAGACCGGCGCACCGGTCAGTGGGACCTGAACAAACTGGCGGGGTTCACGGGACCTAAGGCCCAGTTCTTCGCCATCTTCTACGACTCCGCCCTGCCAGGCAAGAATCTGGCAGTCCAGATGCAGTTGGCCGCCTTTCAGCGGGAGTGCCGGCGCCTGCCGGACCGCATCGCCCACTGCACCACCGCCCAGGAGGCGGAAGAGGCTTTTGGGCAGGGGAAGCTGGCGGCTTTTCTCTCCGTAGAGGGCGCGGAACTGTTGGACTGTTCCCTGGAAAAACTCCAGTGGGCCTACGAGCAGGGGGTCCGGGCCGTCAACCTGACCTGGAACCACGCCAACGCCCTCTCCGGCAGCCATAAAGAGGAACCGGACCGGGGATTAAGCGAGCAGGGAAGGTCCTTTGTGGCCAGGATGGGGGAGCTAGGGATGCTGGTGGATGTGTCCCACCTGTCGGATCCCGGCTTCTGGGACGTAATGGAACTGACATCCGGACCGGTCATGGCCAGCCATTCCAACAGCAGAGATGTGTTTTTTCACACAAGAAACTTGACCGATGGGCAATTTACTGCGATAATAGAGAAACATGGTATCGTGGGTTTAAATTGCTATACCGCCTTTCTGGGGGATGGCAAGGTCACTATGGACACCCTGCTGCGCCATCTGGAGCATTTTCTCTCGCTAGGTGGGGAGAAAAATGTGGCTTTGGGTGGCGACTGGGACGGCTGCGACAAGCTGCCCCAGAGCTTTGCGGGGTCCTGGAACTGGCTGGACTTCTACGAATACCTGCTGAAACGGAACTATCCTGAAGCGCTGCTTCAGGACCTGTATTTCAACAATCTGATGAGGACAGTGAGAGCAGTATGTACTATCTGAGCACCCGAGACAAAACCCTTCGCTTCACCCCCGCCCAGGCCATCGCCCAGGGCCTCTCCCGGGAGGGCGGCCTGTTCGTGCCGGAACAGTTCCCCCATCTGCCGGAGGGCGCCCTGGAGCAAATGAAGGACATGACCTACCAGCAGCGGGCGGCCTATGTAATGGGGCTGTACCTGGAGGGATTCAGCCAGGAGGAGCTGGCGGGCTTTGCCCAAAAGGCCTATGGCCCCGACAAGTTTGACACCCCCGCCGTGGCCCCGATTCGCAAGGTGGACGATACCACCTATTGCCTGGAGCTGTGGCACGGCCCCACCTGCGCCTTCAAGGACATGGCCCTGCAGATGCTGCCCCATCTGCTCTCCGCCTCTCTGGTGAAGAACCAGGAGGAGCGCACCGTCTGCATCCTGGTGGCCACCTCCGGCGACACCGGCAAGGGCGCCCTGGAGGGTTTTAAAGACGTGCCCCACACCAAGATCATGGTATTCTATCCCAAGGACGGCGTGTCCGAGATCCAGGAGCTGCAGATGCGCACCCAGGAGGGCGAAAACGTGGGCGTCTGTGCCGTGGTGGGCAACTTTGACGACGCCCAGACCGGCGTGAAGAAGCTGTTCTCCGACGAGCAGCTGCGCAAGACCCTGGATGAGCGGGGCTATTTCTTCTCCTCCGCCAACTCCATCAACTGGGGCCGGGTGCTGCCTCAGGTGGTCTATTACATCTCTTCCTATGCCGACCTGCTGAAGACCGGCGCCATTCAAATGGGGGATCCCATCAATATCTGCGTGCCCACCGGCAACTTCGGCAACATCCTGGCGGCCTACTATGCCAAGCGGATGGGGCTGCCGGTAAACAAGCTGATCTGCGCCTCTAACAGCAACAACGTGCTGACCGACTTCCTGAAAACTGGTGTCTATGACCGGAACCGTCCCTTCTACACCACTGTGTCCCCCTCCATGGACATTCTGATCTCCAGCAACCTGGAGCGGCTGCTGTATGCCCTGTCCGGGGAGAACGACGCCCAGGTGGCCGACTACATGGGCCAGCTGAACGCCACCGGCCGCTATGAGGTCAGTGAGGACATCAAGGCCCAGATCCGGGACCTCTTCGCCGCAGGCTTTACCACGGAAGGCGAGACCGAGGAGACCATCGGCAAGATGTGGCAGGAGAAAGGATACCTCATTGACACCCACTCCGCCGTGGCCTTCCATGTGCTGGAGCAGTACCGCCGGGAGACCGGGGACAACACCGTCTCCGTGGTGGCTTCCACCGCCAGCCCCTTCAAGTTCGGCGACGCGGTGCTGAAGGCCATCGGTGTCCAGGATGTGAAGAGCGGCGTGGCTCTGCTGGATCAGCTCTCCGAGGCCAGCGGCATCCCCGCCCCGGCTCCTCTGGCCGCCCTGAAGACCAAGACGCCCCGATTCGACCAGTGCGTCGAGAAGGAGAACATGGAACAGGCGGTCCTGGGCTTTTTGAACTGATATGGCGCTGTATGTGCTGGGGGATCCCCACCTTTCCCTCCGCTCCCAGAAGCCCATGGACGTCTTCGGGGGCGCCTGGATCGGCTATATGGACAAGCTCCGGGCGGGGCTCTCCGTCCTGAAACCCGAGGACACCATTGTGCTGGCGGGGGACCTGTCCTGGGGGATGAGCCTGGAGGAGGCCACTGAGGATTTTGCCTTTCTGGACTCCTTCCCGGGCCGCAAGCTCATCGTCAAGGGCAACCACGATTACTGGTGGACCACCGCCAACAAGACCTACACCTTCTGGGCCCAGCAGGGTTTCACCACATTAAACTTGCTGCACAACAACTGCTACGAGTACGGTGAATACGCCCTCTGCGGTACCCGGGGCTGGTTTCTGGACGAGGACAAGAACGGCCACAACCAAAAGGTGTTCAACCGGGAGCTGATGCGGCTGGAGACCTCCTTAAAGGCGGCGGGGGAGCGGCCTAAGCTGGTGTTTTTGCACTATCCGCCCCTGTATCAGGGCTACCGCTGCCAGGAGATCCTGGATCTGTTGGAGCGCTACCAGGTGAAAGCCTGCTATTACGGCCATCTCCACGGGGGCAGCCACCGGCTGACCCTGGAGGGAATCCATGGCAGCGTGGAATACCACCTGATTGCCGGGGACTTTTTGGGCTTCCACCCGTTAAAAATTTGTGAAAACTAAAAAAAAGACTGGTATTTCCTGCGCTATTCTGATAGAATAGCCACGATATTGCGAATCCAATGTATATTTTGCCCCTCTGGGACATATAGGAGGAAGAAACCAATGAACCTGAAGAATGTGGAAAAGAAAGAAAAGAACACTGCTGTACTGACCGTCGAGGTGAGCGCCGAGGAGTTTGACGCCGCTGTCGAGAAGGTCTACCGCAAGAATAAAAGCGTGATCTCCCTGCCCGGCTTCCGCAAGGGCAAGGCTCCCCGCAAGCTGGTGGAGCAGATGTACGGCGCCGACGTGTTCTATGAGGATGCCGTCAACGACCTGTATCCCGTGGCCCTGACCGATGCTGTCAAGGAGTCCGGCCTGGACATGGTGGGCTACCCCTCCGTGGAGATGCAGACCCTGGGCAAGGAGGGCTTCACCTTCACCGCCACCATCGCCCTGCGTCCCGTGCCCGTGCTGGGTCAGTACAAGGGCATCGAGGCCCCCAAGGCTGAGGTCACCATCACCGCTGAGGACATCGACAATGAGATGAAGCCCCTGATCACCCGGGCTACCCGTCAGGTGGTCGTGGAGCGTCCCGCCCAGAACGGCGACACCGTGGTCATCGACTTCGAGGGCTTCAAGGACGGCGTCGCCTTTGAGGGCGGCAAGGCCGAGCAGTATCCCCTGGAGCTGGGCTCCGGTTCCTTCATCCCCGGCTTCGAGGATCAGCTGGTGGGCACTTCCGCCGGCGAGGAGAAGGACGTCAACGTCACCTTCCCCGAGGACTACGGAGCCGCCGACCTGGCCGGCGCAGCTGTGGTGTTTAAGGTCAAGGTCCACGAAGTCAAGGAGTCCCAGGTGCCCACTCTGGACGACGAGTTCGCCAAGGACGTCTCCGAGTTTGAGACTCTGGAGGAGCTGAAGGCCGATCTGGAGAAGAAGCTGCGCACCCGTCGCGAGGAGTCCGCTCAGAAGGACTTCGAGAACGCTGTCCTCTCCAAGCTCATCGAGAACACTGAGATGGACGTGCCCGAGGCCATGGTGGAGTATGAGGCCGACCGCATTGTGGAGGACTATGAGAACCGCATGCAGGGCGTGGGCTTTACCTTCGATCAGTATCTGCAGATGATGGGCACCAACCGGGCCGAGTTCAAGGAGAACGCCAAGATCGCCGCTCTGCGTCAGATCCAGGGTGACCTGATCTTCGCCGCCGTCGCTGAGGCCGAGAAGCTGGAGCCCTCCGCTGAGGACATCGAGAAGGAATATCAGGACCTGGCCGACCAGTACAACATGGAGCTGGATGTGGTCAAGAAGACCGTTCCCCAAGAGGAGATCGTGCGTCAGCTGAAGGGCAACATGGCCTCCAAGCTGGTCTATGAGTCCGCCGTGGCCACCGCTCCCGTGGCTGAGGAGGCTCCCGCCGCCGAGGAAGCTCCTGCCGAGGCTGAGTAATTGAATTTCCCGCAGGTATATCCTTCCATATGGAAGGATATACTTTTAGCGGTCTATCCCAACCCAAACAGGCCGCAAAGAAAAGGAGTATGAAAATGAGTTTAGTTCCTTATGTGGTCCAGCAGACCAGCCGGGGCGAGCGCTCCTACGATATTTTCTCCCGTCTGCTGGATGACCGCATCATCTTCCTGTCCGAGGAGGTCAACGACACCACCGCCAGCTTGGTGGTGGCCCAGATGCTCTATCTGGAGGCCCAGGACCCGGACAAGGACATTCAGTTCTATATCAACAGCCCCGGCGGCTCCGTCACTGCCGGCATGGCCATCTACGATACGATGCAGTACATCAAGTGTGATGTATCTACCATCTGCATCGGTATGGCCGCCAGTATGGGAGCCTTCCTGCTGTCCTCCGGTACCAAGGGCAAGCGGATCGCCCTGCCCAACGCGGAAGTGATGATCCATCAGCCCTCCGCCGGCACCCAGGGCAAGGTCACCGATATGGAGATCGACGTGGAGCATGTGCTGCGCATCAAGCGCCATCTGAATGAGCTGCTGGCCAAGAATACCGGCAAGCCCGTGGAGCAGGTGGCCGCCGACACCGAGCGGGACCACTGGCTCACCGCTGAGGAGGCCAAGGAGTACGGCCTCATCGACCAGGTGTTCTATCAGCGCTGATTTCAAATACGATAGCCGGGGCCGCTTTTATGTCGGCCCTGGCTTTCGTCAGTTTCATTGAAGAGGAAAAATTTCATGGCGAAAAACGACGACATCAACAAGAAAAGTATCCGTTGCTCCTTCTGCGGCAAGCACCAGGACCAGGTGAGCCGGATCATCGCCGGCCCCGGGGCCTATATCTGCAATGAGTGCGTTGCCCTGTGCAACAGCATTCTGGACGACGGAGACTATGACGACCACACCATCGAGGAAGATATCCCCGAGGAGATCCCCACTCCCGCGGAGATCAAGGCGGTGCTGGATCAGTATATCATCGGCCAGGACCGCACCAAGGTGGCCCTGTCTGT
>CABRZO010000141.1 GCA_902475455.1 uncultured Eubacteriales bacterium
AGCACTGCCACTCCACCCACATCCGCCAGGACGAGGACGTGCTGGACACCTGGTTCTCCTCCGCCCTGTGGCCCTTCTCCACCCTGGGCTGGCCGGAGCAGACCGCCGATCTGGATTACTTCTATCCCACCGACGTGCTGGTCACCGGCTATGACATCATCTTCTTCTGGGTGGCCCGGATGATCTTCTCCGGCTGCGAGCAGACCAAGAAGCCCCCCTTCCACACGGTGCTGATCCACGGCCTGGTCCGGGATGCCCAGGGGCGCAAGATGTCCAAGAGCCTGGGCAACGGCATCGACCCCCTGGAGATGATCGACCAGTACGGCTGCGACGCCCTGCGCTTTAACCTGATCACCGGCAACTCCCCCGGCAACGACATGCGCTTCTACACCGAGCGCTGCGAGGCCATGCGGAACTTCGCCAACAAGATCTGGAACGCCAGCCGTTTCCTGATGATGAACCTGACCATCGACCAGTGCCGGCTGCCGGAGCGGCTGGAGCTGGAGGATAAGTGGATCCTGTCCAAGCTCAACGCTGTGATCCGTGACGTCACCGTCAATATGGAGTCCTACGAGCTGGGCGTGGCGGCACAGAAGCTCTACGACTTCATCTGGGATACCTACTGTGACTGGTATATCGAGCTCACCAAGGCCCGGCTCAGCGGCGACGATGAGGCAGCCAAGGAGCAGGCCCAGCAGGTGCTCTGCTACGTGCTGACCCAGATTCTGAAGCTGCTGCACCCCTTCATGCCCTTCATTACCGAGGAGATCTGGCAGGCTCTGCCCCATGAGGGCGACTTCCTGATGCTCCAGTCCTGGCCGGAGTACTCCGAGGCATTCTGCTTTGAGCAGGAGGAGCGGGCCATGGAGCTGGTGATGGACGCCATCAAGGCCATCCGCGCCCGCCGCAGCGACATGAATGTGCCCCCCTCCAAGAAGGCAGAGCTAACCGTGGTCACCGACGAGCAGGCCGTGTTCACCACCGGCGTGCCCTTCCTGAAGCGGCTGGCCAGCGCCACGGAGGTCACCGTCACCGATCAGGCCCCTGCCGATCTGAATGGACTGGTCAGCGTGGTCACCTCTGCAGCCAAGCTCTATATCCCCCTGGCGGAGCTGGTGGACCTGGAGGCCGAGCGGGCCCGGCTGGCCAAGGAGATCGAGAAGGCGGAGAAATACCTCTCCGGCATCGAGAAGAAGCTGTCCAATGAGAAGTTCGTCGCCAAGGCCCCGGAGGCCGTGGTCCAGCGGGAGCGGGACAACATGGAAAAGACCCGGGCCCTGATTGCCCAGCTGAAGGAATCCGCCGCCGCTCTGGGCTAAATTGGGATAAATTTCCTGCCTCGACGGAGGCTGACAGAATTTTATAGCTATATTTGATAAAATCACCCTGCATCTTCGGGATGCAGGGTGATTTTTTGTACTTCTGCCCTGATCCGGGACAAGCCGGGCGGAGCGGATCGGAAAGGGGAATACGCCGATGGCGATAGATTGCAGATTGGAACAGGAACGGATGTATCTCCGGCTTACCGGAGAGATCGACCACCACCGGGCCGGGGAGCTGATGCGCCAGCTGGAGTCCCAGCTGGATCTGGAGTCCCCCCGGCATGTGGAGCTGGACATGAGCGGAGTCACCTTTATGGACTCCAGCGGTATTGCGCTATTGCTGCGGCTGCACCGCAGCCTGTCCCTCACCGGAGGTCGGCTGCAGGTGGTCCAGGTGCCCAAACAGCCCGGCAAGGTTTTAAAGGCGGCGGGACTGGAGCGGATGTTTTCCATCTCTTATCTCTGAAATTGGAGGTTTACATAATGAAAATTATCAACGAAGTAAAGCTGGACTTTCCCAGCACGTCCGCCAATGAGGGCTTTGCCCGCAGCGCGGCGGCGTCCTTTGCGGCGCAGTTGGACCCCACCCTGGAGGAGCTGGGGGACATCCGCACGGCGGTGAGCGAGGCGGTGACCAACGCCATCGTCCACGGTTACCCGGACACCCTGGGGCGTATCACCCTGCGGATGCGGATTTTTGAAGACAATCTGCTGGAGCTGCAGATCAAGGACCGGGGGGTAGGCATTCCCGATGTGGACAAGGCCCGGCAGCCCATGTTCACCACTGGAGGGGAGGAGCGCAGCGGCATGGGTTTCACCATCATGGAGAGTTTTATGGATTTCATTAAGGTCAATTCCGCCCCGGGCCGGGGCACCACCGTCACCCTGCGCAAGCGCATCTCCCGGCGGTTGAAGCATGAGCGGACCCGCGCCTGAGCTGCTGAGCGCAGCCCAGCAGGGGGACAAGGCGGCGGAGGAGCGATTGCTCACCGAGAACAGCCGGCTGATCTGGAGCGTGGTGCGCCGCTACCTGGGCCGTGGCGTGGAACAGGAGGATTTATACCAGCTGGGGTGTATCGGCTTTCTGAAGGCCATCCAGGGCTATGATCCCGCCTTCGGCACCCAGTTCTCCACCT
This sequence comes from uncultured Eubacteriales bacterium, assembly GCA_902475455.1. Lineage (GTDB taxonomy): Bacteria > Bacillota > Clostridia > Oscillospirales > Oscillospiraceae > UMGS1766. The sequence continues at coordinate 2,459 of CABRZO010000141.1, forward strand.
ACGCCGTCCCCAAGATCGCCGGGGAGATGCGGCGGTTTCTGCGGGATGACGGCACTGTGAAGGTGAGCCGCACCCTCCGGGAGCGGGCAGCCCGGATTGCCCAGGCCAGAACAGAGCTGACCCACGCCCTGGGCTATGAGCCCACGGTGTCCGAGCTGGCGGAATACCTGGAACTGGACATTGAGGACATCGCCATGGCAGAGACCGCCACCTCAGCGGTGGCCTCCCTGTCGGCGGAGACCGGGGACGGCCTCACCCTGGAATCGGTGCTGGGCGACGGGGGAATGGAGGAGGAGCTGGTGGAGCGGCTGGATCTGAAGGCCGCCATTGAGCAGCTGCCGGAACGGGAGCGGCTGGTTATCATTCTGCGCTATTTCCGCTCCTTCACCCAGGAGCAGACCGCCCGGGTCATCGACGTCAGCCAGGTCCAGGTGTCCCGAATTGAGCGCAAGGCGGTGGAACATCTGCGGCGGCTGCTTGAATCTTAGTATGGGCTGTGGTAAAATGCCTCCGAACATCAGATTCGGAGGCATTTTGTCATGAAGTATCAAACTGTGATTTTCGATATGGACGGCACCATTCTGGAGACCCTGGAGGATATCCGGGACAGCGTCAATGTGACCATGGACCATATGGGCTGCCCCCGCCGGAGCCTGGAGGAGGTCCGGAACTTTGTGGGCAATGGGGCCGCCAAACTGATTGAGCGGAGCATGCCCCAGAGCGCCAGCCGGCAGGAGATTGACCGGGCCCTGGCCTTTTACAAGGACTATTATGACGCCCACGCCCAGATCAAGACCGGACCCTACGAGGGGATTCCGGAGCTGTTGAAGGCCCTCAAAGAGCAGGGAATTCAGATTGCAGTGGTGAGCAACAAGCCGGACGAGGCGGTCAAATCCCTGGCGGAGCACTATTTCCCCGGCCTGTTTCCGGTGGCCATCGGCCAGCGGCCGGAGTTTGCCACCAAACCCGCCCCGGACTCGGTGTTCGAGGCAATGCGGCTTCTGGGCGCGAAGCCGGAGACCACCGTCTATGTGGGAGACTCCGACGTGGACATCGACACCGCCCGGAACAGCGGCCTGGACTGCATCTCGGTGACCTGGGGCTTCCGCAGCGTGGATTTCCTGCTGGAGCACGGGGCCAAAACCCTGGCCCACAGCACCCAGGAACTGCTGAAGCTGTTGGAAGAGAATAGGGACTGAGGGCTCCACCTTCACCGACGCTCAGGATGACAAAAAGCGAGGCTGTTGCATCTTTGCAACAGCCTCGTCTGTCATTTCTTCTTGTCGTCTTTCTTCTGCTCTTCCAGCTTGCGCTGAATGAGTTCCGCCAGGGTGGGCTTGTGCTCCCCCTCCTCTTTGGGGCTGTCGCCGGACTCGGGGGGCTTGTCCTCCTTCTTGTCGGAACCCTTGCTGCTCAGCAGTGAGGAGATTTGCTCCGCGAGACTGGATGTAGAGGGAGAGGCGGGCTTTTTCGGGGCATCGGCCTCCGGGGCGGAGGCTTCCGCTGGGGTACCTTCCGCCTCGGCCGCGGCAGCAGCCGGGGCCCAGGTCAGCAGGGGTTCGGATTTGCGGCCCAGCTGGGTGGCCAGTTGTTCGGACAGCGGCGGCTGGCTGTCGTCGGGAGTTTCCTGGGATTCCGGTGCGGGAGTGGGCGCCGGAGTCGGCTCCGGCGCTGGCTCGGGGGCCGGGGCGGGCTTTTTCTTCTGGTCCAGTTCCGCCAGGGTTTTGACAGGGGGGTAAATCTTTGCGGCGTCCGGGAAGGAGGCCACAATCTCCTCATAGTAGCCGATCTTGCGGTTGGGTTCATCCTTGGGGTGAACCCGAACCCGCTCATTGTTGCTGTCAAAAAAATTGCTGCAAAACTGACTCAGGATGATGGATTTAGAGGTTTTCTCCTTCTTGGAGATATCCTTGCGGCGCAGCAAATTGACGTGAACGTTCTGGGTAAAAGCACCGATGTCTCCCACCGCTTCCACATCTACGGCGATAAAACGAACCGGTCCGAAGTGGATGTACATTGTCATGGTTTCGGTGGTCTGGCTCAGTTCCCGATAGCATGCTTCACTGGTCAGGGAGGAACTGCTTACATAAAAGACCACCAGCAGACAATCCAGGTCGGAGATAGCGCTCAGGGCGTCCTCGGTCCAGGAGTCCTTGGTTTTATCCAGATTGCGCTCATCCAGCCATACGTTGTAGCCCAGCTGCTGAAATGCCAGAACATCTTCCCAGACCCGCTGGTGGTCCTGGGCGCTGTAACTGACAAAGATATAGGGGTTGTCCATATCGCAGGATTTAATCTGTGCCAAAACTTCTGCCGGTTCCATGGTCTGTGTCCTCCTGATCTGTTGCCGTGGTTCAGCATCTAATCTAATTTATTATATCTAATCCGTTATATTTTGTAAAGGAACTGCCGGGGTATTTTAGGCTGTTCTTTCAGTGGCTGGCCCAACACCACAAAAGGGGGCGCGTCGCATGACGCGCCCCCTTTGACTCATTTTAACAGTTTTTGCAGCAGGCTGTTGATCTCTGCCAGTTTTTCCTCGGCGTTGCCGCTCTCCACAGCCTCCCGCACACAGCAGGACACGTGGGCCTGCAAAATGGCGGCGTTGGCCTTGGTGAGAATGGACTGGGCGGCCATGATCTGGTTGGAGATGTCGATGCAGTAGCGATCCTCCTCCACCATATTTAAAATGCCGTCCAATTGTCCCCGGGCGGTCTTTAAAAGCCGCTGGATCTGAGTTTTATCCGCTCTCATTGAATTCCAGTCACCTCATACCCCGCGTCTGTGACCGCCTTGGTCAGGGCCTTGTCGCTCACCAGCAGGCCGCACTCCACCTGAGCGGTCTTCGCCTCCAGATTGACCTGGACGCTCTTGACTCCCTTGACGGCGGCCAGGGCCTTTTCCACCCGGGCCTGGCAGTGCTGGCACATCATACCTTCTACCTGTAATGTCTTTGTCATGGTTTCCTCGTCTCCTTTTTTCGTATTGTCTGATTCCATCTGAGGCCGGGCCGCCACGGCGGCGTCCCGGTGTTTGGGTTTGAAAAATCTCAGCCGCAGGGCGTTGGACACCACGCAGACCGAGGACAGGCTCATGGCGGCGGCCCCGAAGATGGGGTTCAGCTGCCAGCCCAGAATGGGGAAGAACACCCCGGCGGCCAGGGGAATGCCGATGGAGTTGTAAAACAGCGCCCAGAACAGGTTCTCCTTGATGTTGCGCAGAGTGGCCTTGGACAGCTCGTAGGCTCCCACCGCGTCCATCAGCGAGGAGCGCATCAGCACCACGTCGGCGCTCTCCAGGGCCACGTCGGTGCCTGCGCCGATGGCGATGCCCACCTGGGCCCGGGCCAGGGCCGGGGCGTCGTTGATGCCGTCCCCCACCATGGCCACCTTTTTGCCCTGGGCCTGGAGGTCGGCAATGTGCCGCTCCTTGTCCTGGGGCAGCACCTCGGCGATGACCTGAATGCCGCCCATCTGACAGCCCACCGCCTGGGCGGTGCGGCGGTTGTCTCCGGTGAGCAGCACCACCTCCAGCCCCAGTGCCCGCATGGCCTGGATGGCCTCCAGACTGTCGGGCTTGGGGGGATCCGCCACGGCGATGGTGCCCATGAGCTGACCATCGCAGGAGAAGAATAACGGCGTTTTGCCCGCCTCCGCCAGGGCGTTGGCCTGATCATCGTTGTCATTTAACCCCATAAACCGGGCGTTTCCCGCCCGGAAGCAGCTGCCCTGGATGGTGCCCTGGATTCCCTGGCCGGGCACCGCCTGGAACGCCTCCACCGGGCAGAGGGGGATGTTTCGCTCTTTGGCCCGAGCCACAATGGCTTGGGCCAGGGGGTGCTCCGAGAGGGACTCCAGCGAGGCGGCCACACAGAGCAGTTCTTCCTCCGTGTGGTCCCCCAGGGGCAGCAGGTCGGTGACCTCCGGTTTG
>CABRZO010000142.1 GCA_902475455.1 uncultured Eubacteriales bacterium
TTTGCGCAAGCAATCGAGCCCTGGCCTGCATGCATCCCCTTTGTCGGAAAAGGCCTATGGCCTTTTTCGACAAACTCAATCCCGGATGGCCTTGACCTTGTCAAACTCGTCGGTGATCTCCTTGGAGGGGGCGGGGGTAAGCAGGCTGACCACCACCACCAGAATCAGGCTCACCAGGAAGGCGGGCAGCAGCTCATAGATGTTCCAGGCGCCCCCCAGAGGACGGACGGCGAACTTCCAGATGAACACCATGGCGCCGCCGCCCAGCATACCGGCCAGGGCGCCCCAGCGGTTGGCCCGGCGCCAGAACAGGGCGCACAGCACCACGGCGCCGAAGGCGCCGCCGAAGCCGGCCCAGGCGAAGGAGACGATCTGGAACACCGAGGAGTCCGGATCCCGGGCCAGAATGACACCGATGACGGAAATCACCAGCAGGGTGAGCCGGGCGAAGCGCATGCCGGTCTTGTCACTGATCTTCAGACCAAACACGCCCTTCAGGATGTTCTCGGACACCGAGGAGGAGGCGGCCAGCAGCTGGCTGTCGCAGGTGGACATGGTGCAGGCCAGGATGCCCGCCATCACCACGCCGGCCAGCAGTGCAGGCACAATGCCGAAGGTGGACAGCTTGGTGGCCATGGCGATCAGGATGCGCTCGGAGTCGTCCACGGCGGCGATGGCGCCGCTGCGGACCATGGCCATGCCCAGCACGCCGATGAAGATGGCGATGCCCATGGCGATGGTGACCCAGACGGAACCCACCCGGCGGCTCACCTTGAGCTTCTTGGGGTCCTGGATGCCCATGAACCGCAGCAGGATGTGGGGCATGCCGAAGTAACCCAGGCCCCAGGCCAGGGTGGAGATGGTGTTCAGCACCCCGCCGTAGGAGGCGGAAGTGCCGGTGGCGGCGTCATAGGTGTGGGTCAGGGAGATGTAGCCGGGCAGGCTGAAGGCCGCCTGCTGGACCTCCCCGATGCCGCCGCTGAGGCTGATGCCGAAGACCAGAATGAAGATCAGGGCGGCGGTCATGACGATGGACTGGACAAAGTCGGTGACCGAGGCCGCCAGGAAGCCGCCCATGGCGGTGTAGGCCACGATGACCACGGCGGAAACGATCATAGCCGCCATGTAGTTGACCCCGAAGAGGCTGGAGAACAGCTTGCCGCAGGCGGCGAAGCCCGAGGCGGTGTAGGGGACGAAGAAGATGACGATGACCACGGCGGAAATGCCCATCAGCAGATGGCTGCCGTCCCGGAACCGGTTTTCAAAGAAGTCGGGGACGGTGACGCTGTTGCGGCTCACCTCGCTGTAATGCCGCAGCCGCTTGGCCACGATAAGCCAGTTCAGATAGGTGCCGATGGCCAGGCCCACGGCGGTCCAGAAGGCGTCGCAGATGCCGGAGATGTAGGCCAGTCCCGGAATGCCCAGCAGCAGCCAGGAGGACATGTCGCTGGCCTCGGCGCTCATGGCGGTGACATAGGGGCCCAGCTGCCGGCCGCCCAGGTAAAACTCTCCGGCGGAGTGGCTGGCCTTGGCGCAGCGGAAGCCCAGATAGAGCATCACGGCCAGGTAGGCCACGATGGCAATGATAATACAGACAGTGGAATAGGTCATAGGTTCACGCTCTTTCTCTCAAGATTCCACTACTATAGCAGGACAAATGAAAGAACGCAATACAGAACAAAGTCCGTACAGTTTTTGATTCTGCACGGACTTTTCCTTTTATTTTCAATTAGTTTAATCTATACATTATATCAAATAACGGCGTGAAATTTTTATCTGTCACACCCGGATATGCTCCAGGAACAGGGGCATCATCTTGGCCCCGTAATCCCGGAGGGAGTAGTCCCCGCCGCAGATACACCAGTCGTAGAGCAGCCCCCGCTCGCAGAGGGCGTAGGTCTTGACAATCTCCCCGGTGGGCAGCTCCCGGCGCAGCTCTCCCCGCTCCTGGCCCTGGCGGGCGATCTGCCGCAAGATCCGATAATAGAGCCGGTCCCGGTCCAGCAGGTGTTTTTCTCCCTTGGTGGTAAGCTGGGTGGCGTACATCTGGGCCAGCAGCTCCACCGACACGGTGCCCTCGATCATGGCGAAGAGCTCCCGGTTCAAATACATTAGAATATCAAAGGCGTTCTGGTCGGTGTCCAGGGTCTCCATCAGCTGCTCGTACTTGTCGTCAAACAGGTAGGACAGAGAGGACAACAGGGCGTCCTTTCCGTCAAAATAGTGATAAAAAGAGCCTCTAGAGGTGGCGGAAGCCTCAATAATCTCCTCCACCGTGGTGTTTTCATAGCCCTGGCGGTAGAACAGATCCCAGGCGGCGGTGACGATTTTGCCCCGGGTATTCCGGTTTTTCCTTTTTGCCATGTACAGCCCTTCTTCCTTGTTTTGTTCCGTTTTGCTCATTATAGGGCCCCAGCCCGGTTGCCGCAATCAAGAGAGCACTTTTTGCATGGTTTTCGGCAGACCTTAGAATATACTTTGCAAAATAATCCGCTATAATAAAGGTAGTATGCGATAAAAAGGGGAATGAGCCCATGAAATTCACGAAAATGCACGGGTGCGGCAACGACTACGTCTATGTGGACTGCACCAAGGCCATGCTGAAGAATCCCTCCGCCGCAGCCCAGGCGGTCAGCGACCGCCACTTCGGGGTGGGCGGCGACGGCCTCATCCTGATCTGCCCCTCGGAGACGGCGGACTTCCGGATGGCCATGTACAACGCCGACGGCAGCGAGGGAGCCATGTGCGGCAACGGCATCCGCTGCGTGGCCAAATATGTCTATGACAAGGGCCTCACCGACAAAACCCGCATCACCGTGGAGACCAAGGCGGGCATCAAGACCCTGGATCTCACGGTGGAGGAGGGCAAGGTGTCCCTGGTAAAGGTGGACATGGGGCTGCCCAACTGCAATTCCGAGGCCATCCCGGTGGTGGGCCTTGGCGATTTTGTGGTGGGCCGGTCTGTCAACGTGGCGGGCCGGGACTGGACCATGACCTGCGTCAGCATGGGCAATCCCCATGCGGTGGTCTGGGTGGACAGCATGAATCTGCCCCTGGAGGAGCTGGGGCCCCAGTTTGAGCACCACTCCATGTTCCCGGACCGGGTCAACACCGAATTTGTCCAGATCCTCAACGACCACGAGATCAACATGCGGGTCTGGGAGCGGGGCAGCGGCGAGACCCTGGCCTGCGGCACCGGGGCCTGCGCCAGCGTGGCCGCCACCTACCTGAACCGGCGCACCGGAAGCAGCGTGCTGGTCCACCTGCGGGGGGGCGACCTGATGATTGAGATCGGGGACGACGGCCACATCTATATGACCGGCCCCGCCACCACCGTATTTGAAGGAGAGATCACCCTATGAAACGACTGATGGATCTGGTGGCCCGGATGAGCTATATCCTCATGCAGGGCACCCTGGAGAAGGACATTACCTCTGTCACCTACGACTCCCGGAAGGTGGAGCCCGGCTGCGTCTTTGTATGCATGGTGGGAGCCGTCACCGACGGCCACAAGTATATCCCCGACGTGGTGGCCAAGGGGGCCGCTGCTGTGGTGGTGGAACGGGACGTGGAGGTGCCCTCCAACGTCACCATTCTGAAGGTGTCCAACAGCCGGCTGGCCCTGGCGGAGCTGGCGGCGGCCTGGTTCGGCCACCCCGCCGAGGAACTGACCACCATCGGCATCACCGGCACCAAGGGCAAGACCACCACCACCTATATGATGCGGCAGATCATGGAGCACGCGGGGCTGAAAACCGGCCTCATCGGCACCATCGAGGCCATCATCGGCGACGAGCATATTCCCGCCGTCAACACCACCCCGGAGTCCTTCCTGGTGCAGGAATATTTCCGGCGGATGGTGGACGCGGGCATCCGCTATGTGGTGATGGAGGTCTCCTCCCAGGCTCTGAAGCTGGACCGGGTCAGCGGCTTTACCTTTGACTACGGCATCTTCACCAATCTGGAGGAGGACCACATCGGCGAGGCGGAGCACCCGGACATGGCGGACTATATCCGCTGCAAGGGGCTGCTGTTCCAGCGCTGCCGGGTGGGTCTGGCCAACGCCGACGCCGACTATCTCACCGAGGTCATGGCGGGCCACACCTGCCAGCTGGAGACCTTCGGCCTCCACGAGAACGCCGACCTCTACGCCACCGACATCCACCGGATCCAGCGGCCCGGCTACCTGGGGGTGGAGTACAACCTGAACGGGCTGGAGCACTACCCGGTGCGGGTAGACATTCCCGGCGACTTCACCGTCTATAACTCCCTGGCCGCCATCGCCCTGTGCCGCCATTTGGGCGTAAAGCGCGAGGACATTCTGGCGGCCCTGGACAACATCCGGGTCAAGGGCCGGCTGGAGATCGTCCCCACCCCGGGCGACTACACCCTGATGATCGACTACGCCCACAACGCCATGAGCCTGGAGGCCCTGCTGGTGAACATCCGCAAGTACGGCCCCAAACGCATCATCTGCCTCTTCGGCTGCGGCGGCAACCGGGCCAAAGCCCGGCGGTATGAGATGGGTGAGGTCAGCTCCCGGCTGGCAGACCTGACGGTGGTCACCAGCGACAACCCCCGGAACGAAGAGCCCATGGACATCATCAACGACATTCTGGTGGGAGTCCGGAAGGCCGACGGGGCCTACGTCACCATCCCGGACCGGAAAGAGGCCATCCGCTACTGCATGGAGCAGGGCCAGGAGGGCGACGTCATCATCCTGGCGGGCAAGGGCCACGAGGACTACCAGGAGATCAAGGGCGTCAAGCACCATATGGACGAGCGGGAGCTCATCGCCGACATCATTGCCGGCAAATAATCATATTTATAATATAGAGTGCGGGGCCGTGTTCTGACAGAACACGGCCCCGATCAGTCTGTCAAAAAGTCTTCAGTTTCGGCAGTTTCACAGAATTCCGTCCTCCGAAGAGGACGGAATAAAATGCAGTTCTGTCATTTCCGAGGACATGCGCCTCGGAAATGACTCTTCTCATGCAGGGCAGGGCGACTTTTGCTCAAGCAATCGAGCCCTGGCCTGCATGCATCTCTTTTGTCGCAAAAGGCCCCTGGCCTTTTGCGACAAGCTTAGTCCTCCGGGGTCCAGATGCCGGTGTCCTCCACCTCCGGCTGCCGCTTCTGCTTCCCTGCGGCAAACCGTCCCCCGTGGCCCCGGGTGATGGGTCCCGGCCAGATCCCCGGGGTCAGCTCCCCGGCAAACTCCTCCCGGATCCGGGGAAATCGGGGCTTGGGTTCCGGCGTTTTTTTCTTCATGGAACATCCCCCTCCTTTGCCCCAGTTTGTCCAATTTTGGAAGCGGTTATCCGTGGAAAAGGCTTGCTTTTTCTCCCCACCGTGTTATAATGCGCTTGTGGAAACACCCGGCTTTGCCGGGGATATTATGCATTGGAGGTGCAAACCATGGCCTATCAGATTTCCGATTCCTGCATCATGTGCGGCGCTTGCGAGAGCGCTTGCCCCGTCGGCGCCATCTCTGCTGGTGACACCCAGTATCAGATCGATGCCGATGCCTGCATCGATTGCGGCTCCTGCGCCGGTGCCTGCCCCGTGGGCGCTCCCGCTCAGCAGTAATTCGCAAAACAACGTCTAAAAGCAGAGCGACCCCCGGTCGTCTCTGCTTTTATTCATATATTTATGAATATTCTTAGAATATAGTGAATATTTATTCATAGATATTCAAATATAGCCGGGATAATACGAATATTTATGCAATTTGACCATTGTATCCCATCCCCCATTGTGCTAAGATAACGCTACACTGAATCGAGGCCCTCCCCCGACGGCGGGCCCTGAACATAGGAGGAACCTATCATGGCTGACAAGAAGATCAAAAAAGTGGTGCTGGCCTATTCCGGCGGCCTGGACACTTCCATCATCATCCCCTGGCTGAAGGAGAACTATGACGATCCCGAGATCATCGCCGTCTCCGGCGACGTGGGCCAGGGCACCGAGCTGGACGGCCTGGAGGAAAAGGCCCTGAAAACCGGTGCCAGCAAGCTCATCGTGGCGGACCTCACCGACGAGATGGTGGACGAGGTGATCATCCCCTCCGTCATGGCTGACGCCAAGTATGAGACCTATCTGCTGGGCACCGCCTTCGCCCGGCCCATCATCGCCAAGAAGCTGGTGGAGATCGCCCTGGAGGAGGGCGCCGACGCCATCTGCCACGGCTGCACCGGCAAGGGCAACGACCAGGTCCGGTTTGAGCTGGCCATCAAGCGCTTTGCCCCGGGCATGAAGATCATCGCCCCCTGGCGGGAGTGGGACATCGTCTCCCGGGATGAGGAGATCGACTACGCCGAGGCCCATCAGGTCCCCCTGAAGATCAGCCGTGAGACC
>CABRZO010000143.1 GCA_902475455.1 uncultured Eubacteriales bacterium
CCGGGGCCGCCCTGCCATGGGCGGCCCCGGACTTTTTTGGCCCCCTCCGGGCCGGGAAGATTAAACTTGGTTAAAATCGGAGCCCCATCTATTGACGGGGGATTCCCGGCCTGATATAACGAAATCAGAAACAAATGCCACCGGTTCCCGGAACATCCGGGACAGATTTGAGAGGAGGAGAGACCCGTGGCAAAATTGGAAACCACCCTGGACTGGGGCTTTGACCTGGCCCTGGACACCATAGAGCGGGGGATTTTGGGCGGCAGTGTCTCCGCCAGTCTGGAGGCCCAGAGCGACTTCCGCACCCCCAACGCCCGGTGCGCCGTTCGGGTTTTTGAGCGGTACAGCTGGGCGGGAGGCAACCGGCTCAGTATGACCGTCACCCTGTTCCAGGCGGACGGAGGGCGGGTGCAGCTCAGCGCCATCACCGCCGGCGGCAGTCAGGCCCTGTTCTGGAAGGTGAACACCTTCGGGGAGGAGGCTTTCCTGGATAAGCTCCGGGAGGTGCTCTGGCCCCAATGAGCCCTGATTCCCAGGACGGTCCGCCCCATTGTCATGGGGGCGCCTTTGGGCGGCGAAGCATCCTTTGCCAATAGGTCTGATTGGCGGCGGGGACAAGTCCCTGCCCTGGAGACTGTCATTCTGAGGAGCGGAGCGACGAAGAATCCGTTCTGCCATCTTTCCTCCTTTTGTGGGGAAGATCCTTCGCTGCCCTCAGGATGACAGAAGGGCGTTTGGAATGACAGGCGCGCAAAAAAGAGCCGCGCCCTCCGGCGCGGCCCCGTAAAAGAGTAATTTTACACTTTTCCGTACATAAATAGATCACACTTCAACATACCGTTGTACAGCTTGCGCTTTTTGACGGCTTTCAAGCCCAGGCACTCCTCAAACTCCGTATGGCTGGACAGGATGCTGACCCGCCAGTCCGGGGGCATCTTCTGGATGACCTTGCCGAACTGCCGGTAGAGGGCCCCGGCCGCCTGCTTCTCCAGCAGCCGCTCCCCGTAGGGCGGGTTGGTGACCAGCCGGCCGTATTGTCCCTCCGCCCGGAACTGGAGGGCGTCGGCCACCTCAAAGCGCACCACATCCTCCACCTCCGCCTTGACGGCGTTGGAGCGGGCGATCTCCACCGCCTGGGGGTCCAAATCGCCCCCCCAGATGTCGTAGGAGCCGTGGAACTCCTTGTCCATGGCCTCCTCCACAGCGTCCATCCAGTATTTGGCCGGGATGATGTCCCACTTCTGGGCGGCGAAGGAGCGGTTGAGGCCGGGCGCCCGGTTCTTGGCGATGAGGGCGGCCTCAATGGGGATGGTGCCGCTGCCGCAGAAGGGGTCTCGGAAGGGGTCCAGCCCCTTGTATCGGGACAGGATCACCAGGGCCGCCGCCAGGGTCTCCCGCAGGGGGGCAGCCACCCCCACCGCCCGGTAGCCCCGCTTGTAGAGGCCCTCCCCGGAGGTGTCCAGGCAGATGGTGACCTGATCCTTCAGAATGGAGAACTGGATCTGGGTCCGGTAGCCGGTCTCCGGCAGCCAGGAAAGGCCGTACTGCTCCGAGAGATGCTGGGACACCGCCTTCTTCACGATGGACTGGCAGGCGGGGACGCTGTGGAGCTGGGAGGAGATGGAGTAACCCTTCACCGGGAACTCACCGTCCTGGGCGATCCAGTCCTCCCAGTCGATGGCCTTGACCCCCTGGAAGAGCTCCTCAAAGCTGCGGGCGGAAAATTGCCCCAGCACCAGCAGCACCCGGGCCCCGCAGCGCAGCCACAGGTTGAGCCGGGGAATGTCCGCCAGGGTGCCCAGGCAGGTGACGTGGCCGTTGTCCGCCTTTACCTGCTCCATGCCCAGCCGCTTCAGCTCGTCGGATACGATTTTTTCCAGCCCCATCAGGCAGGGTATCATCAATTTCAGCTTTTCCATATCTAAAACCGTCCTAAATCCTTGTGTCGTTTTTCCGCGGCAACAGTATACCGAATTTCCGTCCAAAGTGCAATTACCAATAGACTTCAACCCGAAAACCTGATAAAATTTCCCCATAAGGAGGTGGGAGTATGAATGCAATTCCTCTGTTCACCACTGTCTGGCTGGCAGCCATGATTGTGTTTGCCATTGTGGAGGCGGTGACTGTGGGCGCCCTGGTGTCCATCTGGTTCGCCCTGGGCTCTCTGGCGGCGCTGATTGTGTCCCGCTTTACAGACAATTTCTGGGTACAGCTGGTGGTGTTCCTGGTGGTGAGCTGCGTCACCTTTGCCCTGGTGCGGCCCCTGGTGAAGCGCTATATCAATCCCAGAACCCAGCGCACCAACGCCGACCGGCTGGTGGGTCAGGAGGCCATCGTGACCCAGACCATCGACAATCTGGCGGGGACCGGCCAGGCCTCCATCGCCGGCCAGATCTGGACCGCCCGGGGGGAGGACAACACCCCCATCGAGGCTGGCACCCGGGTCACCGTGCTGCGGATTGAGGGCGTCAAGCTCATCGTCCGGGCCGACTGAACCCAGGTACACGTTTGAACCAACCGTCTAAGTTCCCCCTGCGGGGAATCGGCGGCCTTCCCGCAAGAAGCCGCCATAGAAAGGAGAGTCGTATATGCAACCTGTCATTACCGGAATCGTCATCGCAGTGATCGTCCTGTTTTTGCTGGTGATCCTGATCAAAAACGTGGTCATCGTACGCCAGAGCCGGGCCTATGTCATCGAGCGGCTGGGCGCCTTCCACGCCGTCTGGGGCGTGGGCATCCACTTTAAAATCCCCTTCATTGAGCGGGTGGCCAAGGTGGTCTCCCTGAAGGAGCAGGTGGTGGACTTCGCCCCCCAGCCCGTCATCACCAAGGACAACGTCACCATGCAGATCGACACCGTGGTCTTCTTTGAGATCACCGACCCCAAGCTGTACACCTACGGCGTGGAGCATCCCATGCCCGCCATTGAGAACCTGACCGCCACCACCCTGCGTAACATCATCGGCGAGCTGGAGCTGGACCAGTCCCTGACCAGCCGGGATGTCATCAACACCAAGATGCGGGCCATCCTGGACGAGGCCACCGACCCCTGGGGCATCCGGGTCAACCGGGTGGAGCTGAAGAACATCATCCCGCCCAGAGAGATCCAGGACGCCATGGAGCGCCAGATGAAGGCGGAGCGGGAGCGCCGGGAGACCCTGCTCCAGGCTGAGGGCCAGAAGCAGAGCAAGATTCTGGTGGCCGAGGGCGAGCGCCAGTCGGTGATCCTCCGGGCCCAGGCTGCCAAGGAGGCCAAGATCATGGAGGCCGAGGCTCAGGCCGCCGCCATCCTGAAGGTGAAGGAGGCCGAGGCCGAGGGCCTGCGGCTGCTGACCGCCGCCGCCCCCAGCCACGAAGTCATCCAGCTCAAGAGCCTGGAGGCCTTTGCCGCCGCCGCCGACGGCAAGGCCACCAAGATCATCATCCCCAGCGAGATCCAGGGCCTGGCGGGCCTGGCCGAGGGGGTGCTGCAGGCGGTGAAGCCGGCGGACACCACCGCCCCCGAGGCCCCCAAGGGCCCCGCCAAGCGGTAATCCCGCCACAAGTCCACACAGTCAGAACGCGCCCCGGGCCAGAAAACGGCCCGGGGCGCTGTTTTTTTGCCCCGCCCCCTTGGTTCGAGGGAAAAAGCGTTGACGAATGGGTGAGCATATAGTACAATTTTATATGGAGAAGTATCTGCTTGATTGTAGAATATGACATAAAACAAAATCCGGGGGGCCCATTGGCTCCATAGGAGGGAAAGACTATGAAAACCAGAACCATCAAGGGGTTCTTCGGGGCGCTGCTGTGTTGCCTGCTGCTGGGGGCGCTGCTGCCGGGGACGGCAATGGCTGCCGGTGTTTCCGTCTATGTAGGGAATCAGCTTTTGAGCGAGGGCGTCAACAGCTATGGTGAGGGCACCATTACCCTGAATTCCACCGACGGAACGCTTACCTTGGAAAATGTCGATCTTACAGAGGGACTTCAGATTTATAATTCCCTGACGGTGATTGTCAAAGGAACGAACCGGATTGAGCCGACAGCAACGTACGAGATGGGAATTGGGTGCAACGGCACACTGAATCTGCAAATTGAAAGCGACGCAAGCTTGACCATGTATGCTACGGAGGCCAACAATATTTATGCCTATGGCGGAGATTTGATTCTCTCCGGCAGCGGCACCCTGACGGCGGATGCCTCTGGCTATCCCTGCTTGATTGCCAGCGGAAATGTGGATGTTGACGGCCTGACGCTGGATCTGTCCTCCAGCCGGCACGGGATTTACTCCGAAAACGGCGATATTTCCATTAACAACTCCGATGTGACCATTGTTGCCGGCGGAGTGGGCATTTTTGCCCAGAACTTTAATAGCAGCACGGAAGAGTTTATCGACAGCTCTGTTTATCTTACCAACAGCACCCTGGATATTATAGCTGACGGTGATTCGGCGGTGTTATGCGGAGAAGGAGAACTTCTGGCAGATAATATTCATCTGATTACCTATTGCTCCGGTAAGGATCAGACCGACGAGGATGGAAATCCAGAACCATATGGATATACCTTGTACTCTGAGGGCGATGTTATCATTAAGGGCGCCAATACCGTGATTGAGGGCGATGACGGCATGGGCATCAGCGCCTACGGTGTGCTGAAGATTGAAGATGGCTCGATTCACATTGACTCCGTTGACACCGCACTGCTGGGATATAGCGGCGTGACCATCACCGGGGGCGATGTGACGGCACATTCGGAAATCAATAGTGCCATTTTGGGCACAAACGGGCCGCTCACCATCACCGGAGCGGATACCAAGGTGATTGCCACCTCCGATGCCGATGATCCCACCATAGCCACCATTTGCAACGCTAGGAAGGGCGGCCTTACGCTGGACGCCTACATTGTGGCCAACAGCACCGGCGGCGGCAAGCCCTTCGAGGGGGTCATGTCCGACGGTTCCCAGGCCATTACCCTGGGAGATGGGTATGAGGCCTATCCTCAGTGCACGCTGACCACCCAGCAGGGCCACACCTACTTTGTGGACAACCAGGGCGCCCCGGTCACCGGCCGACTGGATGTGTGCAGCCACCAGTGGGGCACCCCGGTGTTTACCTGGGCCCCGGACGGCAGCAGCTGCTCCGTCACCCTGACCTGTGGGGTGGATGACAGCCATACCCTCACCCTGAACTCCGCCGATCAGCCCGACTCCATCCAGTCTCAGGTGACCACTCCGGCCACCTGCACCGACATGGGCACCACCACCTATACCGCCACCCTGGTGCTGGATCAGGATCATGTGTACACCGACAGTCTGGCAGTGGAGGTGGACCCCGCCGGCCATCAGCTCACCAAGACCGAGGCCCGGGAGGCCACCTGCACGGTGGACGGCAACATCGCCTACTGGCACTGCTCCGTCTGCGACAAGTATTTCAGCGATGAGGCCTGCACCCAGGAGATTGCCCAGGCGGATGCCGTGATCCCCGCCCCCGGCCATCAGCTCATCCAGACCGAGGCCCGGGAGGCCACCTGCACGGTGGACGGCAACACCGCCTACTGGCGCTGCTCCGTCTGCGGCAGGTATTTCAGCGACGAGGCCTGTGCTGAGGAAATTACCCTGGCGGATACCCTGATCCCCGCTCCCGGCCATACCCCGGCCCGGGTGGAGCCCCAGTCCCCCACCACCGAGGCGGTGGGCAACACCGGGTATTGGTACTGCCCCGACTGCGGCAAGTATTTCAGCAACCAGGAGTGCACCCAGGAGGTGGCCCTGGCGGACACCGTGATTTCCAAGCTCCCGAAGATCATTGCCGGAGCGGAGCAGACCTGGACCCGGGGCGGCAAGGACGGCCTTGCCGTCACCTCCGACGCCCCCTTTGGCGGATTCCAGAAGGTCCAGGTGGACGGCAAAGACCTGGCCGAGGCCAACTATGAGGTGAAGGAGGGCAGCACGGTGGTCACCCTGAAGCCGGCCTATCTGGAGACCCTGAGCCTGGGCGGCCACAGCCTGAGCATCGTCTCCGACAGCGGCACCGCTACCACCACCTTTACCGTTGAGGGCAAGGCCACCGCCAACCATACCGACACCAACGACACCAGTAATACCGACAGCTCCCCCAAGACCGGGGACAGCAGCCTGGTGGCGGTGGGCGTGGTCTCCCTGGTGGTAGCCTGCGGCGGACTGCTGGCCATCCTGCTCTGGAATAGAAGAAAAAACCGAGGCAAGTAATTCCTTGAACCCCAGCGGACCGACACAATCATTACATGACACCGGGGGCCGCCAGTTTCTGGCGGCCCCCGGACTGCGTCAAGGCCCGAAGAAAGCCGGGCAAAAGCAAGCGGGGCGGCTGCAACATGGTG
>CABRZO010000144.1 GCA_902475455.1 uncultured Eubacteriales bacterium
CCCTGTCCTGCATGAGAAGAGTCATTTCCGAGGCGCATGTCCCCGGAAATGACGAAATTCGATTTTGTTCCGTCCTCTGCAGAGGACGGAATTCTGTGAAACGATCTAAATCTATTGTTTTTCCACCGCAAAAAGCCGCCGTGTTTTGTAAACGCGGCGGCTTTTTGCGGTTACTGTGCAACCTTTCGGATTTCATCCATGATCCGGCAGATGAGGCCGGTGCGCTGGAATGGGGTCATCAGATAGAACCCGTCCACATAGGGGCTGATACGCCGGGCGATCTCCCCGGAGATGCGGATGGCCAGTTCCTCCCCCTCCGCCCGGTCTTTGCCCTCATAGAGCTGGGTGATCTGGGGATCCACATTGATACCGTTGATCTCACTGTCCATAAACCGGGCGTTGCGGGCGCTGACCACCGGGATGATGCCGCCCAACAAATAAGCCCCCGGGAGCTCTGTACGGGCCCGTTTCAGATTTTCAAAGCCTTCCGAGGTAAGGACAGGCTGGGTCAAAAAGCCTGTCATGCCCTTTTCCAGCTTCTCACGGGCCAGATTCAGCTGGACATCAAAATTCACGGCGTTCACATTCAGCGCCCCGAACATGTGGAAAGGCTCCGGCAGCGCCTGCTCTCCCAGGGTGGAGACAAAGGCGGCCAGCTTACGGGAGTTGAACTGATAGACACTCTTCACCTCGTCTCGCTCCGCTGTGGGCACCGGATCTCCGGTGACCAGCAGCACGTTGCGGATCCCTTCGGCGCACAGTCCCAGCAGCAGGGCCTTAGTGGCGTTGAGGTTCCGGTCCCGGCAGGTCATATGGGGCAGGGCGTCCAGCCCCAGCTCCCGGCGCACCTTGCAGGCCAGCAGACTGGAGTCCATCCGGGCCCGGGCGATAGGACAATCGGCAATGGTCAGAATGTCCACCCCAGCCCGCTGGAGCTCCTCCGCTCCCGCCATAAACCGGTCCAGGGTGGCGTCGGCGGGCGGGTCCAGCTCCACCGCAAAGACCCGCTCCCCCCGCTGGAGCTTGTCCCAGAAGGGGCTCCGGGGCAGCCGGGCTTTGTCCGGCTCCGGCTTGGTAGGCTCCACGGGCTGGGCCTGGCTGCTTTTCCCCTCCGAAAGGGCCTTGGCACACTGGGCAATATGAGCCGGGGTGGTGCCACAGCAGCCCCCCAGAATGGCAGCTCCCTCCCCTGCCATCTCAGCAATCTGGGCGGCGAAATAGGCCGGGTCGCCGTCGTAGAAGGTGCGGTTGTTCACCACAATGGGATAGCCGGCATTGGGCATCAGGGCCAGGGTCAGGCCGCTGTGATCCAGACCCCGGACCAGCTCCAGCATGTGCCGGGCCCCGCAGACGCAGTTGAAGCCCACCGCATCCACCGCTTTGCACTGCTTCAGCTCCGCCAGCAGCTCTGAGGCGAAGCAGCCCTCCCGGGAGAAGCCGTCGGGCTGCACCGCGAAGGTGACGATGATATAGGCCTCCGGGTCCCGGGAGCGGATGTACTCCGCCGCCTCTGATAAACCGGCGGCAGAGGCGTTGGTCTCGAACAGGAAGTGTTTCGCCCCCAGGGCCAGGAACCGGTCCGCCACCCAGCGGTATTCCTCCCGGAGTTTCTCCAGTGACTGGCAGGCGATGGGTCCGATGTCCGCAAAGACATAGGCACCATAGGGCGCGGCGGCCTCCGTGGCCAGCTGCCAGCCCGCCCGGACGGCCCGCTCCGCCAGCTCCTCATCTCCCTGGAGGGCGGGACGGTTCAGGGCAAAGGTGTTGGTCTTGATGGCCTGGGCGCCGGCCTCCAGATATTCCCGATGAATTTCCGTGATCAGGTTGGGCTGGCTCAGATTGGCCAGCTCGCAGCCGCTGCCGGGGCAGTGGTTTTTCTGCGAAAAGTAGGTGCCCATACCCCCGTCAAAGAGCAGAGGGCCCTGAGCAATACGCTGTCGGATGTTCATGATCCCAGCACCTCCTTGGCAATGTCCGCCGAGGCCTTGGCATCCTTGGCGTAAAAGTCCGCGCCGATCTCCTCGGCATATTCCGGCGTCAGCACCGCGCCCCCCACCATGATTTTACAGGGGTGGCCGGCTTCCCGCAGGGCGGCGATGGTCCGGCGCATGGAGTCCACGGTGGTGGTCATCAGGGCTGAGAGACCCACCAGATGGATGTCCTCTTGGATGGCGGCCTCCACCACCTTCTGCACCGGCACATCCCGGCCCAAATCCAGCACCTGGTAGCCGTAGTTCTCCAGCACCACCCGGACGATGTTCTTGCCGATGTCGTGGATATCCCCTTCCACAGTGGCCAGCAGGATCTTGCCCTTGGACACGCTCTGGCCACCTCGGCCGGCGATGCGCTGCTTGATCAGGTCAAAGCCGGCGCAGGCGGCGTTGGCGGCGTTGATGAGCTGGGGCAGGAAGATGATCTGCTTTTCATACTGCTCCCCCACCACATCCAGGGCGGGGATCAGTTTCTGGTTGATGACCTCCATCTCGGTCATGGTCTCCAGCAGGTGCTCCGTCAGCTGGGCGGTCTCCTGCTTGAGGCCCTTCAAGACGGCGTTCTCAATGGTCATCTCCGCCGGGGCCGTGGGCGTGGCCGGCGCTTCCGTCCGCTGGGCAAACCGATCAATATAGGCCCCGCAGTCCCGGTCCTCTCCGGAGATGGCCCGGAAGGCCGCCACTGCGTCCATGATCTCCCGCTGGTTGGGGTTGACGATGGGCAGATCCAGGCCGCAGGCCATGGCCTGGGTCAGGAAACTGACGGTGACATGACTCCGGGCGGGCAGACCGAAGGAAATATTGCTGACCCCCAGCACGCAGTGAAGTCCCATCCACTCGTGGACCATCCGCACCGCCTTCAGGGTTTCCTGGGCCTGGTCCTGCTGGGCGGAGACGGTGAGGGTGAGGCAGTCGATGAACACATCCCGCTTGGGGATGCCGTAGCTCAGGGCAGTCTGGACGATGCGCCGGGCCAGCTCGATGCGCTCTTCGGCGGTCTGGGGGATGCCCTCTTTGTCCATGGTGAGCCCCACCACGGCGGCGCCATACTTGCGCACCAAGGGCAGAATCCGATGCATGGTCTCCGGCTCGGCATTCACCGAGTTGACGATGGCCTTGCCGTGGCAGGCCCGAAGTCCCGCCTCAATGGCCGCCGGGTCCGAGGAGTCGATCTGCAGGGGCAGGTCCACCACGCTCTGGACCGCCCGGACCACCTGGTCCATGAGCTCCGGCTCATCCAGTCCAGGCAGACCCACGTTGATGTCCAGAATATCGGCGCCGGCCTCCGCCTGCTCGATGGCCCGCTCCATGATATAGTTGAAATCCCGCTCCCGCAGGGCCTGCTGGAAGCGCTTCTTGCCGGTGGGGTTGATGCGCTCACCGATGACCCGGACCCCGGCAAACTCCGTCATATGGCCAGCGGAGCACACGCCCTGCCGCAGAGACGGGCGCTGATCCTCCCCCGCCGGGGGCAGCTGGGCCAGTGCCCGGATAAACTCCGGGGTGGTGCCGCAGCAGCCCCCCAGGATGGACACCCCCAATTCGGTGAAGGCCTTCATCTGCTGGGCAAATTCTTCCGCATCCATATCATAGGCCCCGGTGGCCGGGTCGGGCAGTCCCGCGTTGGGTTTGACGATGATGGGCTTGCTGGTCCAGGAGCGCATCTCCTGGATCAGGGGCAGAATCTCCGCCGGGCCCAGGGAGCAGTTGATGCCCATGGCAGACACCCCCAGCCCATCCAGTGTGCAGGCCATGCTGGCCACGGTGGTGCCGGTAAAGGTGCGGCCGGAGCGCTCAAAACTCATGGTGACCCAAACGGGCAGTTTCTGTTTCATTTGCTCCCGGGCGGCCAACACTGCGGCCCGGACCTCCCCCAGGTCGGTCATGGTCTCAAAGACCACCAGGTCCACCCCGGCAGCCTCGCCCGCCCGGACCATCTGGCCGTAAATCTGATAGGCCTCCTCAAAGGACAGGGTGCCCAGCGGCTCCAGAAGCTCCCCGATGGGGCCCACGTCCAGGGCCACTTTGGCCTGATCCCCGGCAGCCCGACGGGCGGCGGCGACATTGGCGGCGATGACCTCCTCCACGGTGTGGCCGGTGCCCACCAGTTTATGGGCGTTGGCCCCAAAGGTGTTGGCGTAGATGACTTTACTGCCCGCCTCCACATAGGCGCGCTGGATTTTTTCCACGATCTCCGGGTGCTCCATCCCGAAGATCTCGGGGCGCTCCCCCAAACCCAGGCCCGCGGCCTGGAGCATGGTGCCCATGGCACCGTCTAATATGGTCAGTTCAGCCATGACAGCTGATACCCTCCTTTCGATAGGGACAGGTTCGGAACATGCTGCACACCTCACAGCCCCGCTTCCGCAGGGGCTGGGGCCGGTCGGAAATGCCTAAAATGGCGGTCACCGACTTCCGGGGCACCATGATGTAATTGGGACTCACGGTGAGCCCGATGCGCCGGACGGTGTCCAGTGCCGCACAAAGCCTGGGCTGAGTGTTCAGAGGCAAATCCCCATAGCCCGGGCTGAACCGGTCTGAGAGGTAGCGCCCCTCCCCTTTGAGCTGGTCCCGCAGATCAAACTCAAAGTGGTCGCAGACATTTTCCACCGCCGTGCTGGCGCAGGCGTCCATGATGACCGCATCCGCCATGTCGGTGACCTCGCTTCGCATCAGCAGCTGTTCTACCCGAGGCCCCAGGGTCACCGCCATCAGCACCGCCTCCTGACAATCGGATAATAGCCGGCGCATATCCTCCCCCTCCAGGGGCAGCCCCGGGATTTCCCCGTTCTCCAGCTTCAGCCGGCGGTAGACCAGCCGGGGCTGGGCGGCCTCCGTCACCAGGTCCATACAGCGGCGGATCTGGCTCTCCATCTCCGGGGGGATGTCCTGGCCTCGGTGGCCCAGGTACATCAGGATCTCATTGAAATTCAATTCAGTCAACCGGGCTTCCACCGCTGTCACCTCCTAAAAATTCTTTTTATTATACTATGCTTCTGGGTAAATGGCAACTAATCGCCCGAGACACTTCATAAATCGAAAGCAAAAAAGCGCAGCCCGCTTGATTCATAGCGGGCTGCGCCGGTGAGAATACTGCCGTTGGGGCAGCTTTGTCTGATTATTCGATTGCAATATAGCTGCTCTCAGGGATGGCTCTGGGGGCCTCCTTGGGCACGGTGATCTGCAGGATACCATCCTCAAACTTGGCCTTCAGATCCTCAGGACGGACCTGCTCACCCACGTAGAAGCTGCGGCTCATCTGGCCGGCATAGCGCTCCTGGCGGATGTAGCGGCCCTGCTCATCCTTCCGGTCCCGGTCAAGGCCCTTGGCGGCCTGAACCGTCAGATAGCCGCCCTTCAGTTCCACCTTGACCTCATCCTTCTTGAAGCCGGGCAGGTCGATGTCCACCAGATAGGAATCCTGGGTCTCCCGCACATCGGTCTTCATCAGGTTTCTGGCGTGCTTGCCGTAGAGGGCCCGGTCAATATCGGGCATCATACCGAAGCCATTGAACATATCATCAAACAAACTCTCATGAAAGATACTGGGTAACATAATTCATTCCTCCTATTCAAATCTTGCAACTCGTAGCTGCGGTGGAGCATCCAACGTGGTGGCGAGTTAAGTTACCCCAACCGGGAAGGACCCGGTTGTCTACTGTGGCCTTTTCATCGGGGCCTCCGGCTTTCCATGGGCCCTTCTCTTAAGGTTTAACTATATTATAGCCCCATTTTTAGCACTGTCAAGAGGAGAGTGCTAATTTAACATAAAAACCAATATTTTTTCACATTTTGTTCAAACTCTTTCAACTTCAATAATCTTCGTTTCTTTTTCATTGCACAAGTATACATAATACAAGCCCAAATTAACTTCCTACCCGTTTAAACGCGTTTAGCCCGGACATCCCATCGGGACGCCCGGGCTGAACTGTTTTTTCATATTCTTTTTATACGCCGCTCGCGCTCAAGTCTCCCCGCTGCCGCCGGAAAACTGTTCCAGGATCTTGTCTTCCGCCTCATGTCGGGGCATGGGCAAATAGAACTGATACCCCTGGATCACATCACAGTGGATCTGACGCAAGGCCTGCACCTGGGCATCGTCCTCCACTCCCTCCGCCAGAATGGTGATTCCCAGATCATGCCCCACCTGAACCATGGCCCGCAGAATGGCAATTCCGTTGTCGGTCAGAATGTTGTCCACCAGTCCCTTGTCCAGCTTGATCCCGTCCACCGGGTACTGCTGGAGATCTGCAAAGGAGGTAAACCCTTCTCCGAAGTCATCCAGAATAATGCGGACGCCATACTCCTTGAGGATTTGCATATTGGATCGGATCTGCTC
>CABRZO010000145.1 GCA_902475455.1 uncultured Eubacteriales bacterium
GGACCATCAGGTCACCGCACTGATCGGCCCCTCCGGCTGCGGCAAATCCACCTTCCTGAAGACCCTGAACCGGATGAACGATCTGGTGGAGGGCATCCGCATCGAGGGCCTGGTCAGCTACAACGGCACCGATATTTACGGCGCCTCCACCGACGTGACCTGGCTGCGCAAGCAGATCGGCATGGTGTTCCAGAAGGCCAATCCCTTCCCCATGAGCATCTATGACAATGTGGCCTACGGCCCCCGGACCCACGGCATCCGCTCCAAGAGCGAGCTGGACGGCATCGTGGAAAAGGCCCTGCGGGACGCTGCCATTTGGGACGAGGTGAAAGACCGCCTGAAGACCAGTGCCCTGGGCATGTCCGGCGGCCAGCAGCAGCGGCTGTGCATTGCCCGGGCCCTGGCGGTCCAGCCCGACATTCTGCTGCTGGACGAGTCCACCAGCGCCCTGGACCCCATCTCCACCTCCAAGATCGAGGACCTGATCGGGGAGCTGAAGAAGGAGTATACCGTCATCATGGTGACCCACAATATGCAGCAGGCCGTTCGTATCTCCGACATGACCGCCTTTTTCCTGCTGGGCGAGCTCATTGAGTTCGGCGATACGGAGCAGATTTTCAGCATGCCCAAGAACAAGAAGACGGAAGATTATATCTCCGGGAGGTTTGGTTAATGAGAAATGCGTACAACGAGCAGCTGCAGACGCTGCACCGGGAGATGACGGAGATGGGCTCCATGTGTGAGACCGCCGTCAGCATGGCCATCCAGGCGGTGACCCAGGGCCAGACGGAGTTGGCCGACCGGGTCTACGAGGTGGATTCCGGCATCGACAAAAAAGAACGGGACATCGAGTCCCTGTGCCTCAAGCTGCTGCTGCAGCAGCAGCCGGTGGCCACCGACCTGCGGGAGATTTCCGCCGCCCTGAAAATGATCTCCGACCTGGAACGGATCGGGGACCAGGCCTCCGATATCGCCGAGATGTCCCGATTTACCGCCGGGGGCGAGGACAAGTGCTCCTCCGATCTGCGGGAGATGGCCAAGGAGACCGTCAAGATGGTCAACGAGAGCATCGACTCCTTTGTCAAAAAGGACCTAGTCATGGCCCGGGATGTCATCTCCTACGATGCCGTGGTGGACCGCTGGTTTGAGCGGATCAAGAAAGACCTGATTGCCAGCATCTCCGAGGACAACACCCGGGGAGAGTACTATCTGGATCTGTTGATGGTGGCCAAGTATCTGGAGCGCATCGGCGACCACGCCACCAACATCGCCGAGTGGGTGGAGTACTCCATCCTGGGCAAGCGTTCCAAAGACGGGGTGATGATGGGGGAGTGATCCCACCATTGCCCGCTGTACACAGGCCCCGGCCAGCGACAGCTGGCCGGGGCCTTTTTGTGCTCTGCGGAGCATAGCCCCCTGTCTGTGGGTCGCCGCCGCCGGCAGAGACCGTGTAAAAACGGAATTTTACAGAGATTTAACACAACATTGGTTTCAGATTTAAAATAGTCCCCTTATCCTGACCGTAGAGATAAAAAAGTAAAATAAGGGAAGAATTTAGAAAAGAGAACGTTAATTCCAGCGCCATTCCTTCCCGGTCTATGAGGAGAAAAGGACGATACTATGGATATTTTTGATGTGCTGACGTTGCTTGGCGGATTATGTCTGTTCCTGTTTGGTATGAATATCATGGGGGCCTCCCTGGAAAAGCGGGCGGGCAGTGGCCTGAAGGCCCTGCTGGGTAAGCTGACCACCGGTAAAATGGCGGGCTTTTTGACCGGCCTGGGCGTGACCGCGGTGATTCAGTCCTCTTCCGCCACCACCGTTATGGTGGTGGGCTTTGTTAACTCTGGGCTGATGACCCTGAAGCAGGCCATCAACGTCATCATGGGCGCCAACGTGGGTACCACGGTAACGGCCTGGATTTTGAGCCTGTCTGGTATTCAGGGTGATAACCTGTTTGTCCAGCTGTTGAAGCCCACTTCCTTCACCCCGATCCTGGCCCTCATCGGTATTGTGCTCTACATGGGCAGCAAGTCCAGCAAAAAGAAGGACACCGGCATGATCCTGCTGGGCTTTGCCACCCTGATGTTCGGCATGGATACCATGTCTTCCGCCGTGTCCGGATTGCGGGATGTGCCGGAGTTCCAGAATATTCTGGTCATGTTCTCCAACCCCATTCTGGGTGTGCTGGCCGGCGCCTTGCTCACCGGCATCATCCAGTCTTCCTCCGCCTCCGTGGGTATCCTGCAGGCTTTGGCCTCCACGGGGCAGGTTACCTTTGGTTCTGCCATCCCCATCATCATGGGTCAGAATATCGGCACCTGTGTCACTGCCCTGATTTCCTCCGTGGGCGCCAACAAAAATGCCCGTCGGGCCGCCATTGTCCACCTGTGCTTCAATATCATTGGCACAGTGGTCTGGCTGTCGGTATTCTGCATCATCAATGCGGTGTTTGATCTTGCCTTTGTCAATTTGCCGGCGGATCAGTTCGGGATCGCCGTGGTCCACACCGTGTTCAATGTGCTGTGCACCGGTCTGCTGCTGCCGGCTTCCGGTCTGCTGGAGAAACTGTCCTGCCGGATTATTCCCGATTCCAAAACTGTGGAGCAGGAGACCGAGCTGGATGAGCGGCTGATGGCCACCCCCTCCATCGCCATTGAGCGCTGCCGTGTGGTCACCGGCGAGATGGCCACCGACGCCACCGTGGCGCTGAAGACCGCCATTCACATGCTGCAGGACTATGATCCGGACCAGGCTGCCGACGTGCGGGCCAAAGAGGAGGAGACTGACCACTTTGAGGACAGTCTGGGCACCTATCTGGTCAAGCTGAGTACCCATGCCATGAGCGATCAGGACAGCAACGAGTCTGCCAAGCTGCTCCATGTAATCGGCGATTTCGAGCGGATCTCCGACCATGCGGTCAACATTCTGGAGTCCGCGGAGGAGATCAAGGAAAAGGGCATCCGCTTCTCCCGGGAGGCGGAGCGGGAGCTGCAGCTCATCACCGGGGCTGTGGAGGAGTGCCTGGATCTTACCTTGAAGAGTTTCCTGGAGGACGATCTGGAGGCCGCCGGCAAGGTGGAGCCCCTGGAGCAGGTCATCGACGTGCTGCGCAACCAGCTGCGTTCCCGGCATGTGCTGCGGCTACAGAAGGGTGAGTGTTCCATTGAGGACGGCTTTGTCTGGTCCGATCTGCTGACCAGCATGGAGCGGGTCAGCGACCACTGCTCCAACATTGCCGGCTGTGTCATTGAGATGGCCCACTCCAGCCTGGATCTGCACGAGTATCTGGGGGGCATCCGGACAGAGGATCCCCACTATGTGGAGTGTTACAACGAGTATGCCAGAAAGTACGCCCTGATGAAGTGATTTGGTGCTGCGGGGCAAAATTCCCCGGCAATTGTGTGCAAAACTCCTGCGGCGCCCGGGCCAATACGCCCGGACGCCGTTTTTTTCCCCCTATTGTAAAAAAGAGAATTGACGGGGGAAAAATAAGGTGTATTCTATTAGATGGTTAGATCCATACTACGAAGTGAAAGGAGCTATCATATGAAGTTCTATATCTGCGATCACTGCGGCAACATCATCGCTTTTGTCAAGAGCAAGGGCGTGCCTGTGATGTGCTGTGGTCAGAAAATGCGGGAGCTGGTGCCCAACACCACCGACGCCGCGGTGGAGAAGCATGTGCCCGTCATCCAGGTGGAGGGCAGCCACGTCACCGTGACTGTCAGCACCGCGGAGCATCCCATGGTGGAGGAGCACTTCATCGAGTGGATTGCCCTGGAGACCGAGCAGGGCAACCAGCGCAAGCAGCTGCAGCCCGGCCAGAAGCCCCAGGCTGAGTTTGAGCTCTGCCCCGGTGATAAGGTCGTGGCCGCCTATGCTTACTGCAACCTCCACGGACTTTGGAAAGGAACGGTGTAAGATATGAAGTACGTTTGCGCCATCTGCGGCTACGAGTACGACGAGGCCCTGGGCGATCCCGACAACGGCATCGCCCCCGGCACCAAGTGGGAAGATCTGCCCGATGACTTTGCCTGCCCCCTCTGCGGCGTGGGCAAGGACCAGTTTGAGCAGGCCTGAGCAGCCCAAACAGGACAAGTCCCCAAAACAAAGCGGACACTCACCATCGGTGAGTGTCCGCTTTTCCTGTTTTTAGGCCTTCTTTCCTGCCAGCAAGGCAAAAAACAGCTTCGGTACTGCCTATGGAAGGGCTGGAACCGAGGGGATTTGGCTTCCTGCGTGAAAACAGGCCTGCCCATTCCCGGGGAGCGGCAAAAGCCTGTGGCCTTTTTGGGGCAATTGTGATACAATAACATACAATTTGACCGGCTTGGGGCCGGTACAGAATTTCATCCAAGGGCGACAATTGAGAAAGTGAAGCGATCTATGGAAAAGAAACTCTCCGTGGGACAAAACACCCTGTTCAACTCGGTGGGCTCCCTGTATTACTTGGGCTGTCAGTGGCTGATTACTGTGCTGGTGGTTCGGCTGGGCTCCTATGAAAGCGCGGGGATCCTGTCCCTGTGCATGTCTATTACCAATCTGTTTTATACCCTGGCCAGCTTTGGAATCCGGGATTTTCAGGTGTCTGACTACAACGGGAAATATACCCCGGGCCAATATGTCTCCACCCGGCTGCTGACCTGTACCCTCTCCACCGCCCTCTGTTGCGCCGTGGTGGGACTCAACGGGGGCTACACCGGGTATGAGGTGGCCTGCATCCTGGTCTACATGCTCTTCCGAGTGGCGGAGTC
Source organism: uncultured Eubacteriales bacterium (assembly GCA_902475455.1). Classification (GTDB taxonomy): domain Bacteria; phylum Bacillota; class Clostridia; order Oscillospirales; family Oscillospiraceae; genus UMGS1766. The sequence continues at coordinate 4,758 of CABRZO010000145.1, forward strand.
GCTGGTGGATACCTTCCAGGCCATGGAGCAGAAAGCGGAGCGGATGGACTACAATTTTATTTCCTTCCTGCTCCGGGGTACCCTGCTGCTGGTGGGATTCTCTGTGATCCTTTATCTGACCCAGAACCTTCTGCTGGCGGTGACGGGCATCGCCCTGACCTCCTTTGCGGTGGTGTTGTTGTTTGATTTCCCGGTGGGGAAAAAGCTCACCGGTTTCCGCCTGTCCTTTTCCCTGGCGGTCTCCCGGCATCTGCTCTGGGAGTGTGTACCTCTGATGTGCAATTCCTTTCTGACCACCGCAGTGGTGTCCGTACCCCGCAGCATTCTGGAGGGGATCTGGGGCAGCTACATTATGGGCATCTATTCCTCCATTGCCACCCCCGCCACCATTGTCCAGTCCGGAGCGATGTGGCTCTACACGCCGATGATCACCATCTTCACCCGCCATTATGTCCAGGGGGATAAGAAGGCGTATTATTCGCTGTATAAAAAGATCTGGGCGCTGCTGGCAGGTGCCTTTGCAGTGGTGTTTGTTTTGGCGGAGCTGCTGGGGCGCTGGGGCTTGGGGCTGTTGTTCGACCAGACGGTGGTGGAGTACGCCGGCCTGCTGGTGCCGGTGTTGGGCACCACCGCCCTGATTGCCTGCGCCTACTTCCTGGGGGCCCTCATCACCATTACCCGAAAGCTGAAAGTGATTCTGGTAGCCAACTTTGTGGCGGGGGTGCTGGCGGCGGCCCTGTCGCTGCCGCTGATTCGGGCCTACGGCATGGCCGGAGTCAACTATGTGATCTATGTGGCCATGGGGGCCAACGTGCTCATCCTCTTCGTGGCCCTGACTCGGATTTTGCATGGCCATTTTAGAGAGGGAGTTAAACGCTGAGTCATTGCCAATTCGGATGCTATGTGGTAAAATCATGGTATCTCAGCGAAAGAGGGGAACGAAAATGGATGAAAAGAACGTGACCACCCAGGAGTGGCTCCAGGAGGAGCTGGCCTTTATCAACGGCAAGATGGCCGCCACCCTGAACGGACGGCTCAAGGCGGAGCTGGAGAGCTGCGATGACGACGCTCAGGAGCTGACCCTGAAGTTCCCGCTCCAGGATTGGCAGGTGAACGGCCTGGGCACCCTCCACGGGGGCATGATCAACACCATGATGGATCTGGTGATGAGCATGGCAGTGTACTGCTTCTCCCGGCAGACCATCCCGCCCACCATCTCCATGACCGCCAACTACCTGCGGCCGGTACCCATGGAGGAGTATGTGTACATCAAGGCCCGGGTGACCTCCCTGGGCAAGCGCAATGCCACCGCCTATTGCGAGGCCATCATCCCCGCCAGCGGCAAGGTGGCCTGCACCGCCATCGGCACCTACGCCATCATCCCCAAGAAATAACACGCAACAGAACACCGGGCTTCCCCTCCAGGGGAAGCCCGGTGAGCTTGTCGAAAAAGGCCGCAGGCCTTTTCCGACAAAAGAGATGCATGCAGGTCAGGGCTCGATTGCTTGCGCAAAAGTCGCCCTGTCCTGCATGAGAAGTGTCATTTCCGA
>CABRZO010000146.1 GCA_902475455.1 uncultured Eubacteriales bacterium
CCGCCGCCGCCGCGGGGAAGGAGACCACCGGCAACGCCTCCAAGGCCGGCTATGACGCCCCGGTGGACGTGGCCCCCTTCGCCTTCTACCTGGCCCCCGGAGACCGGGACGAGGCAGCACTGCTGGAACAGGCGGGCAACGGGGTGTATATCGACTCCCTGGGGGGACTCCATGCCGGAGCCAACGTGGTCAGCGGCGATTTCTCCCTCCAGAGCGCCGGATTCCTGATTGAAAACGGCAAAAAGACCAGGCCGGTGAAGGCCTTCACCGTGGCGGGCAACTTCTTTGAGCTGCTGCAAAAGGTGGTGGCCCTGGCCGACAACCTGGAGGTGCCCAACCCCGGCGACATCACCGCCTTCGGCTCCCCCAGCGTGCTGGTGGACAGCCTGTCCATCGCCGGCAAGTAAACCACAATCAAATTGGGGCTGTTGCGTTTACGCAACAGCCCCGGTTTTGTACAAAAAAACACCCCGGAGTTCCAAAAAAGGAACTCCGGGGTTGTTTTGTTGCAATTCGGGGATCAGCCGCCGCCGTGGATGATGGTCTCTTCCCCGTAGGCGGAGTAGCTGTCCACAATGCCGCAGATCACCAGATCCACAATGGCATAATCGTCGTCCAGGAGCATGTTGCCGGCGCCGCCGTCGATGTTCACCAGCACGATGTCGCCGATACCGGCGTCAGCGCAGTCGAAGGCGATCATGCGGGACCCGGAGGGGGTGCCGTCGGGCTCAAAGTATTCCACCAGCATCAGCTTATAGCCGTTATAGCCGTCGTCCTTGATGGTGGAGACCACGTTGCCCACCACTTTCGCAAGCCGCATTCGATTTCACGCTCCTTTCGGTCAGACTTGGGTTACAGCTCTTCGTTATAGGTATCGATGAAGCCCACAATGGAGGCATCCGTGGGGATCCGGAGCCCCCGGAAGACCCGGGAGGCCTCCTTGGAGCCGATCAGATAGACGTAATCCCCCAGGCCGGCCTGACGGGTCTGGTCTGCCGCCACGATGAGGCCGGTTTCTTTTCCGTTTTCGATTTTACGGACCACCAGCAGGGGCACGCCCTCCAGGCCGGGATCCTTCACCGTGGCCACCACCGATCCGGTCACTACGCCGGCGTACATAGATTATTCCTCGTCGTCCCGGTCCAGATGGGGCAGGATGAACTCCACGTCGGAATGGGGACGGGGGATGACATGAACGCCATAGAGCTCGCCCACCCGCTTGGCAGCGGCGGCGCCGGCGTCGACGGCGGCCTTGACGGCGCCCACGTCGCCCCGGACCATGACGGTGACCAGACCGGAACCGATCTGGACCTTGCCGATCAGACGGACGTTGGCAGCCTTGACCATAGCATCGGCAGCCTCGATGGAGCCGATCAGACCGCGGGTCTCAACCATACCTAAAGCTTCTTTCATGATAAAAACCTCCATAAATGAATTTGTTTGGATTTGTTTGGTTGGGGGTAGTTAATTTATCCAATCGCCTTGAGCATGTCAGGGTGGGGCGAGGGGATTACAGCGCTTTTGGCCATCAGGCCTTGGGTTTCCTCCAGGGCCTCGGCGGCCTTGATGGAGGACTGGACAGCGGCGACTTCGCCGGTGAGCAGGATGAAGGATTTGCCGCCCAGGCCCCGACCCAGACGCACCTCCAGCAGATCCACGTCGGCGGCCTTGGCGGCGGCGTCGGCGGCGTGGACGGCGGCACACAGGGAGTAGGTCTCCATGATGCCCAGGGCGTTCAGCCGGTCCACCATGGTGCAGGCGGAGATGGCGGGGGCCACCTGGGGGTCCACATTGGGGATCACCAGGCTGTCAATGAGCAGGCTCTCGGCCACTTCCCGCCCCGCCTCCACGGCGGAGCGGACGGCGGCCACCTCGCCGGAGACCACGATGTAGTACTTGCCGGCGCAGACACAGCCCGCGCTGACCAGCTCCACCTCGGCGGCCTTCAGCATGGCATCGCAAGCCAGGATGCCGGTGGGGATGCTCATGATCTCATTCATTCCGATGGCACCCATAGCTTCACTTCCTTATCTCAATGAATTCGCCGGTCACCTGGGTGACGGTGCCGTCGATGGAGGCATGGATCTTAGCGCCCATGCCCTGGGGCTCGGCGATGAGCTGGCCCCGGGTGACACTCTGGCCCACGGACACCACCGGGGCGTCGGGACCACCGATGTGCATCTTCAGGGGAATCTGCACACAGTCACAGCTGAGGGTGTCCCCCATGGGGGCGTCCACGTCAAATTGCTTCAGATCCAGCCGGTACAGCAGCCGCCCGGTGGGCAGGCGCTTGTTGTCGATGCCGCTGTCGGGGGCGTATTTGACCTCCTTGACGGGCTTGACGCCGGCCTGCTGAAGCTTGGCCTTGGCCTGCTGCATGGCCTGGCTGGGTTTCAGTCCGAAGTTGCAGGCGAAGTAGGTACACACGCCGCAGTCGCAGCAGGAGAAGATACCGTTCACATCTCCCAGCAGCAGATCGTTGCCGGAGGCCAGGGCCCGCATGGCCTTGTGGGGCTGAACATTCAGGCCCATGGCGTTGCGGGGACACAGCTGAGTGCACATGCTGCACTGGCTGCAGGCGGCCCGGGCGATGACCGCATCCCGGGGAGAGGTGGCCTTCTTGGCCAGAATGGGGTGGCCCTTGGGGATGGCCAGCAGTCCGCCGGTGGTCTTGGTCACCGGCTGGCTGAGATCGTCGGTGACCTTGCCCATCAGGGGACCGCCCACAATGAAGGTGCAGTCGCCCAGAGCGCCCCCCGCCGCCTCCAGCAGCTGGGAGAGGGGAGTGCCGATGGGACAGGTCACGGTGACCGGGTGGGCTACCGCGCCCCCCACGGTGACCATCTTGTCCACCACGGGCTGGCCCTCCAGGGCCTGGGCGATGTTCAGCACCGTGCTGACGTTGCTGACCACGCATCCCACGTCCAGGGGGATGCCGCCGGTGGGGACGGTCTTGCCGGTGATGCAGTACACCAGGTTCTGCTCATCCCCGGCGGGATAGAAGGAATCCGAGAGGTAGAGCTCCACCTTGGTGCCCTTCACCGCGGCGGTGAGGGCAGCCACGGCCTGCTCGTAGTGCTTTTTCAGGGCGATGACCGCCCGCTTGGCCCCCAGGTGGTCCCGGATGGCCCGGACCGTCCGGACGATCTCCGGAGCGTGGAGCTCCATGACCCGGCGATCGGTCCGCAGCAGGGGTTCGCACTCAATGCCGTTGACGATGAAAATCTCGGCCTTGCAGTTGAGTTTTCGGTCGGTGGGGAATCCGGCGCCGCCCGCGCCCACGACACCGGCGTTCTGAATCTGTTCGATCAGTCCCATAGCCGTCAGATGATGCGGAAGCCGTCCTCCAGCACGCAGCGGCGGGCCCGGGTAAAGCTGCGGGCGGAGGTCAGACCCTCACCGGTGGGGGTGGCAATGGTCAGGGTGGCGTAACCCTCGCCATTGAAGCCCACGCCGGCGGTGGAGGGGCCGTTCTTCACAAAGATGGTGGTGTTGAGCGCCTTGGCGGCCCGGCTCATGTTCAGGTAGTTGGTGGAGTGCATCAGGGCGGAGTGCCAGCAGCCGTGCTCGGCCTCCACAGCCCGTTCGATGGCCTGGTCCACGTTGTCGCAGCGGACGCAGCCCAGCACCGGCATCAGCATTTCCACCACCACGAAGGGGTGATCCTTGGGCACCTCGGCGATGACCAGCCGGGGGGCGCCGGAGTAGGAGACCCCGGAGGCGTCCATGATGTAGGTGGCGTCATGGCCCACAAACTTGCGGTTGATGACGTACTTGCCGTCCTTATTGATGAGCACAGTGCGGACGATCTTGTCGATGTCCTCCCCCTTCACCAGCCAGGCCCCGTGCTTCTGCATTTCACTCATGAGCTGGTCATAGACGGAGTTGACGCAGAACACTTCCTTCTCCGCCACGCAGAGCACGTTGTTGTCGAAGCTGGCGCCGTCCACGATGTCCTTGGCGGCCTTGGGGATCAGGGCGGTCTCGTCCACGATCACCGGGGGGTTGCCGGGACCGGCGGCAATGCACTTCTTGCCGGTCTTCATGGCGATACCCACCACCGCCTCACCGCCGGTGACGCTGAGCAGCTTGATCTTGGGGTGGTTCATGATCACCGCGCTGGTGTCCATGTTGGGCTTGGTGGGGCAGCAGATCAGGCCCATGGGGCCGCCGGCTGCCACAATGGCCTCGTTCAGAATTCGCATGGTCTCCTGGGAGCACTTGGTGGCGCTGGGATGGGGGTTGAATACCACCGCGTTGCCGGCGGCAATCATGCTGATGGAGTTGTTGATGACGGTGCCCGGCGGGTTGGTGGAGGGGGTGATGGAACCGATGACCCCAAAGGGGGCCTGCTCCACCAGGGTCATGCCGTGGTCGCCGGTGAACACCCGGGGGACGATGTCCTCGGTGCCCGGGGTCTTGTTGGCCACCAGCAGGATCTTGGCGATCTTGTCGGGGACCTTGCCGTAGCCGGTTTCGTCGTGGGCCATCTGGGCCAGCTTTTCTGCGTTCTCCCGGGAGGCCCGGCGCATGGCCCGGATCAGCTTTTCCCGCTGGTCCATGGTCATAGCCACCAGCTTCTTCTGGGCGGCGATGGCGGCCTCGATGCAGTCCTCGGCCCGGTCAAACATCCAGCCGTTGCCGGCGGCCGCTGCGGCGGCGGGGGCGCTGGTGGGCTGCTGGTTGTTCATCTGGGCGATGGTCATTTGAACGATCTGTTCGATCTGTTCCTTGGAAAGCATAGATCATTACACCTTCTTTTTGCTGTCTTTTTCCTTGCTGAAAATACGCTTGTTACCCAAATCGATGTAGTCGATGATGGCAATGATGGCGGTGTCAGAGGGTTTGTTTTCGGTCAGCTCGGTCTGGCGGGAGGAGGAGCCGGAGACGATCATCACGACCTCTCCCTCACCGGCGCCCACGGCGTCGAAGGCCACCACCACGCTGCCCTTCTCCTCGAAGGTTTCCAGGTCGATGGGCTTGACCAGCAGCATCTTCAGTCCCTGCAATTTCTGGGACTTGCTGGTGCTGACCACAGTGCCCACCACTCTTCCGATTTGCATGGCGTTCCTCCTTGCTCAGACCCGGACGATTTTGATCCCGGTTTCCGCCGCCCGGTCTGCGGCGGCGGGGGTGATAAGGGCCTTCTTCTGGCACAGCACCTGGGGCAGGTTGTCCCGGAAGGCGTCGTTGATGTCCCGCTCGGTGACCAGATCCAGGGGTTCCTGCTCCGGTTCCGGAGCAGGCTGGGGCGCCGGGGCGGCGCCGTGGCCGTGGCCGCCGCAGGTGCAGCCGCCGCTGTGGCAGGTGCCCTGGCAGTGGTGCGCTTCCGGCTGGCCTGGGAAGACCAGCTCCAGCAGATCGCCGTTTGTCAGGGCGCAGCCGTTGGCCTCATCGGTGTCAATATGAAGTTCCAGCTCGTGGCCGGAGCCCACCCGGCACACCACGCCCTCCAGCAGGCAGGGCCGCTGGCCGGTGACCCGGACGGAGACCACCTGTTTGTCGTGGACGCCGTAGGCTTTGGCCTGGTCTGCGCTCAGGTGCAGATGCCGCTGGGCGATGATGACGCCCTGGGTGATATTGATCTCACCCTGGGGGCCCACCAGCTTGAGGCCGGGGGTGCCCGCCAGATCGCCGGACATCCGGATGGGACAGTTCCGGATCCCCAGTTTCATGGCGTCGGTAAAGGATAGCTCCACCTGGGTGGCGCCCCGGGCGGGGCCCAGAATCCGGACCTTGCCCAGCTCCCCCTTGGGTCCCACCAGGGTGACCTGTTCCCGGGCGGCGTACTGGCCGGGCTGTACCAGGGGCTTCAGGGGGGTGAGTTGATAGCCGGGGCCGAAGAGGGCGGCGATGTCCCCCTGGGAGAGGTGGACATGCCGGGCGGAGATGCCCACCGGCACATATTTGCTGCCCTGACGGGCCAGCTCTGTTAATACTAAGTGGCGGATGGCCGTTTCGTCAAGTGCCAATCACGGATCACCAACTTTCTTTTGGCCTGTTGAAAGGGAGCGAGCCCTTCCGAGGGATATGCTTGCTTCACGGCGGGGCGGCAACACCCGTCCACACCGGAACAGCCTGAAAAATGCGCCGCCCTCAATGCTGGCCCTGGGACAGGATCCGGCGGACGATGTCCACCACCTGCTGGACCTCGGCCTGGTCGGCGGAGGCGGAGGGGGTGGGGCAGGCGTGCTGGCTGGCCTGGGCGGCCTGCTTGGCCGCCGCCTCCGGGGAGCCGCAGGAGACGCAGGCGGGGACACCGTCGGCGCCGCAGTTGCGGCACAGGGGACGGCCGCCGG
>CABRZO010000147.1 GCA_902475455.1 uncultured Eubacteriales bacterium
CCGGGACACCTACACCCGGATCTCCCGGGCCATGAATCAGATCTTTTTGCGTTACACCGACCTGGTGGAGCCCGCCAGCATCGACGAGAGCTATCTGGACCTCACCGGCTCCCTCCATCTGCTGGGCTGCGACGCCAAAACCGCGGCGGACCAGATCCGCTCCCAGATCCGGGAGGAGCTGGGCATCACCGTTTCGGTAGGGGTGTCCTTCTGCAAGGTGTTTGCCAAGCTGGGCAGCGACTACAAAAAGCCCGACGCCACCACCTGCTTTCCCCGGGAAGCCATGCCCACCCTGATCTGGCCCATGCCCGTAGGGAACTTGCTCTATGTGGGGGGCAAGTTTGCCGGACAGCTCCAGGCGCTGGGGATTCACACCATTGGAGATCTGGCCCACATGGACCCGGACCTGCTGCGCCGCAGCTTCGGGGCCCGGGGGGAGTCCGCCTGGCGCTGCGCCAACGGGGAGGACACGGAGCCGGTGCGGCCCTATGACGAGCCCCGGGAGGTCAAGAGCATCGGCAACAGCATTACCTTCCGGCGCAATCTGACGGGAGAGCGGGAGCTGAGGCTGGGGTTCACCGCCCTGGCGGAGTCGGTGTCCGAGCGGATGCGGCGACAGCAGGTGTGCTGCCACACCCTGCAAATTCAGATCAAGGACCCCAATTTCCGCACCATCTCCCGGCAGGTGACGCCGGAGCGCCCGCTGTTTCTGGCCAAGGAGCTGACGGAGTCGGCCATGGCCCTGGCGGCTCAGAGCTGGGATTTTCAGAAGCCGGTGCGGCTGCTGTCCCTGACCGCCAAGCAGCTCTCCCCTCTGGAGGACGACACGGAGCAGCTCTCCCTCTTCCCTTCTCCCCATCAGGCGGGTCGGGACCGGCAGGGCAAGCTGGAGGATGCCTTGAGTTCCATCCGGGGCCGGTTCGGCAAGGACGCCATTCAGCTGGGGGGATTTCTGGGCAACGATCTGGGGCTCCGGGGCAGCGGCAACAAGCTGGAGGAAGACAACGACAAATAGCAAAAGGCAGATGTCCAGTTGATTTGGACATCTGCCTTTTTATCTGTTTTAAAAGGTGCCCCAGATCAGGAGCATCAACAGCACCAGAAGGCCCAACCCCACGATAAAGGCCAGGGCAATCAGCAGGGCGGCCTTCAGGGCCCCCAGCATATACCACAGCCGGGCCCCGGGGGATATGTCCTCCTGGGGTAAACCGGGTCTTGTGGAAAATGCCTCATCGACAGGCTTCCGAGTGCGGGACCCACTGGGCATATGGCCCATCAGACTGGGACGGCTGACGCCGCTCATATCGGCAATGGTGCGGCCGTCATCGTCCTGGTACTCTTTGCGCTTTTTTGCCATCACTTGTCAAACAGATGGCAGACCACATAGTGGCCGGGCTCCACCTCGATCTGACGGGGGGCCTCCTCCTTGCAGCGCTGGGTGCAGTGGGCGCAGCGGGTGTGGAACTTGCAGCCAGAGGGGGGATTGGCCGGAGAGGGAATGGTGCCCTCCAGCACGATCCGGTTCATCTTGGCCTTGGGGTCGGGAATTGGAATAGCGGAGAACAGGGCCTCGGTGTAGGGGTGCAGCGGATGCTTGAAGATATCCGTTGTGGCGCCGTACTCCACCAGGTTGCCCAGATACATGACGCCCACGGTGTCGGAGATGTGCTCCACCACAGAGAGGTCATGGGAGATGAACAGATAGGTCAGATTGCGCTCCTGCTGCAGCTTCCGCAGCAGGTTGATGATCTGGGCCTGAATGGACACGTCCAGAGCGGACACCGGCTCGTCGCAGACCACGAACTCCGGGTTCAGGGCCAGGGCCCGGGCAATGCAGATACGCTGCCGCTGGCCGCCGGAGAACTCATGGGGATAGCGGTCCTTGTGGAAGCTCTGAAGGCCGCACTCGTCCATGATCTGATCGATATAGTCGTTGAACTCGGCCTTGGACACCAGGTTGTGCTCCCGGACACCCTCGCCGATGATTTCGCCTACGGGCATACGGGGGGACAGGCTGGAGAAGGGATCCTGGAAGATAATCTGCATCTTGGTGCGCAGGGCCCGCATCTCCTTATTGGACAGGTCATAGACCTCCTGACCGTTAAAGAGCACCTGGCCGCCGGTCTTTTCGCCGGACAGCCGCAGGATGGTACGGCCGGTGGTGGTCTTGCCGCAGCCGGACTCGCCCACCAGACCCATGGTGGTGCCCCGCTTCAGGTTGAAGGTGACGCCGTCCACGGCCTTGACTTGGCCCACAGTCCGGGAAACCATGCCGCCCTTGATGGGGAAATACTTCTTCAGGTCGTTGACCATCAGGATATACTGGGGGTCATACTCCACGGGAGTGAAGCTATGGCCGGTTTCCACGGGCTTTGCCGCCTTGGTGGCTTCCTGAACGCCCTGGGTCATCTCTTTGTTGTCGGACATTACGCTTCCCCTCCCTCTTTCTTGTCATAGTAGCGATAGCAGCTGACCTTATGGGTGGGGGACAGGCTGATCTCGCAGGGGTACTCGCCCTCGCAGCCCTCCACGCACATCTCGCAGCGATCCTTGAAATAGCAGTAGTTGGGCATATTGATGGGGTTGGGCACCTTGCCGGGGATGGAATAGAGCTCGTCCACTTGCTTACCAACCACAGGCTTGGAAGCCATCAGGCCGATGGTGTAGGGGTGGCTGGGATGCTCAAAGATCTCCTCCGCGGTGCCCTTCTCCACGATGCGGCCGGCGTACATAACCACCACATAGTCCGCCATCTCGGCGATGACGCCCAGGTCGTGGGTGATCAGCATGATGGAGGAATTGATCTTGTCCTTCAGGTGCCGCAGCAGGTCCAGAATCTGGGCCTGAATGGTCACGTCCAGGGCGGTGGTGGGCTCGTCGGCGATGATCACCTTGGGGTTGCAAGCCAGAGCCATAGCAATCATGACACGCTGGCGCATACCGCCGGAGAGCTCGTGGGGGAACATCTTGTAGACGCCCTCGCTGTTGGCGATGCCCACCATCTCCAGCAGCTGGATGGTGCGGGCCTTGATGTCCTCCTTACTCTTGCCTTCGCCGTCGTGGAGGGCAATGACCTCATCCACCTGGTCGCCGATCCGGAACACCGGGTTCAGGCTGGTCATGGGCTCCTGAAAGATCATGGAGACGTAGTTGCCCCGGATGGACTGCATCTTCTGCTGGGGGACCTTGGATATCTCATAGGCCTTGTCCCCCAGGTTGAGCCGAATCTCACCGGAGACGATCTGACCCTGGGGCCGCTGCACCAGCTGCATCAGGGACAGGCTGGTAACACTCTTGCCGCAGCCGGACTCGCCCACCACGCCCACGGTCTTGCCGATGGGCACCTCGAAGCTGACGCCGTCCACGCTCTTGACGGTGCCGGTATCGGTGAAAAAGTAGGTGTGCAGATCGTCAAATTCCACCGCGTTGTTGGGATCGTGCATCTGGGTCAGATACTCGGACTCCGGCACATTTTTACGCTTGCGCTTCTTCTCCAGCGCGTCGGTAATCCGCCGGTTCTCCTTGGAGATACGGCGGGCTTCCTTACCGGAGAGATAGCCTTCTGCTTTTTTCTTAGCCATACTTCTACCTCCCTTACCGTTTCATCTTGGGGTCGAAGGCATCCCGGAGACCGTCGCCCACCAGGTTGAAGGCCAGAACGGTCAGCAGCAGGCAGACGCCGGCGGGAATCCACACGAACCAGTAGTTGGTCAGCACGTGGATATCGTTGACGTCATTGATGATGTTGCCCCAGGATGCGAAGGGGAACTTGACGCCCAGGCCCAGGAAGGACAGGGTGGCCTCGGTAATGATGGTGGAACCCAGGCTCATGGTGCAGGTGACGATGAGCTGGGGGATGACGTTAGGGATCAGGTGCCGGAAGATCCGACGGGACACCCGGATGCCGCAGGCCTCTGTGGCGGTCATGAACTCCTGCTCCCGGAGAGACAGGATCTGACCGCGGACCAGCCGGGCAATGCTGGGCCAACCCAGGAAGCCCAGGATCAGCATCAGCCAAATCATACGGATCTGGGAATCCATGCGCATTCCGTCCATGGCTGCGCCCAGAATAATGATGATAGGCATAGAGGGGATGCAGTAGAAAATATCCACAATACGCATGATCAGGTTATCCACCCAGCCGCCGAAGTAGCCGGAGATACCGCCCAGGATAACGCCCAGCACGGTGGCCATGATCACGACGATGAAGCCGATATACAGGGACACCCGGCCGCCGTACATCAGACGGGTCAGCATGTCCATGCCGTTGCGGTCAGTGCCCAGCCAGTGGGCCTTGGAGGGGGCGCTGTAGGTGTCAAACTTCTGGGTCTCCACGCTCTGGAGCACCGACCAACTGTCAGTGGAGGCGTCGTAGGTCAGGGTGTACTCGGCGGTGACGCCATCCTCACCGGTGAAGGTGAACTCGGTGCCGTCCTCCTCGATGACCGCCAGCAGTTCTTCCTTAAAGGCCCGGCTCAGCACCACGTCAGACATGATGGCCTGCACCACATAGCGGCTGGCGTAGGCCACCTCCTGGCCACCGGAGTATACCACGCCGTCTTCGTCCACAGTGTATTCAGTGCCCTCATAGCTGAAGGAGGACGCCTTATTGGTGACTGCTTTCAGAATATTGTACTGAAGCTGGAAGGGCAGGGTCTCGTTGCCGTTGCTGTTGCTGACAATATCATAGGCTGCAAAGGCCACCAGGGTCTTGCCCCCGTCGGTGTAGATCCCGTAGAAGTCCTCGCCCTCTTCCACATAGGAATACTCAGTATCCTTCGCGGTGAAAGTCTCGTTCCCCTGGATGGTGGCCAACAGGAACTGGGCCTGACATACCGAGTCAAAGCTCTGATCCTCCGCTACAGTATAGCGGAACTCAGTGTTCTCGGTGACGCCGGCGTACTGCTTGTTCTGCTCCTCGTTGCGGTAGAAAATCTGGTCCTGCTTATAGGGGCTGACAACGCCACCCAAAAAGGAGAACAGGAACATGAAGGCCAGAATGATCAGGCCGGTGACGGCCACCCGGTTGCGGAAGAACCGCTTGGTGACCAGGGCGCCGGGAGAGAGGACCTTGACACGGCGGTCATCGTTCAGAGAATACTGCTCTTCTCCCTCGGGAGTCTTTTTCAGCTCATCCTTTTTTTCGCTCATGACAACGTTCCTCCTCTCTTAAGCGATACGGACCCGGGGGTCCACCACAGCATACAGGATATCGGAGATCAGGTTGCCCGCCAGAGTCAGGACGGCCAAAAAGCTCAGATAGAACATGGAGAAGGGAATGTCACCCGCCACCATGGATTGGTAGGAGACATAGCCGATACCGTTGATACTGTACAAAGTCTCGGTGATCAATGCGCCGGAAAACAGGCCGGGCAGAGAGCCGCCCACGATGGTCACCAGGGGAATCAGGGTGTTACGGAAGGCGTGGTGATAGATGACCTTATGCTCGCTGAGGCCCTTGGCCCGGGCGGTGCGGATAAAGTCAGAGTTCAGCACTTCCAACATGTTGGTACGGGTATAGCGCATCAGGGAGCCCACGCTGATGACCACCAGGGTGGTGATGGGCAATACCAGATGGTAAGCCATATCCAGGATCTTTCCAGTGGGTGACAGGAACTGATAGCTCCGGCCCACCAAGCCACCCAGATCAAACCAGCCCAGCTGGACACAGAACACCCACTTCAGCAGGGAAGCGAAAAAGAAGGTGGGCAGCGAGATGCCAGCCAGGGCCAGCACAGTGACGGTATAGTCGGTCTTGCTGTACTGCTTGGTGGCGGCGATGACGCCCAGAGGAATGGCGATAATCAGCTCCAGCACCAGGGCAATGGCACCCATGGCAAAGGAGATGCCAATGCAAGACTTAAACTTCTGAATGACCGGCATGGTCCACTTCCAGCTGTCGCCAAACTGGCCCCGGGCCGCCTTGCCCAGCCAGCTGAAGAAGCCGGGAATAATACCCTTGTCCATGCCGTACATGGCGTTGAGCTGCTCCATCCACTCCTCAAAGCTCTTGGAGCCGGGCTGCATGGATTTCTCCCGGGCCACTTGCTCAATATAGGAAGTGGGCAGACAGCGCATCAACGTGTAGATGATGAGCATGACAAAGAAGAGAATTACAATTGATAGCAGAATTCGTTTGATGATATATTTTCGCACAAAAGCTCCCTCCATTCATTTTTTCCGATGCTTTGGCGGAGTCTGGCCCCAACACCGGGATTCAACTGCATATCAAGGCGCCGTTTTCCCTGGGGGAAGCGGTCCCTTGATATGCAATTGGTAAAAGCA
>CABRZO010000148.1 GCA_902475455.1 uncultured Eubacteriales bacterium
ATCATGATCACCACGCACACCACCGCCGGAAGCAGGGCCAGGGTGGCCACAAAGCCCCGGGTATACCGGCAGCGGTACATGTAGCACCCCGCCAGAATGACTCCCACCACCAGGGCGCATCCCACACAGATCAGGAACTGGGACACGGAGATGACGCTGGTCAGCTCCGTATCGAAGATTCCTCTGAAAATACCATCAAGCATAACAGACCCCTTTCTGTTGGTCCCGGGCCAGCATATGAAGGTAGGCCGACCCGTATTTGGAAAATGACGTTTTAAAAATCCGCTGCCGGGTCAGCTCATGGCTCATCCAGAGCGGAATGCCCCCGGAAGTCTTGATCTCCATCAGCGTCTGGCCCCCCTCCAGCAGTCCCGTGCCGTAGACGGCGCCGGCCAGGGTCAGATCCCGATCCCGATAGAGGATATTTTCATCAAAGGTCACCCGGAAGTCGCTGCCGTCCAGGGCGTAGTAGGCCTCCCGCTCATAGGACAGAAAGACCACAGGGCACAGGGAACCATAATAGCGGCGGAAATACTCGATCTCCTCTCCGATCTGGGAGTGGACCGGCAGGGCCAGATCCCGGGAAAAGCTGTCCGCGGCCTCCCGCTCCCGGACCACCAGCCGCCGCTTGTACACCACATCCCGGTATTTTTTCTTCAGTTCCACAAACACCGGATCCTCCGGCCCCACGGGCTGATAGCTGCGGACGCGCAGCTTCTCCTTATAGGCGGGCTTCTCCAGGGAGCGCCGGATGAGCCGGAACCGGTCCGTGTCAAAATAAAGGTTGCGGATGGTGGTGCGGCCGTACTGGTCCAGCTCCATGTGGGGCTCCATGATCTGCAGCAGCCGCTGCTTCTCCTGCCGGGTCAGCAGGTACTTCAATTCATAGCGCTGAAACGTGCTCTGATAAGCCATGGCACAGCATCTCCTTTTTTCATCCCAAGGCCGGGGTCCTGCCCCGGCCTTGCGGATACCAGTATATCTGCCCCACCTTAACCGGACTTAAAAGCGGTTTTCATTTATCGGAACATTCCCGTTTCAATGTTTCGGCGGCCCCACTAAACCGTGGGGCCGCCGCCTTCGGGGAAGGGTTCCCCTCATCCCAGGGGAAGTGTGACGGTAATCTGCAACGACACTCCGTCCTTTGTGGTGGCCCCGATTCTGCCCCTATGGGCCGACACAATGGCCGATGCAATGGAAAGGCCCAGCCCATAGCCCCCGGTGCCGGAGTTCCGGGACTGGTCGGCCCGGTAGAAGCGGTCAAACAGATGCGCCAGGCTCTCCCGCTCCACCTGGGGAGCCGTATTGAACACCGTCAGCACAAGATTGTTCTTCTGCCGCTCCAGTCCCAGGGAGATCCGGCCCTCCGGGTCGGAATATTTGACGGCGTTGTCCAGCAGGATGGTGACCAGCCGGCAGATGGCCCCCTGATCGCCCCGCATGGACAGCATGGGCGCAATGGCGGCGGTCAGGTGCTTGCCCCGGGTCTTGGCCAGGGCAAAAAAGGGCTGGACCGCCTCCTCCACCACCTCGGAAACGGGAAAGTCGATCATCTGGAGCTTAGGCTGCTCCTCATCCATCCTGGCCAGCAGCACCAGCCCATTGGTCAGATCGGTGAGCCTCTTGATCTGGGCTCGGATATCCGTCAGCCATTCGTTCTCCCCCAGGTCCATTTCCAGGATCTCCGCATCCGCGTCAATGATGGTCAGAGGGGTTTTCAGCTCATGGCCCGCGTCGGTGATAAAGCGCTTCTGCTTCTCATAATTCCGGGAGAAGGGTTTTACAATATGCCCGGACAACAGCAGGAGCAGCAGAAACACCAGCACCAGCCCCACCCCGGAAACGCTGACGCCGATCAGGATAAAGGAGCGCAGCGTGCCCAGGTTCCGGCTGCAGTCCAGGAAGATCAGGTGGGTCCCGTCCTCGGCGGCATAGGAAGTGTATCGGTACACCCCCGCAAAGCCGCTTTCCCTCCCCTTGTTCCACACCGCCTGGGCATATTCAATGGCGGCGGAGGTGTCCACCGCGGCAATTTTCCCGGTGTTGACGGAGACCACATCCCCGTCGCCGTCCAGTACCACGGAAAAATATCGGGACTCATAGGGCAGCTCCGGAGAAAACAGAGGCCCCGCCCCCGGTCCCCCTTTCTCCGGCGCTCCGCCGCCCCCCTCATGGGACAGGTCCGGAAAGGCGCCGCCGTTTTCCTCCAGCAGGGCCAGCACGCTGTCGGCGCTTTTCACCACGTTTTGATAGTTCAGCAGACTGATGGCGGCCATGATCACCAGCAGCACGATGAAGAGGGAGGCCATGGCGGCGCTGATCAGCTTGAGTCGCAGCGTCCGGATCATGGAACTTCCTCCAGGCAGTAGCCCACGTTGCGCTTGGCCCGAATCCGGACGTTGGCCTGGAGCGCGGAGAGCTTTTTGCGGAGATAGGAGATGTAGACCCAGACCACATTGAGCTCCGCCTCGCTGTCATAGCCCCAGATCTTTTCCAAAAACCGCTCCGACGAGATCAGATGGCCGGGATTGGTCATCAGCAGTTCCAACATCTGAAACTCTTTGTTGGCCAGGCGGAACCGCCCCGCCGGAGAGGACAGTTCAAAGGTGGCCCGGTCCAGCGTCACATTGCCCATCCGCAGCTGAGTCCCCACCGGGGCCCCCTGGGGGCGGGTCATAGCCCGGATCCGGGCCAGCAGCTCCCGGGTGTGAAAGGGCTTGGTCAGATAGTCATTGGCGCCGCAGTCCAGCCCCTGCACCTTGTCATCGATTTCAGACTTGGCGGTCAGCAGCAGCACGGGGATGGGATTCCCCCGGCGCCGAATCTCCTTCAACACCGTAAGCCCGTCCACCCGGGGCATCATGATGTCCAAAATCACGCCGTCGTAATTGTCCGCCTCCAGATAGTCCAGGGCGGCCTGGCCGTCATAGACCGGGTCCACGGAATAGTTGTTCCGCTCCAGAATGGTTTTCAGCGCCCTGGAGAGGGCTTTTTCATCCTCAGCCAACAGCAATCTCATGGCATCTATCCTCCTATGTTCGGACCCGCACCTTCCCGGCCCGCTGTGGTCTCCGGCAAACTTCCCTATTAAATCAGTTTATATTTTACAGGTGAAAGCTAAAATAGAACTAAAATACACTCCTTTTTGGGGGACAAATCCGGCTTCTCCGCCAGCCCCCCCAGTCCTACAAAAGCAGGCAAGGCAGCGGCAAAATGCCGTTGCCTTGCCTGTTTGGCTTGATAAACTTCTCTCAGTGTTCCGCCTCATAGACCTCCCGCACCAGGGGGACCCCCGCCCAGGCACTGGGCCATTCCACATAAAATGCCATATGGGTGATAATGGACCGATCCCGCAGAGAGAGTCCTCCCTCAGGGCTCAGCGTTGTCGTTCAGCTCCGCAAATTTTGGAGCCAGATCCCCAAGCTGTTCCCGTTCCGCTGTCTGTTTGACGATTGTGTTTGACCACCGTTTCCGTTACTGCTCCGGCGCCTTCAGGGAAAAAGTGACCTCCACATCTCCCGCTCCCAGGGCTGCCAACAACTCTTCTTTGGTGACATCTTCTATTTTCCCCAACCTGGTAAAGTTCCAACTGTTGGTGTCGTAATAGATCGTAATGGAGTTGCCCTGGTACAGGATCACGTCCCCAGGACCGGTGGTGATCTGCTCATTGTTCTGGGGCAGCTGACTGCCCAGACTGCCCACCTTTTCAAATCCCCCGTAGTCGCTCATGGCAATCGTCAGATCCCCCTGTTCCAGCAGCTCCTCCAGGGCCTGGGCACTGGAATTGTCCGCAAACACCGCCGTAAAGGTGGTGCCAGAGGCGGTGATATAGAACTGGTTGTGTGCCATGGTGGTCTCCTCCTCTTGCCGGGATTCCTCCGCCGACGCCTCCGATGATGCCGGTATCTCCACTTCCGCCCCCGGGGTCTCCGGGGTCTCGGCGCCGGATGCGGTCTGTTGGGCTGGGTCCTCCGCCGACACTGCATTGGAACCGCTCTGCTGGACTCCTGGCGCCGTAGTCTGGCCGGCGGCGCAGCCCGCCAGTGCCACCAGCGCCACCATAACCAGCAGAACAATCAGCCATCGTCTCATGGTGGACCTCCTCTGAATCCTCAGGCCCCCTGGGCCTGACATCTGTTCCAACCTGTAATCACATTTCCCCGGGCCCGGGCGTCGTCCCGGATAATTTCCCCCACCGAAGGCAAATAAATGTTGCCCTCATAGGGATTTTTGACGCTGACCACCGGAGTGGTGATGGTGGCCTCCACCTGGGATTTCTCAAAGCACAGGTCGGTATCCACCATCTCGCAGTCCACCAGCTTCAAATTCTTACAGTAACACAGGGGCTGGGTGCCCACAATTTTGCAGCCCTCCAGGGTGAGGCCGTCGGAGTACCAGCCCAGATACTCCCCTTTTACCAGACTGTTGCGGACGGTCACATGGCGGGCATGCCAGAATGCATCCTTGGTATCAAAGGTGCAGCCCTCAAAGACGGCATCTTGAATATATTGAAAGGAATACTTGCCCCGCAGCTCCACGCCGGTAAAGTTCAGACCCTCTCCCCGCAGCATAAAATACTCGCTCACCGCCCGGGTGTCCTCCATCCGGACCTGTCTGGCGGACCAACCGAACTCCGGAGAGTCAATATCGCACCGGCGGATCACCACGTCATCGCACTCCCGCAGGGCCTTGATGCCGTGGAGTTCGGTATCGCTGATCTCAATGTCCCCGGAATACCAGAGCGCCGCCCGGCACTGCTCCGTCATCCGGCTGTGGGAGATCTTCAGCCCTCGGTCGTGCCAGCAGGGATAGCGCAGGTTGAACAGGCTGTCCTCCACTATAATGTCCCGGCACTCCTTCAGCGCGCTCTCCCCGTCGGCGGGGCCGTCAAAGGCGCAGTTTCGAACCACCAGTCCGTGTCTGCCATAGAGCGCCCGCTCCTCATCAAAGGTCTTCTGTTCCATCAATTCCATGGGGTCCTCCTTGTTTCTCCAGCCAGACCATCAGATAGTCCAGACAGTCAATGCAGCATTTACACTGGTGATACCGGTCCAGCAGCCGCTGTCGGTGGCGCTCCAACACTCCCAGCGCCTGCCGGTGGCAGCCGTGTTCCAGGGCGGAAAGGCATGCCGCAATCTCCGCATCCTCACAACCCGCATCCCGCAGATTGCATATGATCTTGTCTCGGGCTGTTTCGGTCATGATTTCATCTCTTTTCCCCGGTCCGGTTTTCTAACGCAATTGTACGCCCCAGGAACTTAGATAGCAAATACCTATCATGAATCTTGTATCATGCTTGCAAAGCATATTAAGATCTGGTAAGCTAAAGAAAAAAGGAGGGGGTAACCATGGAACTGCGGGTTTTGCAATATTTTCTGGCGGTGGCTCGGGAGCAGAGCATCACCCGGGCGGCGGAATTTCTGCACATTACCCAGCCCACCCTGTCCCGGCAGCTTACGGAGCTGGAGCAGGAGCTGGGGCAACAACTGTTGGTTCGGGGCAAGCGAAAGGTGACACTGACGGAGGCGGGCTGCTTTTTCCGGAAGCGGGCGGATGAAATCGTCAGCCTGGCAGAGCGGACCCAGGCGGAGATGAAATACACCGGCACCACCATCGCCGGCGACATCTATATCGGCACCGGAGAGTCCGGCTCCATCCGGAATATTCTGCGGGTGGCCCGGCAGCTTCAGCTAGCCTACCCCCACCTGCACTTTCACCTGACCAGCGGCGACAGCGACGATCTGGTGGACCGGCTGGACAAGGGGTTATTCGACTTCTGTATTCTCTACGGGGACATTGACCAGTCCAAATATGAGTATCTGACCCTGCCTTATCGGGAGACCTGGGGGGTGCTGATGCGCCGGGATGCCCCTTTGGCTTCCAAGCCTCAAATTACGCCTCAAGACCTTTGGGATAAGCCCTTTATTCTCTCCCGCCACTCCCTGTCCTTCTCCGGCTTTTTCAAATGGCTGGGGAAAAAGCCCGAGGAACTCAACATCACTGCCACTTACAATCTGGTCTACAACAGCACTTTCATGGCGGAGGAGGGGATGGGCTATGTGCTCACGCTGGAACATCTGGTGAACACCCAGGGCACCCCCCTGTGCTTCCGGCGGATTAAACCGGTGGCAGAGGTACAGCTGTCCCTGGTGTGGAAAAAGTATCAGACCCAGTCCAGGGCGGCCTCCGCCTTTATCTCCGCCTTGGAGCAGGCCATTGGGGCCAACCCACAGGCATAAACAAAAGCGGGCCGGAACCCTTTCAGAA
>CABRZO010000149.1 GCA_902475455.1 uncultured Eubacteriales bacterium
ACAGCGCCCTGAAGCGCTTCAAGCGCAGCTGCGCCAAGTCCGGTGTTCTGGCCGAAGTGCGCCGTCGCGAGCACTACGAGAGCCCCAGCGTCAAGCGTCGCAAGAAGTCTGAGGCTGCCCGGAAGAACCGCAAGAAATTCTATTAATTTCAACTAAAATGGGCTGTTGCTTATGCAACAGCCCATTTTTCGTTGTATGGGAAGGGCTTGCGTTCCATATGAGAATTTGCTAAAATCTGATTGACTCCATATGTGGATTCCATGCCTGTGCCTGGAACCAGGAGAAGTTGAATTTATCCTAAAAATCCAATAAAATTACCATACTTCCTTTGGAGGAATGATTAAAATTGAAATGATACCGGCAACCATGTCGGTGTTTAAAAGTGAATGATAGGAGCTTTATGCTGCGCACGGGTGTCCATCTGCGGGATGGGTGAAAAGGGAATCCGGTGGGAATCCGGAACGATGCCGTCACTGTGTACGGGAGCTTTGCCCAAGAAAGTCACTGGGAGACCGGGAAGAGGGGGAAAGCGATGAACGAAGTCAGGAGACCTGCCCGTGTGTAAAACGCAGGATCTGCGATGCACGGATCGTTGTTTTCCAGGTGTCTGTCTTTTTTCGGTCCCCATGGGTCGGAAGCGGAGCTGTCATACCTGCCTGAACCAACGGTCGCTTTTGCGGCCGTTTTTTGTTGGGGGGGACAGCTGATAGAGGACCTGTGAGGAACAAAATACAAGACGAAAAGAGATGGAATCATGAAAAGAAGAATGTTGTGTGCTTTTATGGCAGCTATGCTGCTGGCTCTCACCGCCTGCGGATCCACCGGAGCGGAATCTGCCGGCCAGTCTGCGGCGCAATCCAGCGCTTCCTCCACGTCAGAGGATCAGGCCGCCGCGGACGCGGTGGCGGAGCTGATTGACGCCATCTATGTTCAGCAGTGGACGGAGGACACCGATGAACAGTGCCGGGCCGCCCGGGAGGGCTGGGACGCCCTGACGGACGCCCAGAAGGCCCTGGTGCAGGGGGAAAACGCCAGTCCGGACTATTTTGGCCTGGACACGGGGGACCCCGCCCAGGATGACCCGCTGAATCAGGACGACATCGGGGAGCGGGAGATTCTGGTGGTCAGCTTCGGTACCTCTTACAATGACAGCCGGGCCAAGGACATTGGCGGCATTGAAGAGGCCATCCAGACGGCCTATCCCGATTGGTCGGTGCGCCGGGCCTTTACCTCCCAGATCATCATCAACCATATCCAGGCCCGGGACGATGTGAAAATTGACAACATCCAGCAGGCCCTGGAACGGGCGGTGGCCAACGGCGTGAAAGAGCTCATCGTTCAGCCCACCCACCTGATGCACGGCTCGGAATATGACGAGATGGTGGAGGCGGTGGAGGCCTACGCCGATCAGTTTGATTTCGTGGCCATTGCCGAACCCCTGCTGGGGGAGGTGGGAGATGACGCCGCCTCGGTGAATGAGGACAAGGCGGCGGTGGCCCAGGCTGTCGTGGCGGGGGCCGTGGCCCAGGCGGGCTACAACTCTCTGGAGGAGGCCGCCCAGGCAGGTACCGCATTTGTGCTGCTGGGCCACGGCACCTCCCACACCGCCAAGGTCACTTACAGCCAGATGCAGGAGCAGATGAGCCAGCTGGGCTATGAAAATGTGTTCATCGGCACCGTGGAAGGGGAGCCTGAGGGCACCGACTGCGACGCCATTATCGCCGCTGCGGCGGAGGCCGGCTACACCCAGGTGGTGCTGCGGCCCCTGATGGTGGTGGCGGGAGACCACGCCAACAATGACATGGCCGGGGATGAGGCGGACTCCTGGAAGAGCCTGTTTCTGGACTCCGGCAGCTTTGAGGCGGTGGATACCCAGCTGGACGGGTTAGGAGGCATGGAGGAGATCCAGGCCATCTATGTTGCCCACACCGGGGCGGCCATGGCCAGCCAGGGCCTGACGGTGGACCAGAGCGCTGACACCTCTGCGGAGGCGCTGGCGGACGGGGTGTATACCGCCGACTTTGACACCGACAGCGGTATGTTCCATGTCAACGAGGCTTTGGAGGGCAAGGGGACCCTGACGGTGGAGAATGGGCAGATGACCATTCATATCTCCCTGGTCTCCCAGAACATCGTGAATCTGTTCCCGGGCAAGGCGGAGGACGCCGCCAAAGAGGGGGCCCAGGTGCTGGAACCCACCCTGGACACCGTCACCTACAGCAACGGCACCACCGAGGAGGTCTATGGCTTTGACGTGCCGGTGCCCGCCCTGGACCAGGAGTTTGATCTGGCCATTCTGGGGGCGAAAGGCACCTGGTACGACCATGTAGTCTCCGTTTCCAATCCGGAGCCGGTCCAATAAACAACGGGAAAAAGACAGTTCCCCACTGGGGGCTGCCTGCTGAAACATAAAACAGAAAGAGAGTGTGTGAATGATGAAGCGTATTGTTACATGTGTGTTGGTGGTTGCCGCCCTGGCTCTGATGTTGACGGGCTGTGGTGGGAGCAAGGCAAAAGAACTGGCGGACGGTACCTACACCGTAGAGGTCACCCTGGAGGGTGGCTCCGGTAAATCCAGCGTGGAATCTCCCACCCAATTGACCGTCCAGGACGGCGTTATGACCGCCACCCTGGTCTGGAGCAGCTCCAACTACGATTACATGGTGGTGGACGGGGAGACCTATCAACCCACCACCCTGGAGCCCGGCTCCACCTTTGAGATCCCCGTGGCGGCGCTGGATGAGGCCCTCACGGTGATCGCCGACACCACCGCCATGGGCACCCCCCATGAGGTGGAGTACACCCTGACCTTTGACTCCGCTTCTGTGCAGGAAGCCCAATGAAACGGATTTTATGCGGCCTTCTGGCCTTGCTGCTGCTGGCGCTGGCCGGCTGCGGCCAGCGCTCTTCCGGCACAGAGCCCACCCCCACCGGCCCCGACTGGTCTGAATTGACCTGCACCGGAAGTATGCAGCTGGACTATGCGGAGCAGTTTACGGTGGATTATTACGGGGAATATGCCCTGATCACCATCCTGGAGGATAACCAGGCCCGCTATCTGCTGGTCCCGGAGGGAAGCGGAGTCCCCAAAGGACTGGATGAGGATATTACGGTGCTCTGCCAGCCTCTGAACAATATCTATCTGGTGGCCTCCGCCTCCATGGATATGTTCCTGTCGGCGGACGCCCTGTCCTCCATCCGGTTTGTGGGGCTGGATGAGGACGGCTGGTATCTGCCGGGAGTGGCGGATGCCCTGCGGGCGGGGGAACTGGTGTATGCCGGCAAATACTCCACCCCGGACTATGAGCTGATCTGCGCTGAAGGGTGCGACCTGACCATTGAGAATACGATGATCTACCACGACCCCAAGGTCCGGGAGGAACTGGAGGAGTTGGGAATTCCCGTCATGGTAGACCACTCCAGCTATGAGTCCAACCCCCTGGGCCGTATGGAGTGGGTCAAGCTCTATGGCCTGCTGACGGGGCATCTGGAACAGGCGGAGGAGGCCTTTGCGGAACAGGAGCAGGCCTTTGACCAGCTCAGTGAGGTGAGCACCGGGAAAACCGTGGTCTTCTTCTATCTGAACACCAACGGCGCGGCGGTGGTGCGCCGCAGCACCGACTATGTGGCCAAGCTCATTGAGATAGCCGGCGGAGTGTATGCCTTCCCGGAGCTGAAGGCGGAGGATGGATCTCACTCCAGCACTGCCACCATTCAGATGGAGTCCTTCTACATGACCGCCAAAGATGCGGACTACATCATCTACAACAGCTCCATCATGGGAGAGATGAACACAGTGGATGACCTGCTGGCGAAAAACGATCTGTTTGCCAATTTCAAGGCGGTCCAGGATGGACATGTCTACTGTACCACCGAGAACCTGTACCAGTCCTCCATGCAGCTGGGCACCTTCGTCCAGGACCTCAACGCCATGCTCTCCGGTGAAACAGAACAGATGACCTTCCTTTATCCTTTGGAGTGATTATGAAACACAAGCATTATTCTCTGGCCTTTGCTGCGCTGGCGGTGCTGACGCTGGTCAGCCTTCTCCTCAGCGTCTGTATCGGCAGCGTCAATATCCCGCTGATGGACTGCGTGGGGATCCTGACCGGTCAGGGCTCCGGCAGTACCTATGCGGATATTGTGCTGCGGCTGCGGCTGCCCCGGGCCCTGGCGGCCATTCTTCTGGGGGGCACCCTGGCCCTGGCAGGGTATCTGCTCCAGACCTTCTTCCATAACCCCATCGCGGGCCCCTTCATTCTGGGCATCTCCTCCGGGGCCAAGCTGGTGGTGGCCATGGCCATGGTGTTTTCCCTGAGCGCGTCCTCGTATCTGTCCAGCATTGAGATGATCGGGGCCGCCTTTTTGGGGGCGCTGGCCTCCATGGGCTTTGTGCTGCTGATGGCCCGGCTGGTGGACCGGATGTCCATTCTGATCATCAGCGGCGTCATGGTGGGCTATATCTGTTCCGCCATCACAGACTTTATCGTGACCTTTGCCGACGACGCCGACATCGTCAACCTGCATAACTGGTCCATGGGCAGCTTTTCCGGCATCACCTGGAGCAATATCCCGGTGATGGCCGTGGTGGTGCTGGCCTCTCTGGCCTGCACATTTTTCCTCTCCAAACCCATCAGCGCCTATCTGATGGGGGAGGGGTATGCCCGGAGCGTGGGCGTCAATATCCCGCTGTTTCGGACCCTGCTGGTGTTGCTGTCCAGCATCATGGCGGCCTGTGTCACCGCCTTCGCCGGTCCGGTATCCTTTGTGGGTATTGCCGTCCCCCATCTGGTGAAAAGCCTGTTCCGGACCACCAAGCCCCTGATTATGATCCCGGGCTGTTTTCTGGGGGGCGCAGTGTTTTGCCAGCTGTGTGATCTGCTGGCCCGGACGGTGTTTTCTCCCACGGAGTTGAGCATCAGCACCGTCACCGCCATTTTCGGCGCGCCGGTGGTCATCTGGATTCTGATTCATCGGCAGAGAGCCAAGGAAGGGTGAGCGCATGGAAAGCCCATATTTTCAGACCGACAGCCTGACGGTGGGTTATCGTCAGCAGCCCTTGATCCGGGATATCTGCCTCTCGCTGCAAAAGGGGGAGATTCTGACCTTGATCGGTCCCAACGGCGCCGGAAAGACCACCATTCTGAAGAGCATCATCCGCCAGCTGGCGCCCCTGGGGGGAGCCGTCTATCTGGGGGGCGATGACCTGGCCGGGATGAACAACAGCCTCTTGGCCAAACAGATGGCGGTGGTACTCACCCAGCGGGTCCGGACAGAGCTGATGACCTGTGAGGACGTGGTGTCCACCGGCAGATATCCCTATACCGGCAAATTTGGGGTGCTGACCCAGCAGGACCGCGCCAAGGTCTGGGAGGCCATGGAGCTGGTCCACATCACTGAGCTGGCCCAGCGGGACTTTGAACAGATCAGCGACGGCCAGAAGCAACGGGTGCTGCTGGCCCGGGCCCTGTGCCAGGAGCCGGAGGTACTGGTGCTGGACGAGCCCACCTCCTTTTTGGATATCCGTTACAAGCTGGAGTTCCTTTCTGTGGTGCAGCAGCTGTCCCGGCGGCAGCGCCTCACCGTGGTGATGTCGCTGCATGAGGTGGATCTAGCCCAGCGGATTTCCCACAAGCTGGCCTGTATCAAGGGGGATCGGGTGGAGCGATTCGGCACCCCGGAGGAGATCTTCCTCCCAGGCTACATTGAGTCCCTCTACGGCGTCAGTGTGGGTGATTTCGACTTCCGGGGCGGCAGCCTGGAGCTGGAAAAGCCGGTGGGGGAGCCCCGGGCCTTTGTGCTGGGGGGTAACGGCACCGGCACCCATGTGTTCCGGCAGCTCCAGCGGCAGGGGATCCCCTTTGTTGCCGGAGTGTTGTGGACCAATGACCTGGACTACCCGGTGGCCCGGGCCCTGGCCATGGATACCGTGGAGCTGCCCGCCTTTGCCCCGGTGAGCCCGGAGGCTCAGGAGCGGGCCCGGCATTGGATTGACGCCACCGAGTACACCGTCTGCACCCTGCCCCCGGAGCAAATGACCGGCGGGGCAGCGCCGCTGCGGGAGCTGGCGGACTATGCGGAGAGGCAGGGAAAATTGTGCCATGGCCTTTGAGCACTATATCTATTCCGGCGGGAAAAAGCTGCGCTGCGGCTTTACCACCGGCACTTGCGCCGCTCTGGCGGCCTCTGGGGCGGCCCAGCGGCTGCTGACGGGGCGCTGGCCG
>CABRZO010000150.1 GCA_902475455.1 uncultured Eubacteriales bacterium
TGGTGGACATGGGCGGCCGTCTCCGGCTGATCATCCAGGACATCGAGTGCATCAAGCCCATCTATGAGATGCCCAACCTGCCGGTGGCCCGGGTCATGTGGAAGGCCATGCCCGACCTGCTGACGGGCCTGAAGTGCTGGATCCAGTGCGGCGGCGCCCACCACAGTGTGCTGACCACCGCTGTCACCGCCCAGATGATGATGGATTGGGCGGAGATGATGCAGATCGAGTGCGTCCACATCACCGCCGACAGCACCGAGGAGGCCATCCGCAAGGAGCTGTTCTACAACGACGTGGCCTGGAAGCTCAAGGGCATCTGATGGGAGGCGCCGATCAAAATGCTGGAAGAACTGAAAGAGTTGGTCTGGAAGAGCAATCTGCTACTGCCCAAATATAACCTGGTCACCTTCACCTGGGGCAATGTCTCCGGTATCGACCGGGAGAAGGGCCTCATCGTCATCAAGCCCTCCGGGGTGGAGTATGACGAGATGACGGCGGAGGATATGGTGGTGGTGGACCTGGAGGGAAACCGGGTGGAAGGCAAGTGGAAGCCCTCCTCGGATACCCCCACCCACGTGGCCCTCTATAATGCCTTCCCCAGTTTGGGAGGCGTAGTGCACACCCATTCTCGCTGGGCCACCTCCTTCGCCCAGGCTGGCGTGGGCGTGGCCGCCTGTGGCACCACTCAGGGGGATTACTTCTATGGTGAGATCCCCTGCACCCGGAAGATGACCCCAGAGGAGATCGGGGGAGCCTATGAGCTGGAGACCGGCAACGTCATCATCGAGACCTTCCGAACCCGGAACATTGACCCGGCCCAGGTGCCTGCGGTGCTGGTGCGGTCCCACGGCCCCTTCGCCTGGGGGACTGATCCCATGGATGCGGTGCACAATGCCGTGGTGCTGGAGGAGGTTGCCTTTATGAACCTCCATGCCAAGATGCTGAACCCGGAGATGGGGCCCATGCAGCAGGAGCTGCTGGATAAGCACTATCTCCGCAAGCACGGTGCCAACGCCTACTACGGCCAGAACTGAGTTTAAAGCGGAACGCGGCCGGCAAAGCGCCCCAGAGCGCCTTTGCCGGCCGCAATCAGAAAGGGGAGCAGGGGATGGAAGCGGTGTCCTCTCAGCAAATCTTGGAAGAATTGGAACGGATTTACCGGCAGTATCTGGAGGAGAGCGAGGCCCTGTTTCGCAAGGGCACCGGCTTTCTCCAGGCCATCCGCTCCGTATTGGGGACCAACACCATCAAATCGTCTCCCATTCATCAGCGGTTTTATGACGCGGCAGCCCAGCAGGTGGAGCAGCTGACAGAGCGGTTGGAGCAGACGGCGGACCCACTGCTGGCGGACCGGGCGGTCCGACTGCTGATGGAGGAGCGGCCCAAGGGCAAGGATCTCACCCGGTACGGGTGGCTGTCCGCGGCCCAGATCCTGGCCATTCCCCTGATACCCTACGCCTCCCGGGAGACCCTGGAGGAGCTCTACCCCGTCTACTGCCGGGCCCATCCCAAACGGGACCGGTTGCCCCGGCAGGAGGCGCTGGTGGAGGCCATGGAGCAAGCGATCCGGGGCTGACGGCGCAGAGGCAAACCAGAACAGGGAGGGTGCAAATGAGCATTCAGACAAGGCCCTTCGGCAAACTGCCAAGCGGCCAGGAGATTACGGAATACATCTTGACCAACGGCAGCGGCGCTATGGCGTCATTTCTGGATCTGGGGGGCATCTGGCGTCAGATGCTGGTGCCGGACCGGAATGGCAAGCTGGAGGATGTGGTGCTGGGATACGACACGGTGGAAGCGTATCTGGCGGACACCTACAACTTCGGTGCCCTGGTGGGCCGCAACGCCAACCGCATCGGGGGCGCCTGCCTGGAGCTGGGGGGCGTTCGCTACCAGCTGGCGGTGAACTCCGGGGTGGCGGACAACCTCCACAGCGGCCCGGACCTCTACGGATGGAGAAAGTGGCAGGCCCAGCCCGTGAAGGTGGAGGGGCTGGACGCCCTGCAGCTGAGCCTCTTCAGCCCGGACGGGGACCAGGGCTATCCCGGCAACGCCCACATTCAGGTGACCTACCTGCTGCGGGAGGACAATGCCCTGGAGATCCGCTACCATATGGAGACGGACGCGGACACCATCTGTAACATGACCAACCACAGCTATTTCAACCTGGACGGCCACGGCGCCCCCGGCGCCATGGAGCATAAGGTGAAGATTTACGCCCGGTGTTTTTCCCCCACCGACCGGTACAGCATTCCCACCGGGGAGCTGGCGCCGGTGGCGGGCACGCCCATGGACTTCACCCGGAGCAAGCCCATCTGCCGGGATCTGACGGCGAGCTATGACCAGCTGACCATGGCGGGGGGCTACGACCACAACTGGGTGCTGGATCACCCGCTGGGGGAGCTCTCCATGAGTGCCGAGGTCTATGCCCCCAGGTCGGGCCGGAAGATGGAGGTCTGGACCACCCTGCCCGGGGTCCAGTTCTATACCGGCAACTATATGCCGGAGGGCATTCCCGGCAAGAATGGGGTCCGGTACGGACATCGGGGTGGCTATTGCTTCGAGACCCAGTTTTACCCCGACGCCATCCATCACCCGGAACAGCCTTCCCCCATTCTACGGGCGGGAACCGGTGCGGACAGCTGTACCGTCTACCGCTTTGGCATCCAATGACTGTGTGACGCCTCTTGGTGCGAAGGGCGTTTCGCAGACTGACGTTTTTCCTTCTTTCCAACAAAACCCCAAGCGCGGAGAGAGACCGCCGGCCAGTAAGCGGTTGCCGGGAGGGGTGGGCAAAAATGCCTGCTCAGCCCCGGCCATCGCCTAGGGCCTGTGCGGTCTCTCTCTGCGGTTAGAGGAAAAAGCAAAAAAATGTGATTTTACCGTTGACAAAGCGGGAGGTTGCTGATATAATAGCCACTGTTCGGTACGGAGCTGATGTTCCGATGGCCAACAATTGCAGATGGGGGTATAGCTCAGCTGGGAGAGCGCTTGAATGGCATTCAAGAGGTCAGCGGTTCGATCCCGCTTATCTCCACCAAGTGAAAGACCTGATTCCATATGGAATCAGGTCTTCGTTATTATGTGTTTTAAAGCCCTGGTTTCTCAAAGAAAACCAGGGCTTTTTGCTGTTGAAAATCATGATCTGCGCAGCTTCAGGATGGTGACATTGATTTCGCCGTCGACGGCGTCTCCGGAACCGGTGTAGGTGAGGGTAAACACAGTGGGTGCCGGTGCCTGCAGAATCAGAAAGGCCGAACCGCAGGCGCTGGAACCGTTTGTGCTGGTGGCAAAATAGATTCCCGTTTCCAGGTGGGACGTGCCGTTGTAACTTGGAGTGATCTGCATATAATTGGGGGTCCGGAAAATGGCGGAAACCTTGTAGGAGATCAGGTAATATCCGGCCTCCAGAGCGATCCTGGTGGGGTCAGGCTGGGTGATGGTGCCGGTGGGGTCTGTGACATCCGGGAACAGCGTGATCAGAGAACCGTTGGTGAGTGGGTACTGGATGTTGATAAACGAGGCGAAGATATCGTCCGGCAGTTCGCCCGCCGGCCCCGTGGGCCCTGTGGGGCCGACTTCTCCCTGAGCGCCGACGGGCCCGGTGGGTCCAGTCTCTCCTTGGGCTCCTGCGGGTCCCGTGGGTCCGGTTGCCCCTTGAGCCCCGGTAGGCCCTGTGGGTCCCACTTCTCCCTGGGTCCCGGCAGGTCCCGTGGGCCCGATTTCCCCCTGGACCCCGGTAGGTCCCGTAGGCCCGATTTCCCCCTGAGCTCCGGTAGGTCCCGTGGGCCCGATTTCCCCTTGCACCCCGGCAGGCCCTGTGGGCCCCATTTCCCCCTGGCCCCCAGTAGGTCCGGTAGGTCCTGTTGCTCCTTGGGGCCCGGTAGGTCCCACTTCTCCCTGGGCGCCTGTGGGACCCGTAGGTCCAGTGGGACCTGTGACGCTGGCGGAGCCTGGAGGGCCCGTGGGCCCCGTGGGGCCAGTCGGTCCCGTTTCCCCCTGGGGCCCTGTGGGGCCCGTATTACCGGGAGCACCGGTGGGACCTGTCGGGCCAACAGCTCCTGGCTGGCCTGTCGCCCCGGTGGGGCCGGTGGGTCCGGGGGCTCCAGTGGGTCCCGTGGGCCCGGGATAACCGATACAGCAATCACACAGATAACAGTAGGGGCAGCAATCACAGCATCCAGAACAGTGGTCAAAATATTGATTCAAAAGGATCCCCGCTTTCCATTTCTGTGATATGATCCCACCGATGGGCCAGCCCTTGACCGGGTTTAAGCCCGGGTGGTGGTCTGATGGACGGCGGAAAGGGGGAACGGCATGACAGAAGTCATGCCGTTCCGGTGGCTATGCGCCGCGCTGAGACGATTACTGGCAGCAGCTCTTACGCAGCTCACTGAGGGGATCAATGTCGCTGGCAGCAGAAGGGGGGAAGAACTGCCCCACCGGGAAATTGACCTGCTGGAAGATCTCGCAGGGGTCGTCGTCGCAGTGCTCATAGGAGCACTCCTTGTCGGGCATGCAGTAATCGTAGACGGGAATGAGCAGCTGGGAGTCCCGCTCCAGCCGAAGGATGGAGAACTGCCCCAGGCTGAGATAGACCCGGCGCTGGCAGCCGCTTCCGTCCAACACGATGGGCTCATCAAAGGCGGCCTGGATTCCGGCGGGCACCTCGGTCAGGGTGTGTTCGCCGCACATGGGCCGCTCGCAGACGTTGCACAGCTTCAGGGACAGGATGATGGGGTCCACCGCCTCCACCACAGCCTGAGGCTTGTTGTTGTCCAGTACCAGATCGTTCTGGAGCTCGGCGCAGGGGATGTTGGAGGTAAAGACCTTGGCGGCCCCCTCGCTGCCGAACAGGATGGAGCGCTTGTCAAAGACCGCCAGTCCGGTGATCTGGACCGGGCGGCTGCAGCCGGTGAAGGCGTCGCAGGTCACCTTGTAGTAGTAGCGCAGATCCACGGTATAGAACCCCCGGTTGAAGCCCATGGGCTCCACGCTGACCAGCACATAGAGCAGGCACGCCCGACCAGCCTTCACATTGGTGGCCTGGTCGATGACAGCCTGGGAGGACTGAGTGGGATAGAGCCGCAGATCCTCGATGCAGTCCTTGGCCTGGCAGGAATCGTAAATTTTCTTGGTATGGATACAGGTAGCTTCCCGAACGGCGCTGAGGTCGCAAACCGGGCCGGGAACGACAGTTTCAGCCATAAAAAAACCTCCTTGGGATAAGTAGGGAAGGTTGGGCGGAATTCCTTCCGTGTTATCCTATGCGCCCGGGGAGAAACGGTGCGAAAAAGAGGGTGAATTTCCCGGCAGGCTGTGTTATGATAACCCGAGAGGTGAACAACCATGGAAATTGAACGGAAATTCAAGCTGATTGCGTTCCCGGATCTGCCGGAGATGGCATATCTGGACCAGTGGCAGGGCTATCTGGCCACAGATCCGGAGGTGCGCATCCGCCGGACGGAAAACCACACCGCCGGGACGGAAACCTATATTTTATGTATCAAGAGCGTGGGGGATCTGGTGCGCCATGAGGTGGAGACCGACATCACCCGGGAACAGTTTGAGGAGCTGGCTTCCATGCTGTCCTATCCCCTGATCCACAAGGAGCTCCACGCCTACCAGCTGCCCGACGGCCATGTGATGGAGTGCTCCCGGGTGGATGAGGGGGCCTTCAGCTATGCGGAGGTGGAGTTTGCCTCGGTGGAGGAGGCCAACGCCTGGACCCCGCCGGACTGGCTGGGCCGGGAGATGACCTATGAAAAGGGCTTCAAGATGCGTCAGTATTGGAGTGACCGCAGCCTGGCCCGGAATATCTGACTTTATATCTTAATCTTAAGAAGCTGCCGCAACTTTGTTGCGGCAGCTTTCAGTCTGTCAAAAAACCTTAGGTTTTGGCGGTTTCACAGAATTCCGTCCTCTGAAGAGGACGGAACAAAATTCAATCCCGTCATTTCCGGGGACATGCGCCTCGGAAATGACCCTTTATTTTTGGGGGAGCGCCTTTGGCGTTTATCCCACTCGCCCTGAAACATGCTGCCAGCATGTTCCCTTTTCGGGCTCACATGCAGGACAGGGTGACTTTTGCACAAGCAATCGAGCCCTGTCCTGCATGCAGCCCCTTTGTCAAAAAAAGCCTATGGCCTTTTTTGACAAGCTCAAAGCTGCCGCAACTTTGTTGCGGCAGCTTTTTTCAGTCATAGCCC
>CABRZO010000151.1 GCA_902475455.1 uncultured Eubacteriales bacterium
AATAAACTGTGTATGTTATAGGTGTTGTCCCTGTCTGACAACGCAGGAGGTGTTACCCAATGTCCGATTATACCCGCCGCTTCGATCTCCCTGCAGACGATACCATTGACACCCGTGAGATTCTTTCCCAGGTCTATAACTCCCTTCAGCAGAAGGGCTATAACCCGATCAATCAGATCGTGGGCTATATTCTCTCGGAGGATCCCACCTATATCACCAATTTCAACAACGCCCGCACCCTGATCCGCAAACTGGACCGGGACGAGCTGCTGCAGGAACTGGTCCGTTATTATCTGGACGTCTGATCGAAATGAGTCAAAACCAGGGTCGTCCCTCAGGACGGCCCTGTTTGATTGTCCCGAGAAATGTTCGGCCCAGTGCCAACCATTCCGCCCCCCTTTGACCGGGTTCGTCAAGACCCCGCAAAACTGGTGTTTTTTCCCTGTTGGGGGCGGCGTTGACAAGTTAGAAACAATCTGTTACAATTAGTTACAATTTCAGGAGGTACTTTCATGGCTGAGTCCAAATCCCTTCCCCTGACCTACAAGGGTCATCCCCTTCGCCGGAAGGACAATCTCATCTATTACGGAAGCATGGCCGATCCCTATATCATCATGCTTCAGATCCTATCCACTGAAAAGGTAAAGGACATGGAGGTGGCCACCAAGGTCGCCGTCCAGCTCCAGCTCACCGACCCCGACCTGAAGAGCCGGGACCGGGTGGTCCGCAAGAGTGAAAAGAACAGCCTCTACGCCGCAATGGACTTGGGCGACGTATGGCTGCGGCGGGCCCTTACCTCCAAATAAGCGGAGGTCCTTTACCTGCGTATCCATTACGGAGGTTTTTCATGTTCCGAATCCACCGCAACCTTAAGCGTGCCGCCGGAGTTTCCATCGCCGCTTCTCTGATGCTCACCTGTTTCGCCTTTACCGCCAATGCCGCTGAAATCGGCAGCGTGTTGGGCGACGAGGTCCGTCTGAGAAGCGAGCCCAGCACCGAATCCGAGGAGCTGGATGTTTTGAACCAGGGCGACACGCTGGAGATTCTGGATTCCAGTAACGAAGACTGGTATCAGGTCAGCTACACCGGCGACGACGGTGAGCTCTACACCGGCTATGTGAGCCGGGCGCTGGTCAGCGCCGGGGTCACCCAGACCGCCACCATCACCGGCGGCGATGTGGAGCTGAAGAGCGAAGCCAGCGCCGACGCCGCTGCCCTGACCCAAATCCCCGACGGTTCCACCGTCATCATCCTGGACAGCTCCACCGAGGGCTGGATTCAGGTCAGCTATTCCGGCCAGGAGGAGCGCTTCACCGGCTACATCGCCAGCGACGCCCTCTATGTCAATCCCCTGGCCACCGGCGTCACCACCACCGCCTCGGTCATCCTGAGAGCGGAGGCGGACAGTACATCTGAGATCCTGTCCATTCTGGACGCCGGAGCCACCCTGGACATTGTGTCCAGCACCGACGGATGGTATGAAGTGACCGACGGCACCCTGACCGGCTTTGTAGAGCAGCAGTTGCTCTCCACCGAGGAGGACACCGCCTGCATCGGCTATGGTACCGTCACCAGCGATTCCCTGAACCTGCGCAGCCAGCCCAGCACCGACTCCGACAGTCTGACGGAACTGCCCAATGGCGCCACCTTCCAGATCACCTCCAACGATGTGGAGGGCTGGTATGGCGCCACCTTTCATGGCCAGAGCGGCTATGTCAGCGCTGAGTATGTGAGCTTCAGCGACAGCGTCAACACCGGCTATGTGCAGGCCACCGTCCATCCCCTGGCCCTGCGGGCCGGCGCCGGGGCCGCCTTTGCGGAGCTGGCCTCCATCCCCGAGGGCACTGTGCTCACCGTCACCGGCAGCTACGGCAACTGGTACCGGGTGAGCTATCAGGACTATGTGGGCTATGTCAGCGCCGCCTATGTCTCCCCCACCACCGCCGAGGGCTATCGGTACTACCCCGACTATGTGGAGATCACCGCCTCCTCCCTGAATCTGCGGGAGGAGCCCTCCACCGACGCTGATCGGTTGACGGCCATCCCCGGCGACACGGTGGTAGCCGTCACCGGCAAGCAGGGCGACTGGTATCAGGTGAGCTACAACGGCAAAGAGGGCTACATCAACACCGCATACACCACCGAATCCGACGGCCCCGCCACTGAGGCCATCCAAAGCACCGGCGCTTCCAACCGCACCAGCCTTTCCGCCGGCAGCTCCGACAGTTATGCCGGCGGCGCCACCGTCAGCGGCGGCACCGGCGCGGAAGTGGCCAATTACGCCGTTCAGTTCCTGGGCAACCCCTATGTCTGGGGCGGCACCAGCCTGACCAACGGCTGCGACTGCTCCGGCTTCGTGATGCAGGTCTATGCGAATTTCGGCGTAAGCCTGCCCCACTCCTCCAGCTCCCAGCGCAATTACGGCCAGGCCGTCAGCCTGGAGGAGATCCAGCCCGGCGACATCGTCTGCTATAACCACCACGTGGGCATTTATGTGGGCGATGGCAAAATTATCAGCGCCCTGGGCGAGAAATACGGCATCACTTACAGCGATGTCACCTACAAGAGCATCATCACCATCCGCCGCATTTTCAGCTAACCGAATATGGTTTAACCGGCATCCTCCCAGGGAGGATGCCGGTTTTTTACCATCTATGGCTCCAAAACGACCGACTGGCGAAAACCGCTTGCCAGATCCCGATTTGCTCTGTATGCTAATCCCAGGAGGTGAGGCAACATGAATGTGGAAATCAGATTGCAGGAGGGCTGTCCGGAACCTCACGTGATTCTGGTGGCCGACCACATGACCCAGGAGCTGGAAGCCCTGGTAAATCTGCTGCGGCAGGGCCAGCGGACAGTCACCGGCTTCCGGGGCAGCCAGGCCGTGTTGCTGGATCCCAGGGATATTTTAAGGCTCTACGCCAGTCAGGGCAAGGTGTTTGCCACCCTGGCCGGCGGGGATGAATATGTCGTGAAAGCCCGGCTCTACGAGCTGGAAGCCCGGCTGGGAACGGAACGTTTTGCCCGGATCTCCAACTCTGAACTGGTGAATCTGGGGCATGTCAAAAGCTTTGATCTGAGCCTGTCCGGCACCATCCGGGTGACTCTGTGCGACGGCCAGACCGCCTATGTCTCCCGCCGGTATGTGGGCAGGATCAAAGAACTGCTGGGAATCTGAGGTGATTGATATGAAGAAAAAAGTGCTGCTCCGTGCCCTGTTGGGTGCTCCTTTGGGACTCGCCCTCAGCTACCTCATCACCATATTGATCTCCCTGGTGGGCGGTCAGGGGGCCTACTACCCGGTGGTGCCGGAACTGGCAGCATCATGCGGCAACGAGATCAACGCTGTGCTGGTACAGGCGCTGTGCTCCCTGCTCTACGGCGCCGCCTGGGCCGGGGCCTCGGTGATCTGGGAGACCGACTGGAGCCTTTCGGCCCAGACCCTGCTCCATCTGGCCATCTGCTCCTGCGCCACCTTCCCTATCGCATGGCTGCTCTACTGGATGCACCATTCCGTTGGCGGCGTGCTGCTCTACTTCGGCATTTTCTTTCTGATCTATCTGGTGATTTGGGTGTCGCAATATCTTGCCATCCGCCGCCGGCTGAAGCAGATCAACGAGCACTTGACTTAAGAATAAAATAAAGGGGCTGTTGCATAATTTTGCAACAGCCCCTCAGCTGTCAAAAAACCTTAGGTTTTGGCGGTTTCACAGAATTCCGTCCTCCGAAGAGGACGGAATAAAATCCAATTCCGTCTTTTCCGAGGACATGCGCCTCGGAAATGACTCTTCTCATGCAGGACAGGGTGACTTTTGCGCAAGCAATCGAGCCCTGTCCTGCATGTAGCCCCTTTGTCGGAAAAGGCCTATGGCCTTTTTCAACAAGCTCAAGCGCGCCTTCCACCTGGAAGGCGCGCTTTTGTCGTTGCGATCAGCTGTGTTGGACCTCCTCGGCCACCCAACGCTTGAAGGTGCCCGGTGACACCCCCAGCCGCTGGGAGGCGGCCCGGGCGCTGAGCTCTCCCTGCTGGAAGGCCCGGAACACGCTCCGGAACTTCCGGGGGCGCTTGATGGGGGGGCGGCCCAGCTGGGTGCCCCGCTCCCGGGCCCGCTTCAAACCCTCGGTCTGTCGGTGGGCCAGCTCCGCCCGGCGGTCCCGGGCGTCCTCGGCAATGATACGCAAAATCTGTTCGGCCAAAGCATCGTCGGCGCAGAGGGCACGAATTCTCTGCTCATTTTCCGGTAACATCGTTCTGCAGAAGGCCTCCTGTCAGCTACGGCTCCAGTGGACGCCCTCTTTGGTATCCACCAGGCTGATGCCCATGGCGGCCAGCTCATCCCGGATTCGGTCGGCCTCCGCCCAGTTCTTTTCCTTTCGGGCCTGCTGGCGCCGGAGCACCAGAGCGTCAATCTCGGGATCCCCCTCCCCGAACACCGCCTCAGTCTGGCCGGGAGCGGCCTTGGGCTTGGCGGCTCTGGCCTGCTCGGCGGCGGGCAGCAGATCCAGCCCCAGCACCGTGTCAAAGCTGCCGATCAGCGAGAGCTTGGTGCTGTCGCTGAGCTTGCTCTTGAGCACGTCATAGAGGACGGTGACTGCCAGAGAGGTGTTCAGGTCGTTGTCCAGGGCGGCGGCAAACTTCTCCCGCAGCGGAGCGGCCCCAGCCTCGTCCACCGGGGTCTCGTCCTGAGGATTCAGGGCGGCCACCCGGTCCACCAGCTTGCGGTAGGCGGTGGCGGCGTTGTCCAGGTTCTCGTAGGAGAACACCAGGCTCTTGCGGTAATGGCTCTGGAGGCAGAACAGCCGATACACCAGAGGGTTATAGCCCTTCTCCTCCAGCAGAGACACCGTCAGGAACTCGCCCTTGGACTTGGACATTTTGCCGGAGTTGGTGTTCAGGTGGTGGACATGGAACCAGTAGTTGCACCAC
The DNA here is from genome assembly GCA_902475455.1 of uncultured Eubacteriales bacterium. Taxonomy (GTDB): domain Bacteria; phylum Bacillota; class Clostridia; order Oscillospirales; family Oscillospiraceae; genus UMGS1766. The sequence continues at coordinate 4,928 of CABRZO010000151.1, forward strand.
TTGTGGCCCACATAGGCCTCGCTCTGGGCGATCTCGTTGGTGTGGTGGGGGAAGGCGTTGTCAATGCCGCCACAGTGGATGTCCAGGTACTCCCCCAGATACTTCATGCTGATGCAGGAGCACTCGATGTGCCAGCCGGGATAGCCAACGCCCCAGGGGGAATCCCACTTCAGGGCCTGGTCCTCAAACTTGGACTTGGTGAACCAGAGGACGAAATCCGCCTTGTTGCGTTTGTTCTCGTCGGCCTCCACGTCCTCCCGGACGCCCACCGCCAAGTCTTCCTGGTTGAAGTCCTGGAACACATAGTACTGCTTGAGCTTGCTGGTGTCAAAGTAGATATTGCCTCCGGCCTGGTAGGCATAGCCGTCCTCCAGCAGCTTGGAGATAACCTTGATGAACTCATCAATGCAGCCGGTGGCGGGCTGGACCACATCCGGGGTCTTGATGTTCAGCTTGGCGCAGTCGGCAAAGAAGGCGTCGGTGTAGAACTGGGCGATCTCCATGACGGTCTTGTGCTCCCGCTTGGCGCCCTTCAGCATCTTATCCTCGCCGGTGTCTGCGTCGCTGGACAGGTGGCCCACGTCGGTGATGTTCATCACCCGGGTCACGTCATAGCCGGAGTAGCGCAGGTATTTCTCCAGCACGTCCTCCATGATATAGCTGCGCAGGTTGCCGATATGGGCAAAGTGGTACACCGTGGGGCCGCAGGTGTACATTTTCACCTTGCCGGGCTCATTGGTCACAAACGCTTCCTTGCGATGGGACAGGGAATTATATAACTTCATATGCTTTTCTCCTTCACAGATTGCACAAATTGCTTATTTCTGCTCTTGCTGGGTTCCGTTCTGGTCCTCCAGCCGGCGCTCCAGCTCTGCCACCCGGGCCTGGAGGGCCTGAACCGCCCGCTCCACCGGGTCGATGACGTCGTGGACCTGGTCCACATCGTCAGCATAGTGGATCTTCTCATCGCCGATCCGCACCACCTTGGCGGGGACGCCCACCACGGTAGCGTTTTCCGGCACCTCGCTGAGCACCACCGAGTTGGAGGCCACCCGGGCGCCGTCCCCCACCTTGAAGGGGCCCAGTACCTTGGCGCCGCAGCCGATCAGCACGTTGTTTCCAATGGTGGGATGCCGCTTGCCCCGGTCTTTACCGGTACCGCCCAAGGTGACTCCGTGGTAGATCAGCACGTCATCCCCGATCTCGGCGGTCTCACCGATGACGATACCCATGCCGTGGTCAATGACCAGACGGCGGCCGATCTTGGCCCCGGGGTTGA
>CABRZO010000152.1 GCA_902475455.1 uncultured Eubacteriales bacterium
CCATCAGCAAGTTGATAGTATCCGTGTCGAATTCGTTCAAGGTATCCGGTATTGCACAGATTCACAACATCAACAGCTGATATTCCAGCTGCAATAAAATCTGATGTTTTTGCTATACCGCCCTTTTCTACGATTACCTGTTTTGAAATAGCTTTCTTGTCCACATAGTCACCGCCTTTTAAAACCACCCACACTTATTCTGCTTGTGTAAATCGAATTGCGCGAGAATTTTACGCACATTTTTATAATTTCTGTCACTGCTTATGAGGGAGCCATGCGGACTGCTGCCCAGGCAGGCATGAGATGGAGCGCATATATTGAGTTACTGATCTGATCCGTCCGCCCCTTCAGTAGAGCGGCTTATTTACTAGGCCAACAGCCTGCTAATCGGCGCAGTAAAACTTTCGCATGGAAACACAAGTTCTGTGCAGAAAAATTTAATGCGATCGATTTGTGACAGGTCAACAAAAGGGCGAAAAAGTTGAGATAAAGTAGAAAAATGTTGTAATATGAAGGAAAAAGAAATTACAAAGAGGGAAGGTGATTGCCATCAAAAGCCAACATCAGGCCTTTCTGGATTTTATCCGGACGGTGCTGCGCTGTGACCCAAGCCGGGAGGCGTCCCTGGCGGAGGGGTGTATGCTGCTGTCGGTTTTCTCCTGGGTGCACTATGAAACTGCGCAGAAGGATGTCTCATTCTCTCAGGAGACCATCCGGCGCTCTGCCTTTCGACTGGAGGCCACCCGCACTGAGGCTTTGAGTCCCGAGGAGCGGCAGCAATTGGAGAAATTTGCCCGCCAGATCAGCCAGGATCAGGATGTGCTGGATCTGTTCTGCCAGCTCTCCCCCTGGGCTCTCGGGAATGTCAGGCAGATTTACGAATGGTGTTGTGGGGCCCGGGACCATGTTGCCAATCGATTTGCGGGCCTGGTTCTCTTGCTGCGCTGTTATGATGCCTGCTGCCGGATAGACGGTTTCGTCGGTGGTTTCAGCGAAATTCCGCAGAAAGACAGAGCAAGGCTGGAGCAGGGCTGGTGCAGATTTGAACTCAAGAAAGAAGAGCTGGAGCCCTGTTGGTACCGCCTGGTGTGGATCTCACTGCCGCCGCTCTATGTCAAAATTTCTGCCGAGGTTCAGCGCTGCATTGCAGCCTATCAGGAGCGGCGGTTGCCCAGACGATTGCTGCTCAGCGACTTTGCCAAGGTTGTGGTCCGGGACAAGGATTGGAATTCCCCCTATAATCCATGGCAGTCTGCCTATGGACAAGAGGGATATCCGGTGGAAAGCGGTCTGACCGTCCATGAGAGTGCCTTCAATTTTGCCGCCATAAAACTGGAAAAGGAGAAGCCTACCAGCGTGATTGCGGCGCTCTTTTATCCCCCAAAACGTAATGATATGGCGCTGGAGCAATGGGTGCTGTGGGATTTCCTGGGGCATCCATACAATCAGCCACACATGCCCCTGATCATCAATCCCAGCCCCCATACCCTGGCCATCTGGCACGACGAGCGATCCAACGGCCATTTTGCGGTGCGGGATGAGACGCTGAAGCGGCTGTATGAGCACCAGTTTCCCAACAGCCTTTTTGTCACCTTCGCGGAGCTTACCGATCTGTTCCAGAAATTTTCCTATAAGGATGTTCTGCTGCTGGCCCGGGATATGGGGGAGGAGGAACTGAGGCAAGTGCTGGAGCAGCTGAGTACCATGCACCCTCAGGACGTGGGCCGGATGGAGCTGATGCTGCCCTGCAGCTATCTGGATGCGGAACAGAAGAAGGGCTATCTGAAGACCATCACCAGAAATGCCTCCCTGCGCCATATTCTGCTGCTGCCCTCGGCGGTGAGTCGGGTGGCTCCCAGAAAGAAAGCGCTGCTGTATCTGGATTTCCCGGGTCCCGGTGAGCCGGAGGATGTGGTGGGACTCCAGGAGGCGGTGAGCATCCGGAATGGCAGATTGATGCGGGTGATTCCCCGGCATTATGATGTGACCCTGGGGGAGCTGCTGGCGGGGAAGACCACGCTGAAGGAGCTGGTGCGGCAGAAGAAAAAGCCACCGGAGGCCCGGATGCAGCTTCGGCATCGGGCAGAGGAATTTGCCTTTTCCCAGGAGATTGGGCTGCGCTATATTTTCCTGGAAAACCATCATGGCAAGGCGGCGGCCCGGGCCTACTACTGCGCCTCCACCCACGGCCAGCCCGGCCGCAAGACAAAGGGGAAGTGCCTCTCTGATCGGATTGAAAAGGGGCTCCGGGGAGAAAACCGGGAGGAGGTGCTGGCCAGGCTGGCGCTGCTTCCCCTGAACAACCCCGGGCTGGGTGACATTATTATCCGGGACATCCAGTCTGCCTACCGGGAGGAGCTGGAGGCGCTCACCCTCAAAACCATGTGGTTCTGCTGCCGGAAGGACCTGCAGCTGCGGAGCAGCTACGACGACGAGGTGGCCCGGACGCTCTTCTGCGGGCCGGAGCAGATGCTCGCTAACCTGCGGCCCGGAGAGGCCCTGGAGCGGGACTATCTGGCGGCCATGGCGGGTGTGCTGGGAGAGCCCCAGATCAGGCACTGGCAGCAGCTGGACCTGATCCTGGATGGGGCCCAGCAGGCCGGTTATCTACGCCGGAACCGGGTCCATGAGATGATGAGCAGCCTCTCCCGGCAGCTTTCCCAGGAAGCTCAGAACGTGCGCAGCAATCTGGCAAAAAAAACATTCTCCCGGCAGGAGGAGGAGAGGATCCTCGCCTACTTCCAGGAGAAAACTTCCGTCTATGTGAAAAAGCACCGGGCCAGCCGCTATGAGGCGGAGCCCCTGGTGCTGGCGGCCGCCATCCGGTTCTTCACCGGGATGAGTGCCGCTGAGGTGTGTGCCCTGCGCTGGAGCGATCTGGTTTGCATCCATTTCCAGGAGGAGGATCTGTACCAGCTCCGGGTGGAGCGATATGCTCGGGAGGACGGTTCTGTGTGCTCCCATGCAGCCCGGGACGACTGGCGCCGCTACCGGCTTATTCCGGTGGTGCCGGAGCTGGTCCAGATGATGGAGGGCCGACGGTTGTTTCTGGCCCGGCAGAGAGATGAAGATCCGAAGCTGCTGTCCGGACGCTATATGTTCCCCCGGCGGGGCAGGCCCGGGGATCAGCCGGCCCCCTGCCGCCCCCAGGACATCCGCAATCAGTGCAGCAAGGTACTCTCCCAGGTGAACATCGCCCCGCTGAAGCTGGATCTGCCGGAGGAAAAGGGGCGGGTGGAGATCGACCTCAACCGCTATTACGGCGATCAGTTCCGGGCCAATTTCCGGCTGCGGGCCTCGGACACATGCGGTCTCACCGGCGGTGAGCTGGCCTATCTGCTGGGGCAGGCGGCCCCGGACACCTTCTCGGAACATTACTGCGATTTTGGCAATGGCATGGTGCAGCTGATGATGCTGCACAAGCTCCAGCGCTGGACCACACCACCGGTGGAGGAGTTCCATGCCCCTGCCCGGCGCAGGGAGGGCTGTCTGAAACAGCGGCCTGTGACGGAGCGGGCAAAGCCCACCAAGGCGGGCGCGGCGGAGCTGGAGCTCAGGCTGGAGGCGGGGCCGGACTATTCCGGCGGCCAAATCCGGATTGAGGTGGAGCACAGTACAGGCTTTGAGGGGGACATTGTCTTCCTGGGGGAGGAGGGGTGACATGGAAAATTATTTGAATCCCGTGGGCTGGATCTATTCCATTGACGATCAGCTCACCTTTTACGGGGCCCTGGACACCTATTATGAGGAATGCTCCCGGCGCTGGAGGGCGGTGGAGACCCGCCAGCAGTACGCCCGGGATTATACGGAGCGTATCCTGCCGGCCCTGGAGGGCCACAATGAGCGCCCCCTGCGGGAGTTCACCTGCGAGGATTTTCAGCGGGCAATCGAGCGTATCCGGCAGCAGGGCCGGGGACGGGCCGGTGGAAAGTTCATGGAGTACGCCGAGAGCACCATCCAGCATTTCCGCTATCTGATTCATATTGTGGTGTCCGTGGCTGCCCAGCATGGGGTGTGCGACGATGTGCTCTGGGGCTCCCAGTTTGACCTTTCGGAACACAATGCGGTGCCCAATGGCCCCAGCCGGACCCGGCTGAAGCGGTCCCTGACCATGGACCAGGAGATTGCAGTCTGGAACCTGCTGTCCGACCCGGAGCAGCGGGGGGAGTACATGGGCCTGCTGCTGATGTTTGCCCTGGGGCTGCGCAATGGGGAGGCCTGCGGCGCCAGCTTCGGGGACATCCGCCCCATGCGGGGCCATCCGGAGGATTTTGTGGTGATCGTCTATAAGTCCACCAAGATCGGCAAAAATGAGCTGAAGGTGGGGGGCAAGACCCGGAATGCGGACCGGATGGTACCGGTTCCGCCCCGGGTGCTGGAGGTGCTTGCCCAGCGCAAAGCCCTGGTTCAGGCGGCGTTGCCGGAGCAACCTGTGGAGGAGCAGCCCATCGCCTGTGTGGGTTCCGACTACGGACGCCGGGCCGGAGCCCATCAGATCACGGCGGCGGGCCGCCAGCTGTTCCGCAGCATTGGCATGGACCGGCGCCAGCTGGCCTACATCGATGTGGATCTTGCCGCCCCTCATATGCAGGACTACGAGAAGGATCCGTCGGCCTATCTGCTCCGCCGGAATTTCGGTACCCATCTGCATATTCTGGGGCTGAGTGAGGCGGAGATCCAGTATGTGCTGGGGCATGATATTGAGGATCCCCATCTGTCCCGCAGCGATTTTATGGATGAGGACAGGCTGTATGCCATCAAGCAAAAGCTGGAGCGGCGGCCGCTGCTCAATGAGCTGCCGGAGGAGGGACAGACAATGGAAGTCTGCCAGAACAGCGGGGAACAGCATCAGCTGTCAGATCTGCAGGAGTGCTCCTATCTGGTGCCCATGCGGCAGGGGGTATTGCGGCTGCGCCTGAAGGCCCGGGAACCCTATGAGGAATTGAAAGTGCGCATATCCAGTGAAGGGGCGGCAGAGGGTGGCAAGCTGCACCTGGAGTGTTTTTCAGGGGGCTATGCGCTGGCGCTGGAACGGTCCACCGATGTGATCCGGCAATATCACCTCTCGGCCCGGCGGGCCCTGCGCCGGGCAGAGGAGCGGCGGAACGACGGAATACCAGTGGAGTGAAAGGGCGTTTTGTATCGGTTTCTCAAATCTAAAATGACAAAAAGCTCCCTATGTGCAATGCATAGGGAGCTTCTTGTCACCTAGAGGTCGGGGCCTTGGGTTAAATTTCACCATTGAAGAAGGCAACAATGTCGTTACGAAACAGTCGGGCCAACTCTCGCCGGGAGTTTTCTTTCCAGGCAATACAGAGAGGGATGGGCTGGGTGGTCTCAATCCAGCGGAAATCCTGGCTGCTTTTGTACCAGCTCCAAGGGTGGAACAGGCCGAAGCCCCGGCCAGCGCTGATGGCGTGGAGGATGGAGTCGTCGTTGGGCATCGGAACGAGAATGGGGGTGAAACCAAGAGATTCGCAATATTGAATGTCCGCACTTCGGGTCACGCCGCCGCCGTCGGCGTCCAGCACATAGAAGGGATCATGCCGGAAATCCCTGGGGGTTAGATGGGATTGTTGGGCCAGGGGATTTTGCGCCGAGTACAGAAAGAGCCCATTTTCCCGGGCGATGATCTCCCAACTAAGGCCCGGGGTAGTACAGGCCAGGATGTAGAGCTGGATACACAGGTCGTAGGAACCGGCCAACAGGTCCAGGTTGAGCTTTTCCAGAGGCTGGCGCTCAAAGACCAGATGGACGTTGGGATACTGGACTGCCCACCGCTCAATCACCGGCTGAATCTTGCGTATGAAATCCAGCCCCTCGATAACCCCGATGCGCAGAGTACCCGACAGGGTTCCGTTTTCGTCCTGAGCCTTCTGAAGAACCTGGGCAAAAGCCTCCGTGCTGCGGGAAAAGAAGTCCTGTAAGATGACACCGGCGGGGGTGAGCTGCAGTTGGGTTTTAATGGAACGGTCGAAGAGTTTCACCCCCAGCTCTGTCTCCAGGTTGGAAATCTGTTTGCTCAGGGACGGTTGCGTGATATAGAGTTCCATGGCCGCCTTGGTAAAGCTCATGTGTTTTGCAACGGATAGAAAATACTTGATTTGCAGTGAGGTCATGGA
>CABRZO010000153.1 GCA_902475455.1 uncultured Eubacteriales bacterium
GCTGAGGGCGGCGGCCAGCCCCGAGGCGCCGCCGCCAATGATGATGATATCTTGTCTCATGGTTTCACATCCAGTTTGGGTTGCAGAGATGAAAAGAGGGTCCAGGGCCAGCTCTTGGGGGGCATCGCCTCAAAGCGCAGCCACTGGCCGCTCTGGGGATGGTCAAAGGCCAGGGTGTGTGACCAGAGGGCGATGCCCTCCATCTGCTGCTGAGCCCCGCCGTATTTCTGGTCCCCCACCAGGGGCAGCCCCCGTGCGGAGAACTGGCAGCGGATCTGATGGGTGCGGCCGGTGAGCAGCCGGACAGCCACCAGGGAGAACCCGTCCCTCACCTCCAGCAGGCGGTATTGGAGCACCGCCTCCCGCACCTCTTTTCCCGGCGCCTGGGCCACATAGGTGATCCGCCGGGCCTTGTCCCGGCCCAGCAGATCCCGGAATTCCCCCTCCGAGGAGGAGGGAGTCCCCTGAACTACCGCCAGATACTCCTTTTCAAAACGCCGGTCCGCCACCTGTTCAGAGAGCAGCTGGGCGGCCTTCCGGGATCGGGCCAGTACCATAACGCCCCCCACCACCTGGTCCAGCCGATGCACCGTGCGCAGACAGGCCTTTGCATCCCCCAGTTGCTGCCGCAGCAGTCCCGGCAGTCCGCCGGGTTCGTCGGTGGATCTGACTCCTGTCGGTTTTAAACAGACCAGGATGCGGTTATCCTGATACAGACATTTGATCTCCATTTACTTGACCTTCCATTCCCGGAGAAATTGTTTTTGCTCCGGTGTGATCCTTCGGCTCTCCAGTGCTTTCTGAATGGCCTTGTTGTGGGTCCACGGTTCCAATCTGTACTGCGTCAGATAGGGGAGGGCGGCGTCATACTGCTTGGCCAGGGCGGTGGCAAAATACCAAGCCACCATCATATTGACATAATATTCAGAAGAGTGAACCTGAGCCACCCATTCCAGATACTCCGGCGAAAAGGCGTCCTCCAGAAAATAGCGCATCAGCATACCGATGCCGTAGCGCACCGTGTAGGTGTGGCCGCTGTCCAGCCAGCGACGGCACTGATCCCGGAGCTGGGGCAGGTGGCGCCGGAACACGGCGGGGGACATGGTGTCGCAGGTGGCCCAGTTGTCCACATAGGGCAAAAATTGCTCCAGCCGGGCCATGGCCTGGTCGTAATCCCGGATGCGCTCGATCAGAAAGGCGTGGAGGTTATTTTCCTCATAGTAGCGGTGAGGGAGCAGATCCAGAAACGCCGTTCCCTCCGGCTGCCGGGCCAGTTCCCGGGCCATGGCCCGCAGTTGGGGGATCCGCACCCCAATGATGGTTTCCGGGGGGAGGGTGGGCAGCAGCTTGCGTTGAAAGTCCCGGTATTTGCTGTCCTGGGCTGCAAACAGCCGTTCTTGGATGCTTTGTTCCAGATTTGTCATCACAATCCCTCGCTTTTTCTGAGGCTTTTCATTAGAATATTGTATTTTCCGAATTCCGTCAAGGCTACGAAATATTGGCAGCGTTAAATATTTCTTAAAGGGATAGCTGCTTTTTTCTTTCGATTTGGTTCGTTATACTGATGTTACGCCAAAAAAATATTTTCTGCCCTGCGTGACTGAAGATAAGCCGCCACATTTTGCGTTTTATGGATTGAGTTGATGAAACTGTCATTCTTTTCCCCGGGAGGTTGAAGGGACCGAGATGTTACCGTTTATCAAAGATTGGGACTGGAAAAAGACCTTGTCCCTGTTATTGCTGATTCTGCTGATTTTCTGTGCCGGCGCCCTGTTTTGGGCCTATCTCAACGGAAAGTTTGACTCCCCGGAGACGCTGAAAGCATACGTTGGTTCCTTTGGGGTGTTTGCCCCCATCGTGCTCACCGTCATTCAGGCGGGACAGGTGGTGGTGCCGGTGCTGCCCGGCTTTTTGGGCTGCGCGGTGGGGGCCGCACTATTTGGGCCGGCGGCGGGGTTTGTCTGCAACTACATTGGCATCTGTACCGGTTCCATCATCGCCTACTTCCTGGCCCATCACTATGGGGTAGGCCTGGTGCGGTCCCTGTTTAAAGAGGAGAAATACGCCAAGTGGGAAAAATGGATTGGAAAGTGGAAGTGTTACCCCCTCATTCTGTTTGTGGTCACGCTGCTGCCCCTGTTTCCGGACGACTTTTTCTGCTATTTCTCCGGCCTGACCACCATGAAGGCCCGTCGGTTCATTTGGATTATCCTGCTGGGGAAACCCTGGTGTATTTTGGGATATAGTCTGTTGTTTGGAGGGATATTATGAGGACCAAGAGAGGCTTGTTAGGATACTACAATTACACGGTTATCCTGACCTACATAGGTATGCTGGTGGCCTTTGTGGGCATCACACTGGCGTTGGATGGTTCCTTTAAAAAGGCCATCATCTGCCTGATGGTAGCAGGAGTATGCGACATGTTTGACGGCACCATCGCCTCCACCCGGCCCAGAATGCCCAAGGAGCGTAGGTTTGGAATTCAGATCGATTCTCTGTGTGATCTCATCTGCTTCGGTGTGTTTCCCGCCCTGATGGTCTATATCGCCAATGACCGCTCTCGGTTGGCCATGGTCATTTGCTCGGCATATGTACTCTGCGCTCTGATCCGGCTGGCTTACTTCAATGTGCTGGAGGAGGAGCGCCAGAACGCCACCCAGGAGCGCCGGACAAGCTATCTGGGGATGCCGGTTACCACGATTGCGCTGCTGCTGCCCGCCCTCTTCGGGCTGGATCGGCTGGGCGTGATTTCTATGGGGGTAGGCGGAATGGTGCTGCTCTGCGTGGCGGGCATTGTATTCCTGCTGCCGGTTCCCATCAAAAAGCCTCACCGTATTGGGCGCATCCTTATGCTGATTGTCGGCGCCTTTGAGTTCTGCGCGCTGCTGATTGGAGCCACCTGATGGAAGAGCGCGAGAGCTTGGCCATTCGGTTCCTGTATGGCACTGCGCTGGGCCGGATGTGCCTGAAAGCACTGGTTCGGCCCGGCTTCTCCCAACGGATGGCCCGGCTTCTGAACGCCTCTGTTTCCCGGATTCTGATTCGTCCCTATATCCGCCGGCACCATATTCTGATGGATGGGTATGAGCGGAAAAACTACCGCTGCTTTAACGACTTTTTCACCCGCCGGCGGAAACAGGAGGCCCTGCGGATCGATAGAGAGCCCAGCCATCTGATCAGCCCCTGTGACAGCCTGCTCACTGCATATCCCATTACCGAGGATCGACGGTTTACCATCAAGCGCTGCACCTATTCCCTGGAGGAGTTGCTGCGGGACCGCTTCCTGGCCCAGCGATATACCGGAGGGCAGTGCCTGATTTTCCGCCTTACCCCCCATCATTACCACCGGTATTGCTATATTGATGACGGGCGAAAAGGGGAGAACTTTTCGATACCCGGTGTGCTCCATTCGGTGCGGCCCATGTGCTGCGGCACAGAGCCGGTCTATATCCAGAACGCCCGGGAATACACCGTGATGGATACCGTCCACTTCGGTAAGGTGATTCAGGTGGAGGTGGGTGCCCTGATGGTGGGGCGGATCTGCAACGCCCAGGGGCCCGGACGGATTACCCGGGGACAGGAAAAGGGATATTTTGAGTTTGGCGGTTCCACTATTATCCTGTTGTTGGAACCGGGCATGGTGGAACTGGAAGAACAGATACTACGGCGCACGGCCCGGGGCCAGGAGTACCCAGTGCGGCAGGGCCAGCAGATTGGGCAGGCGCCGCGATGAATCGGAGAGGAGAGCGAGGCATGCCCCTGACAAAAAAGGATTGTATTTTTGGGGTGATTCCCCGATACGCGGCCTTGTCCCTGGCGGTGGCGTTGGCCTGGAATGGGGTAATCTATCAAGGCGCTATCCTGCTGCGCCGGGGTGATACCATGTGGGATATGACCACATGGCTGGAGCAGGTGATTCCCTTTCAACCCGTCTGGATTATCGTCTATTTCGGCTGTTTCCTCTTCTGGGGGGCCAATTACATCCTGATCTCCCGCCGGGGAAAAGAGGAGTGGTTCCGGTTCCTGTGGGCGGACCTGTGCGCGGAGCTGGTTTGCGGCCTGTTCTTCATTCTGATGCCTACCACCAACGTCCGTCCTGAGGTCCTGGGGACCGATTTGGCCAGTCAGCTGGTGGTGTTGCTCTATCAGGTGGACCCGCCTCAGAACCTGTTTCCCTCCATCCACTGTATGGTGAGTTGGTTTTGTTTTATTGGGGTGCGTTCTGACCGGCGGATTCCCCTATGGTATCGGGGGTTCAACTGCGTATTTGCTCTGGCGGTGTGTGCCTCTACGCTGTTTTTGAAGCAGCACTGTGTTCCCGATGTATTTGCGGGTGTTTTGCTGGCAGAGGCCACCTACGCCATTGCACAGCGCACAGAATGTTACCGCCCGATTCAGCGACTTTTACTGAGGCAGAGAACCAAGCAGTCGGCATAACCTAAATTCCTCAAAAAACAGCCCTGAAACCATTATGGTTTCAGGGCTGTTTTCGTTGGATCAGTTTTGCATCTTGATCTGCTGCTCCGCAATCAGGGGATAGGCCAACAGCTCACGACTGTCTAAATCCTCCCGATGCATATCCACGCCGGTGATCTGCCTGTTTTCGTAGGTGGTGTAATAATAAATGCCACGGTCCGTGTTGCAGCAGCTGGTATATATGGTGATCTCATAGCCCCCATCCGGGGTGTGAACGCTGCCTCTGGGATGGGAGACAGCTCCCATAATGTGAAAGAATTGCCCCACGCTCTCAGACTCCGAGTCTCCGGAGACGGCATTAAGCTTGGTAAAGGCCGCCCGGATAAATCGGGAGGCGGGGGACAAATCGCCGGGCATCCCCATCATCCCCAGCCCCTGGCCCTGGGGGCGCAGCGGAAGCGCGTTGGAAAAGTGATTTTCCGGGGGCAGGGGGGAGAGGGTCAGATATTGGTTCAGATTTTGCAGATGATATTCAAAGGGGGGATTATTGGTCAAAACCCCCACCGGGTTGTCATAGACCCGCAGTCCGTCCCGGACCGACTCCACGGTGATGGAACCATCCCGGTCTGAGATGATCCAGTGGAGCGGAAACAGGGGCAGGCTTTCGCTGAAGGGGGTGTCCGCCAGATTGATCCGCTCCAGCAGCGTTCTGGCCTGGGCCACTGTGCTGCACTGGCCCAGAATCCAGGGGATAAACTCAAAGGGGGTCACATTGTCCGCCCCATCCTGACAGGGAAAATAGGCCGCGTTGCCGGGAAAATTGAGGCCCGCCATGCTCAGTCCCTTTTCGTTGGTGGCCTCATAGTACAGGGGGTATCCCTGGGCGATGGTGGCCATGCCGATCAGTGCGTAGTGCTGATTCAAACAGTTGACATAAAGAAAATGCAGGGGATAGTTACGGGGTGTGATCACCACCTGCTCCCCATAGGAGCGCTCAAAATCCAGAGTTCGGCCAAAGTAGTGGTCTTTTGTTTTATAGGTGACGGCGGTGCACATGGCAAAAACCTCCCATTCGTTTATAAGGTCATTATACCACGAGGAAGGCAAAATACAATTGATGGGGCAGAATGGAAGACGGATTCCTACAGCTGTGAAGGGTATAGCTGCTTCCGTGAGAGGAGCCTTGCGTGACATCCTGCAAATGAGGTACAATACTCCCCAAAGGGGGTTGTGAACATGGAGCTTTTGCAGTTGGAGTATTTCTTGAAAGTGGCCAGAGTGGGCAATATGAGTGCTGCGGCGGAGGAGATGAATGTAGCCCAATCCTCGGTAAGCCGCAGTATTGCAAGGCTGGAGGACAGCCTTGGGTTTCCGCTCTTTGAGCGATCCGGCAGAAATATTATGCTGAACGAGTACGGGAAATTGTATTACCGCTATGTAGAGCGGGCTCTTCAGGAACTGGAGGATGGAAAAAAGAGCGTGGCGGAATACATTAGCGGTGAAAGCCGTCAGCTCTCCTTTTCTGTACCGGTGTCCCGTTTGACCAGGGAACCCTTGGTACAGTATTTGATGGACTATCAGGATGTGAAAATTCGCCAGCTATGTCTACCAGACATCAGCCGCGTAAAAGAGGCCCTGTCTCAGGGGGAAGTCGATTTTGCTCTTACCTATCAGCCTGTGGACG
>CABRZO010000154.1 GCA_902475455.1 uncultured Eubacteriales bacterium
AGATTTTTTCATACAAGCGTTCGCGACTGATTACACGGCCCATGTTTTGCGCCAGATAGTACAAGATTTCAAATTCTCTTGCGGTCAGCTCCAAATCTTTTCCATTCTTTGAGGCACGGCAGCCGTCTGGGTCAATTACCAATTCCCCGATATTGATTGCATGAGGTTGTTCTGGGCTTTGCCGATACTCCGACCGGCGCAGTTGTGCTTTCACCCGAAAAGCAACTTCTTTCGGGCTAAAAGGCTTTGTTACATAATCGTCGCCGCCTACGGCCAAGCCAAGAATTTTATCCACTTCATCATTTTTGGAAGAAAGGAACAGGATTGGGCAATGAGAAAATTGCCTGATTTGTTTGCACACCTCATACCCATCAATATCTGGCAACATCACATCCAAAATGATAATATCCGGGTTTGTCTCTTTGCAGGTTTTTACCGCATTGTTCCCATTACCAATTTTAAGAATATTGTGAAAACCTTCAATCATTAAGGCTTTTTCGAGCAGGTCTAAAATATCAGGCTCATCATCAACGATTATAATTTTGTATTCATTCATTGGGGGTCCTCCTGTGATGGGCCGCTCTTGTTTTTCTTAAATCGCCGGTCTGCTGGCTTTTCTGTATCTTTTGGTATCAGCCACATATAACCGATTTTTGAAACACCGGATATACGGTTTTCCTCGCAAAGTTTCTGCACTCGCCTTTCAGAGATGCCCCACTTCTTGGCCGCTTCGGGGCAGGATATATATTCCATATTCATGCCGTCCTTTCCGCACAATCTATCAATTTATATTATATACGGAAAGCCGAATAATAGCAAGGCGTTTAGAGGTATATAAAGTTATGTTGTGCAACAAAACAGAGAAAAAGAATGAGGCTTTCGGTACAACTAACAAGAAATGAAAGACGCTATGAACGGATAAAGTTTGTAGCGTTTTTTCTTTGCCTGAAAGGTAGCCAAAATCCCCGTTTTTGCATTACTTAGGTACGAAAAAAGATACGGTAGCAAGCACAGCAAGTGTAGCCACACTTGCGAATTTTTGATTTAGGGAACCCCTGCCCCTAAATAGAAAAATTGCTTGTTGGGATAATCCCAAACCCTTACAAAAACGGAGGTACACGCTATAGCAAACCGAAAGCGGCCCATTGTTCTCCGCTGCCCGGTGACAGCGGACATTGAATTTTCCTGGACCCGCCGCCATGCCATCGTCAAGGGGGACGCACCTGGGCCGCCACCTCATCCAGGCGTTAAGCCTGGGGAGGTCACACCAGAGGAAGCACACCGGATCGGCATGGAGCTGGCACGGGAGGGCCTGGGCGGCGGCGCCGCGCTGTTCGCGCTGAACTTCATCATCGGCAGCCTCATCGAGGGCTTCGTCCTGGTGTGGCGCCTGCTGGTGGCGGCGTGGTATGTGCCCCTCACCATCTACCGCCTGATCGTTGGATATTAAATCGGAATAATGATAGAGGAAAGCCGGCTGGGACTGACCAGCCGGCTTTCCTCATTATCTTAATTTTTTACATCATGGGCAATCTCTTGCACTGGCCTTATTTGCGGCCCACCAGCATCCGGGAGTCGCCCAGCATTATCATGGCCGCCCGCCGTCGGGAGCCGAAGGCCTCCTGGGCCGTATCGATGAGCCGCACATCCTCATAGCCCATGTCCCGCAGCTCCCGGGCGAAGGCCTCCATGTCCCCGTACATGCGGGGCTTCATCTCATCGTTGAGGGCGAATACGCCGCCCTTTTTCAGCACCCGCAGGGTCTCCCGCAACAGGGCCCGCTTGTCTGCGCCCGTGATATTGTGGTAGACATAGTTGCTCACCACGGCGTCGAAACTCTCATCCGGGAAGTCCAGCCTGTTTGCGTCCCCATGCTGGAACCGGCACCGGGCGGCCACGCCCTCGCTCTCGGCGTTTTTCTCGCACATGGCCTGACCATAGCCGTAGGCCGAGCTCCAATAGTCGATGCCAACCACCTGGGCCACCCGCCAGGTGAGGGCCGCCCGGATGGATAGGGCCCCGGAACCGCAGCCCACATCCAGAAGCTGTCCCTGCCCGTCAAAATCCAAATGGGAGAGGACGACCTGGTGGACCTGCTCCATCATGCCGCCGCCCCCAAAGGCATACTGCCGCCGTATCCAGGCGCACCACAGGAGCAGCGCCAGCAAAAGAAGGGCGGCAATCACGAATACCACACCCAGCGCCGTGATATGGAACACCGCAAAGGACAGCACAGAGAGCACCGTAGACAGTGCCAAAAGGGCGCCCACCAGCCGGAGCATAGAGACCGGCATCCAGTTTCCGTAGTCCTCCCCGTGGGTGCCAAGATGGATTACCGTCTGTCGGGAAGTGCTGTCTTTCATGATATGATCATCTCCTTACTTCGCCAAATTCTTCTTGTTTAATTGAATATGCACCATCTTCACCATACAAAATCGGTCGGATACGTTCATGCTGAGTTTTGTTGGGAGCTTCAGCCCAGTCTTGTCGATATGGCGGTAATAGGGCTCCTCCGTAATGGCGCAGGCATCACCGCCAATCTTCCGGGCAAGCTCCGCCGCGGAATCCACATAGAAAAACATCCTCGCATCAGCATGGCCCATCTGCTTCATGTATTTCTTTCGCAGCATATCCATTCCGCTTTTGTTCACGCTGTCGAACACTACCTCCATGTTCCCGAAGCTTTGCAGCATCCGCAGAAGGGCAAGCACGGTTTCCTCTTCAAAATAATGGAACAGACCGCCGGCAGTAACCAGCATCGGCGCATCCGGTGCATCGATACGAATCTGCCTGATCCAGCCATCCGAAAAGGCATCGCCGGCAAAGTATGTCTGCCGTTCCGGTTCCGGGAGCAGCGTCTTTCGATATTCCATTACATCCGGCAGATCGACGGCGTACCAGCAGGTATGCCCATCGTCGTTCCTGTAAAAGGTGGTCTCCAGCCCACACCCCAGTTCCGCAATTACGCCGTCTGGTTTGCGGCGGAGAAAGTCCCGGATATATCGGTCCATATTAGCGGAACGGGAAGCAGAAGCCAGTAGGGTGTACTGGCTCTGGGAGCCTTTTTCCACCAGGTCTTTTGGCAGCACGTCTTTCAGTGACAGGGCCTTTTCATCATACAAAATATTTTGAAAATGCTCGCTGGCGTAAATCCTGCCCAGCATTGGAATAAACAAAGTGTTCTCTACAGCATTGAATTTTGACATTTAATCCCTCTTTATAAATATTGTAAACAACTATCCTGCCTGCCACAGCGTATCCATGATCAAGCTCAGCCCTGCCTGTACTGCCGCCATCAATGGGCAGAGGATCAATGGCCACTGAAGCAGATGCTCCGGCAGAGCGTAGCCCTTCATCCAGGCTTTGAATGCATAGCCGGGGTGTCCTTCGGTTCCTGGGATGATAAAATGGCGTTTTGCTTTTTTCTGTATCAGCCAGAGGTCCAAAAAAAGCAGGTCACAGACATTGACGATCATCCACTGGATATACCCCGTCAGGGCCAGACACCAGAATCCTGTTGTCCCGCCCTCCACAGTGCTGACCGCACCATAAAGAAGGAGGGGCAGCAACTCCCCAAAGCAGATCCAAAGCCAGTAAAAACGGTTTTCGGCATTTGTCGGCGGTTCTTCCGCCGCCTTGATGATGGCAGGCGGATAACTGGGAAACATCAGCCGGGGCTTATACAGCGCCACCGCCGCGGCGAACAGGTTAAAATAGGCCGCCATTGCAAACCCGTCCAGGATGGTGCGCGTCCAGTTCATATACATCCCCCTTTCACTTGTAAGCAAGTCAAAAGGTTAGCAATAACTAACCAATATGGATTCAGTATATCTTATCCCGCATGAAAAAGCAATGCACCATTGATGCCACCCTGCGATTTTGCACTATGGAAATGTGGAAAACGGCCGCTCCGCCGATGGAAAACAGACATTCACGGCCCGATGGAAAAGCCGCCGGCTTTCCCACAGCTTCGCAAGCATGACCGTTACACACATTCCCACAGCGCCTACTACTGCGAATATCCTTCCTATCTCGTCGATCCTGATTGAAAGAGAAAAAGAGAACAAAAAAAGAAGCGGGAGCGTCACCCTCGTCCCAACCCGAAGGCGCTCCCGCTCTGCTATGGAAAAGTGTTCAAAACTGCGGCTTTGTACCCCTCAAATCGGAGGGGCAGGCCCACATGGGAAATCATAAGGGCGGCACTCGAAAAAGTCACCACGGGCGGTTTTACAGCCCATTTCCTACCCTAATCGCTACGCTTTTTTGAGCGTGTGGACTGGTAATAGGGACAGGAGATAAGAACCGCCCGAAAACTCTGCTTGCAGGGGTGGACACAGCCCTTGCAGAGCTTATTGTACTGGCGGCGGTCATTCTCGCCCAGGAAGAAGGACCACTCCAGCCGCCACTTCTTGCTCCGGTTCATCACTCGTCACGATACAGAAGCGTCTTCTCCTGAGCCTTGTCTGGGGACTTGTGCGCCCTGCACTCCCACTTCGCATTTTTCAGTCACTCCTTGATAGAGGGGCGTTTCTCCGGCGTGGACCGCCGCGCCGTGCCCTAAGCTTTCTCCAGTTCCTCCCCGCACTGGCCATCGTTGGTGATTCCGTCAATCATGCCGTAGTTGTCCTCCAGGGTCATCTCGGCGGTGCACAGGGGGCCATTATATGCCCGCCCAGGCTGATGAACTGCTCGGCTGAGTGCTCCATGTACTTCTCCACCATCTCCGGCGGCAGAGAGGTGAAGGTATCCTCGCCAGCCCCACCACAAGGAAGGTGACGGCCACGATGTCGTAGATCTGCCCCTGCACGTCCCGGAGGGTGCGGTTCAGGTCCAGGCTAATCAGCTTGCCCTCATCGTTGCAGACCAGCGCCACCGGGTCAGAGAAGAGATAGGCGGCGGCAATATTGCCGTCCACCTTGGTCTGTAGTGCATAGAAGTCCCCGAATTTCTCAGACTGGTGTTAAAGTTGAATCACACATCCCTCGCACTACCTCCTTTCTCCACCGCCGTACAGGTCATGGCTCACCAGGGAGATGTAGTAGCTGCTGATGGTGGACGGAGCGTTATACAGGGCCG
Source organism: uncultured Eubacteriales bacterium (assembly GCA_902475455.1). GTDB lineage: Bacteria > Bacillota > Clostridia > Oscillospirales > Oscillospiraceae > UMGS1766. The sequence continues at coordinate 5,077 of CABRZO010000154.1, forward strand.
CCAGCAGATATTTCTTGATGTTGCGGACATAGGTGGTGTTCTCCCGCATCCGGTCCAGCACATACTGCACATGAGAGCTGTCCAGCTTCATAAAGCGGGCCTTGACCACCTCCGCCGGGTAATCATCCCCGGCAATGCGGATTGTCTTTCTGGCAGAGCATACCGTGTCCACGATCAGCTCCGCAATTTCGTCAAGCTGTTCCCGGTCAATATGGCTGTCCTGGATCAGATACTCGTAGCCGATGTTGTCCAAAACAATTTCACGGTAAACTTCTCTGGCTCCCATCCCATCCGTTCCCATCCTTGCCCCTTCGGGGGTAGGGGGATTTGATAGGATAGGATTTGATTCTTTCGTACTTGATAAATCAGTTATTGATTCTTGTTTACTTGATTCTTTAGTATTTAATTGTGCGGGGTTTCCCTGTTCAGGTTTTCCCAAGACAGGGTTATCCAAGACTGGATTTGCCTGAACTGGTTTTTCCCGTTTAGTTTCCGGCTGCCTGGGCTGCTCCAGGATGGTGTACTCGATAGCCCCAAGCTGCCCGTTGGCGTTGCGGACACGCTCCCGGATCACATAGCCCTGTTCCTCCAGCTCCCGTACCCCGGCACAAATGCTGTCCACGCCATCCTTGCAGATACGGGCAAGGCCCTTTGTGGTATAGTCCCAATTCTCCGGCAGGGAGAGCATAAGGGACAGCAGGCCCTTTGCTTTTAGGGACAGCGCCGTGTTCCGCAGATGGCAATTTGACATGACCGTGTAATCACGGGTCTTTTCGATACGGAAAACCGCCATGTTGGATGACCTCTTTCCTCGTAGATTGAAAAGTGTTGATTTTCGTGAAAATGGGCCTCTGGATTTCTTCCGTTTCTTCCGCAGGGGAAAAGATATGGGCGGCTTTCAAATCGCCGCCCACAGACGAAAAATCAGGGGATTTCCCACCCTAAAACGCACATTTGATTTGGGCATAGAAAAAGGGCGGCTGCCATCAA
>CABRZO010000155.1 GCA_902475455.1 uncultured Eubacteriales bacterium
GTTGCTGCCTGCGATGCCCTGAGGCCGCACCAGCAGCAGCTCCGTGGTGCCGCCGGACAGGTGCCAGGTCAAAAAAGGCTGGTCCAGCAGCTCGGGCCACCCTGCACTCCAGCAGGCGGCGGCCACATGACCCTGCTGATGGGAGCAGCCGAAGAAGGGCACCCCCAGTACGTCAGAGAGCACCCGGGCCTGGGACTCCCCCGCCAGAAAGCAGGGCATATAGGAGCCCTCCACCGCCCGAGGGGCGGTGCTGGCTCCCACGGCGGCCAGGTCTTGCAGCATTCCCGCCTCCCGGAGCCGGGTGATCTGGCCCGGCAGCCGGCGCACATGCTGATAGAGGGCGTCGCTCTGCCGCAGGCCCAGGGCTCCCTCCGGCACATCCAACAGCCGTCCAGCGTTGAGGCCGGTGCCGTCGGAGCGGTAGACAGCGGCGGAGGTGGTGTAGTTGCTGGTGTCCAGCCCCAGAACCGCGGTCATTCCCCGCACTCGGAGCGGACGAAGGAGCCCAGGATGCCGTTGATGAAGGAGACCACCTTATCGTCCTCATAGTGCTTGGCGATCTCCACCGCCTCGTTGATGGCGGCCCCGTTGGGCACCTCGGGCAGGTAGAGAATCTCGAACATGGCCACCCGCATGATGGCGGTGGCTACCCGGGGCAGCCGGTTGAACTTCCAGCCCACCGCGTAGCGCTCGATGTCCCGGTCCAGCTCGTAGCCGTGGCGGCTCACTCCCTCAACCACGGTGCGGATATACTGGAGCTGCTCCTGGTTGGGATATTCTTTATAGAGCTCGTCCGCCTCCGCCATGTCGGCAAAGTAGTCCTGGCTCAGTTTTTTCTCCAGGAATTCTTCCACGGAGCAGCCGCAGTAGCCCAACTCATAGGCCAAATGTACGGCGATCTCTCTGGCTGCTGTTCTGGTCATGTTGTTTCCCCCATTCCCATGGTATATAGCATTTATATACATGGTTTATTCAAATCTCTAAATTTGATATATTATACACTTTTTTCCCGCAGTTGAAAAGACTTACGGCCAAGAAAGCGGGGTGGCTGTTGAGCCACCCCGCAGAAGTCACTGAATATACAGCGTTTCAGCTTACTTATCAAAGGCGATGCCGGAGACATGGACATTGACCGCCCCCACATTGAGGCCGATCACCGACTCCACACTGGTCATCACGGCCTCCTGGACGTTCTTGGCCACGGCCTGGATGTTGATGCCGAACTTCACCAGCAGCGACAGGTCGATATCCAGCCGGTCCTCCTCACTGTGAAGGCGGATGGCCCGGGAGAGGTTCTTCTTGCCCGCGATGCCGGCGATATCGCTGCCCAGATTGGACAGCCCTGCGACACCCTCCACCTCGACGGCGGCCACAGCGGCCACGGTGCAGATGGCCTCCTGGGAGATGTGGACATTGCTCTGGCCCTGGATGTGAGTGACATATTCTTTGTTCTCGCTCATGGTGGATGCCCTCCTGCTATTGATTCCAATACTTTGTTTTATTGTAACACAAGAAGCAAAAAAAACAAGTGATTTCTCACCCTGAGCATGGAAATTTGAATGGGAAAGCCCTCCTCCCGCGCAGCTGCGGGAGGAGGGCTTTTTCAGCTTCGGCAGAAACGTCACCCTTCGGCGGCGTCCATTACCTTGACCTGATCCGCGGAAAAGGAGGTCTGGCCCAGCACAATGTCGGTGATTTTGGCCACGTCGGCGGCCTGGAGTCCCTCCTCCGGCGCCGCTACCACTACGCTGACGCTGTTATCCCCGATGTAGGCCACGCAGTCCTCATAGCCCTTGGCGGCCACCAGGTTTTCAATCTCCGATTCGGCGGTGGTGGCATTGGCCATGGCGGTGATGCTCTCGCTGGCGGAGGCGATGGCCGCCTCATCGGCGTTGGGATCGTCCACCGTAGCCTGCAGAATGGCCAGGGCCTCGTCCCGAGCCTCCTGGCGGGAGAGCCGGGCGGCGTCAAAATAGTCCTCCTGGGGCACCTCGGACACCGTCTCAATGCTCTCCGAATCCGAGGTAGCGGTGGTCACATCATCCTGGGTCCCCACCAGCTCTGCCTCCCCCAAGGTCTTGGTTTCCGAGGGTAGGTCGGTGGAGGCGGCGGTGTCCCGCTGCCCGTAGGACCAGTTCAGATAGACCGCCACGCAGACGAACAGAACGATGGCCGCCACGACCGCGTTTCTTTTCCATACTTTCATCTTTCATACACTCACTTTCTCTGACAGATTGAAATTTGATCCGAGCTGAGCCCGGTGATCGCCGAAACCGCCTGAAGCACCTCCAATTTTACACTGGCATTTCCCGCCCCCTCACAGACCACCAGAGCCCCTTTGAACTCCGGATAGATGGTTTTGACGCTGACCGCCTCCTCCGTGCCGCTGCCGGTGGACACGATCACCGTCTCCCGGTCGCTGGAGGTGCCCTCGGAGGTGTCCTGGGCCAGGATATCCTCTCCGCTGGAGTGCAGGGAGAGCACCACCGTGACCTCCCCTACTCCGTTGATCTCCGAGAGGGCCGACTCCAGCCGGCGCTCCAGCTCCTCCAGGTCGAAGGTCTGCCCGTTCTCCTCCGGCTGAGTTGCCGCCTGGATCTGGCTGCTCTGGCCGCCCCCTTTCACAGGCAGCAGCATCAGCACCACCCCCAGGCACAGGATCAGGGCCACAAACTTGTATTTGCCCAGCACACGCTGTAGTTTGGCAAAGTCGATTTTTCCGTTCAAGACGCCGCCTCCTCATAGGTGATGTGTTCCCTGGGAATGCCCAACTCCTCCTGGATGAGGTTGGACAGGGCCTCCCGATCCTGCTGTGATATTGCGCCCTGAAGCACCGCTTCGGCGGGCACCGGAAGCCCCTCCTCCGTCCACTCACAGGTGACACTGGCTGTCAGCGACAATCCCATCTCCTCCGCCTGTGTCACAATATATTCCGAGGCCCGCTGGGACATGATTGTTTCCAGATAACTTTCGTTGGTCTCCTCCAGATCCTCAGAAAAGACGGTGACCGATGCCAGCTCGTCGCTGAGCCCGCCGGTGATCCAGTCGGGCAGCCCAGAGGCCAGCGGAGACACCACCACCAGAAAGAGCACCAGCCCCGCCGCCAGCCGGACCACCCCCCGCACCGGCCCCTTGGGGGAAGCCGCCTCCAAAATACTCAGCAGCAGCGCCGCCGCCAGGATAGATAAAATCCAGTTTCTGACCGCCTCTGTCATGGCATCACCGCCGAAATCGTAGAAATCAGGGACAGCAGCGTAATGAGAGCGCAGGCTCCCGCCATGCCCATCACCAGGGCAAACACACTGCTCAGGTCCTGGATCAGCCGGGAGGCCGGGTGATCCGACAGGGTGGCGCTCAAGGCGGCGGAGAGTTTATAGAGCAAGAACTGGATCCCCAGCCGCAAAAAGGGCACTGCACAGAACCCCAGCACCCCCACCACCCCAAAGATGCCCACGGAATTCCGGAGGACGGAGGCTCCGGAGAACACCGCCTCAGTGGCGTCGGACAGGATACCTCCCACCACCGGGATCATGCCGGAGATGGCCAGATGGGCCGCCTTTAGCGCCGTGGCGTCCGCTGCCGAGGACACGCTGCCCGCAATGGCCAGATAGCCGGTATAGGCCAGCAAAATGGCGGTGAGGGCGGTGACAATGCACCAGCGCAGCAGCTTGCACAGGGGCTGGAGCCGGGCGTTTTCCAGGGCCGCTGAGGCCACGCATCCCGCCGCATAGGCGTAGGTCATGGGCAACAGCACCCGGCTGATGAGCCGGGTCAAGAAGTTGGAGAACAGCAAGGTGACCGCCTGCCGGACCGGGGCGGAGGTGACGTTTCCGCTGGCTACCGAGGCCATGGTCATGGTGGGGATCAGCACGGTGGTAAAATCCGCCAAACTCTGAATGGTCTCCCGGCCCAGGCCGATGAGGGAATTCATATCCCCCAGGGCCACCAGCGCCACCCCGCCGGCCCCGGCCAGATGGACGGCCTGGGCACTCATACCCCCGGCGCTCTCCCCCAACGAACCGGCCAGGGAGCAGAACAGCACGATGAGCAGCAGCGCTCCGGCGCTGCGCACCGAGGAGACAAAAATATCCCGCAAGCTCTCCAGCACCGATTCCTTCAGTCGCTCCAACCCCTGACCTAAATCCGTCAGCTCCAGGGCTCCCACCCCATCCAGGCTGTCCGGGGCCGCCTCCTCCAAGCTGGAGGTATCCAGACTGGCACGCTGCTCCTCCTCCAGGCTGTCCTCCGCCCGGGCCCAGGGCACCAGCAGCGCCAACAGCAGCACCGGCAGCAGCAACAGCCGGAGTGTCTTTTGTCTCATGCCATCAGCCCTCCGATCAGTTCCATGACCCGGCGCAGCAGGGGCAAAATGGCACACAGGGCGGCAAAGGTGCCCGCCAATTCACAGCACAAGGCCACAGTGCCCTCCCCGGCATCCCGGCAGATCTGGCTAGTGAGCCGGGACAGGATGGCGATGACCACCACCTTGTAGACCGGCCCCACTAAGGTCTCATCCAGGCCGGCGTAGCCCGTCAGCACCTCCAGCCCCTCCCGGACCTGGGAGAAGGCGCTGAGCATCAGCACCAGCACCACGCCGCCGGTGACCACTCCCAGCACCAGAGACAGCTCCGGCACATACCGCCGCAGGGCCAGGGCGCAGACACTGCCCACCGCCGCCGCGCAGCCCGCCCGGAGTACCAGGTCGATCATAGCTCAAACAGGGTCTGGACCAGATCGAACAGGTCGGCAATCTGGCGCACCACCAGCATCAGCACCACCACCAGCCCCGCCAGGGTGGTCATGGTGGCCTGCTCCTCCCGACCCGACCGGGCCAGCACCTGGTTGAGCACCGACACCACAATGCCGATGGCGGCAATTTTAAAAATCAGACTCACATCCATAGGTTTTTCCTCTCTCCTCAGTACAGCATCACCACCGCCAGCACCCCGGCGGACAGCCCCAGCACCGACCACATCCGGCCCAGCCGGGTCTTTTCCTCCTCCGCCCGGACCAGATGTTCCTCCAGTCGGCTCCGGGCCGCCTCCAGCGCCGGGCGCTGCTGGGCCACGTCATAGCGGCCGATCACCGCCCCCAAAGCAGCCACCGTCCGCTGCTCCTCCTGGCTGAGGGGGAGCGACGATGAGGCCAGCGCCCCGGTCCAGGCCGGCTCCAGCCGTTCCTCCCGGCCCAGCCGGTCCAGGCAATTGCGGGCCATCTCCTGCAGCGGCGGCTCCAGGGCGAGCCGCTCCAGGAAAGCCGGGGTGGTCTCCCCCAGCTGGCAGAGCATCCGCTCCCCCTCCAGCACCCCCCGGTGCCAGGCCTCCAGGCAGTCCAGCCGCCGACGGTACCAGCCCGCCCGCTGGAACCCGCACCAGCTCAGGCCGCAGAACACCGCCAGAGCACCCAGCGCTTTCAGCATGGCAGCTCCTCCATGCGGTAAATCCGCTTTCCCGTCTGGTCCCGGCGGATCAGGATCACCCGCCGGAAAATGTTCTGGGCCAACAGCTCCCGGTAGAGGGGCCGGCGCTTCAGCTCCTCCACATCGCCCCCGTGGGCGGTGGCCAGCACCGCCACCCCGCAGTTGGCGGCCATGGTGGCGGCTCGGACATCCTCCGGGGCAGTGATCTCGTCGGCGGCCAAAATCTGGGGGTTCATACTCCGCAACAGCATCATCATGCCCTCCGCCTTGGGGCAGCCGTCCAGCACGTCGGTATGGCCCCCCACTTCCAGCTGGGGCAGCCCCCGCCAGAGGGCCGCCACCTCTCCCCGCTCATCCGCCAGGGCACACCGGAGGGAGAACCGGTCCGACAGCAGCCGCAGCAGCTCCCGCAGCAGGGTGGTCTTCCCCATCCCCGGAGGCGACAGGATCAGGGTAGAGGGAAAGGCCCCCTGTTCCAACAGCTTGTCCTCCAGCTCCCCGGCCGCGCCGGGATAGGCCCTGGCCACCCGGATGGCCAGGGAGGACAGGTCCCGAAAGGCC
>CABRZO010000156.1 GCA_902475455.1 uncultured Eubacteriales bacterium
CTGCTCGCTCTTTTCTTCCTCGCCGCCGATGTAGGGGATCACGTTGTCAACCATCTCGGGCCAGGTCTCGAAGGTCTTGCCGGCGCCGGAGATGGCCTGATAGGTGCAAACCAGCACCTTATCCATGCCGTACTTCAGGCGCAGGGGGTGCAGGGCGGGCACATAGGACTGCAGAGAGCAGTTGGACTTGACGGCAATAAAGCCCCGCTTGGTGCCCAGACGCTTGCGCTGGGCGGCGATGATTTCCAGATGCTCCGGATTGATCTCCGGCACCACCATGGGCACATCGGGGGTGAAGCGGTGGGCGGAGTTGTTGGAGACCACCGGGCACTCGTGCTTGGCGTACTCCTCTTCCAGAGCCCGGATCTCATCCTTCTTCATGTCCACGGCGCAGAAGACAAAATCGACGCTGGAGGCAATCTTGTCAATGTCGGCGGTGGCGTCCATAACCACCAGTTTTTTGGCCTCTTCCGGAATGGGGGTATCCATGGCCCAACGGGGGCTGACTGCCTCCTCGTAGGTTTTACCGGCGCTTCTGGCGCTGGCGGCCACTACGGTGAGCTGGAACCAGGGGTGGTTCTCCATCAGAGTGACGAATCGCTGGCCCACCATGCCGGTGCAGCCGACGACGCCGACTTTGTACTGTTTCATGACACATTACCTCCTAAAAAAAACCGCCAGCGGGTTGAAAAACCGGCTGGCTTTGTACTATAATGTCCGGGTGACAGATGCAGACCGGCCAATATACAAACAAAGCGACAGCTCAACATCAGTATTCTGATGACAGTCACAGACCTGTTCGCATCTGTGCCCAGGCGGCCCTTGCATCCGGAAAAGGGCCCCTTCGGCGAAAAACCCTTTTGAGCGGCTTCTCGGGACCTCCGAAGTCCTCCGCCGCGCTACTGATGTTTCCCGCGCCTCTATCACTTATTTAAGTTACTTTATCATAAGTCTGGGGATGCGTCAAGCGGCAAAGCGAAGAAAAGGACGCTTTTTGCTGCGGGATTTACAAAAAATGAAATGGACGGGAGTGCCCTAGATGAAGACAAGTGATTTTTACTATGATTTGCCCCAGGAACTGATTGCCCAGACCCCGCTGGACCGGCGAGATGCCTCCCGGCTGCTCACCCTCAACAAAGAGACAGGGGAGATGGGACACCATCATTTTTATGAACTGCCCCAGTTCCTGCGCCCCGGAGACTGCCTGGTGCTGAACAACTCCCGGGTGCTGCCCGCCCGGCTCATCGGCCACCGGCCCACCGGCGGCGCAGTGGAGATCCTGCTGCTGGTGGATAAGGGTGGCGACGTCTGGGAGTGCCTGGTGCGCCCGGGCAAAAAGCTCCGGGAGGGAGCCCGGGTGTCCTTTGGTGACGGCCAGCTCCAGGCGGAGATCCAGGAGGTGTTGCCCGGGGGCAACCGGCTGGTACACTTTGAGTATCAGGGCATCTTCCTTGAGGTGCTGGAGGAGCTGGGCCGGATGCCACTGCCTCCCTACATCAAGGCGGAGCTTCAGGATCAGGAGCGCTATCAGACCGTCTACTCCAAGGTGGTGGGCTCCGCGGCAGCTCCCACGGCGGGCCTCCACTTTACCCCTGAGCTGTTGGAGCAGATCCAGGCTATGGGGGTGAAGCTGTGCTATGTCACCCTGCATGTGGGCCTGGGTACCTTCCGGCCGGTGAAGGAGGAGGAGATCACAGACCACGAGATGCACTCGGAATACTGTGTGATTCCCCAGGAGACCGCCGATGTCATCAATGAGACCAAACGCAACGGCGGCCGGGTGATCTGTGTGGGCACCACCTCCTGCCGCACCCTGGAGAGCTGGGCCCTGGAGGACGGCACCGTCCCCGCCACCGGGGGCTGGACCAGCATCTTCATCTATCCCGGCTACAAATTCAAGGTGATGGACGCCCTGATCACCAATTTCCACCTGCCGGAGTCCACTCTCATCATGCTGGTCTCCGCTCTGGCGGGCCGGGAGCATATCCTGGCGGCCTATGAGGAGGCGGTGCGGCAGAAGTACCGTTTCTTCTCCTTTGGGGACGCTATGTTTATCTATTGATCTTCTGGTTTGATATAATCCTTTGCCGGCTGTGATCACAGCTGAAGCGATGACGGTCTGCCATATGGCAGACCGTCATTTTGTTCCTGTTATACTGTGTGTACATTTTTGTGGGGGTGTCCCGTTTCATACTATTCAGTCCTAAGGAGAAAGGTGAGGGGAGGGGTGTAAACAGTTATACCCTCGGTGTAGTACTTAGGTGTTTCCCGGAAGGCTGTTTTTTTCTCCGTGCTGACAAAATAACGACAACGACAGCGGTCAGTGGAAGATAGATCGCCAAGCAGATAACCACTGCTTTTCGATATTCTGATTTCCACACACTGGTCCCCTGAGATATATCCTCCTGAAGCTGTTGCTGTTCCAGCGCCTGCTCATAGGGGATTCGGGTTCCCTGCACCAAAAGCCGATGAGTGTTGATCCCATAGGGGTGACATGTAACCAGGGTGGCCAGGTCTCGCCCCTGCTCCACCACCAGATGCTCTGTCTGATCAGGCTCCACGATGTAAATCTCCTCCACCTGATAGGCCAGGGTGTCCCCCAAAATGTGGAGATAGAATACATCTCCCACCTCCAGCAGGGACAGATCGGTAAACAACCGTTTTCCCGCCATTCCTGTGTGTCCGGTGAGCACCGTGTGCGTGCTTTCTCCACCCACAGGGAGGGAGGAGTTTTGCAGGTGGCCGATTCCCTGTTCCAGCACTTGAGCCGTGGTGCCGTGATAGATGGGAAGAGTGACGGAGATTTTGGGAATCTCCACATAGCCCATAATGCCATCCCCCTCTACATTCAATAAACTGGCGTAGGGCTCCACCGTGGGATCCAGCACCAGTTCCGGATCAAAGGGGTCGGTGAGAAAGGCTTCGCTCTCCAGCAGACTGCGGTTATACTCCTGGGCCGCCTGTAATTCCGCCTCCAGCGCTTCCTGTTCCATTTGCTCAACGGTTTCATCGTATTGGGCGGTCACATGGGACTGATTTTGTTCATACAGCCGGTTGCTCACCACTGGATATACCACAACGGTGATTCCCGCCAGAAACAGTATGATAATTAACAAGGGGATGAAAAATCGCTTCATAATCGCTGATATCCAAAAGAGGGGGCGTCAGGCCCCCTCTTTGCTTACTCCTTTGGATGGAAAATGGAATTAAGAGTTTTTCTGGCCCTTTTTGCGGTAGACCACCAGCAGAATCACAGCCGCGCAGAGCAGACCCAGGCCGATGGCAGTGGCCAAGAGAGTGCCTGCGCCGCCAGTCTGGGGCAGAGTGAAGCCTGTGGTGATTTTTGTGTTCTCCACGGAGAGGGAGACTACGCCATTCGTCACCTGGGCGTTAGCGCCGTTGACGGTAGCGGTGGCTTCATCACCAAGGGTTTCAGGCGCTGTAATCACAATGGTAATGGGCTCATCCAGAAGGGTGTAACCCTCCATGGTGGCGGTTTCCTTCAGGTAGTAGGTGCCCGGCTCCAGGCCGTAGAGGTTCAGGTTACCACTGGTATCCACATACATGGTAGCAGAGGAGTTGCCAGACGCTGCTACCCAGTAACCGCCGGTGGTGCCGGTGCCTGCCACGACAGGAATCTGGGTGGTACAGCTCTGGTCGCTGTAAAGGGCGAATATAATAGTATCTTGATCAATGCTGTCATCGACATCCGACAGGGTCTTGGTCAGGTCGATGCCGTAGGTGTACAGGTCAACCTTTGCTTCCTCTGTGTCGGCGCTGTTTTCCATACCTTCCCGCTGATAGGTCGCTTTTGCGGTGTTGGTCAGCTTGGTGGAAAAGTCCACATCGGTGGCCACGGTGGCGTTGTAAGTAACGGTAATGGTCTGCTGGGTACCCAAGTTCTTGTTCAGCTCAGCCAGGCCGCCGGTGGTTGCTGTATCTGTCAGAGTGATGGTAAGGACGCCGCCCGTATAAGAAACCGTATATTGGGTTTCTTGTGTAAGCGTAGTTTGTCCCAACGTTACTTCCACAGTGTTCTCGTCAATATCCAACGTGCTGTCGGTATTGGTATCGATGATCACAAAGCTAGTGAAGGGCGTGGCGGAGCCGTTTCCGGTGGCTGCTGCGGGAATGGTAGTAGTGACCGTGTACTTCAAAGTCTGGCCGGCGTTGATGTACTGATTTGCATCATCCACAGTTTTGGTGATTTCAATGTCATCGGTGCGCACCTTGGGATAGGCGTAAACGGTGGACTGCCAATCATCTCCGGAATCGCTCTCTACATACATGGGCACAGACACCAGGAAAGGTACCAGGTCGGTGGTGGCGTCGGCGGGCAAAGCGCTTTTGGCCAGCAGATAGAGGCCATAGTCCAAACCATCAAACTGTGCAATACCATTGTTTTTGGTCACATCATTTTTCTTTTCAGAAGCTTCTTCGAGATGATCTTCAATGGTAGTTTGATTAGCGATTTTTAATGCATCCTGCACATCTGTGGGTTCAAAATAGTAGGTGGTTGTGCTGCCGCCGCTCTCTGTCTGGCTGGCAATGGCGATATCGGTACTCAGCCCCAGCAGAATGCAGATGTCATTGCTCAATCCAAAAGCCACCTGAGTGGAAACGGTGTTGTTATTATCGGTGCTGGTCAGCTCCACCACGGAACCGATGCGCAGAGCGTTGATGCCTACGCCCTCCACGGGTTCACCGGACATAGACGTCTCTTCACCGGTGCCCGCTGAACCGGGATCCAGGTCGTAGACCGTGACCACGATGCTGCCGTCATTGCCGTTCTTTTCTTTTACCTCATTTACAGTGCCTGCTGCCAGGGCGCTGATGCCAAGCAGGCCAACACTCAAGGCAAGGCTCAGTACGGCGGCAAAAAGCCGTCTTGCATGTTTTGATTTCATAATGTTTCCTCGCTTTCTTCGGATGAAATCTATGGTTACAGATTGTGAAGGGCATCATCCCTGCATGTTATGAATGGTATTTTTTGCGGCGCCAGAACATAATTCCGCCACCGACGGCAGTGGCCATCAGGCCGATGCCCAAAAACATGGTGGTATAGACGCCGCCCAACAGGCCGGAGCCAGGCAAATAGGCAATGCCGGTGTTCACCACCGTATAGGTGACGGTATAATAGGTTTTCCCTTCCACGGTATATGGCGTGGTGACATACAGGGGCTCTGCCAAACAGTTATATCCCCTGGGGGCCTGGGTCTCGGTCAGACGGTAGAGGTATCCCTTTCCGTCTTCCAATACTCTGGCGCTCAGATTATAAAAGATTGCCCTTCCGTCTTCGCCGGAGGTGGCTGTCACGGCTTTAAAGGTGGTATCCACCGCATAGTTTTTGCCGTCATAGGAAATGGTTCCGTTGACGTCCTCCACCAGCCGTTCCAATTTGAACTCCGCTCCAGCCAGGGGTCGCTGACTGGTGTCCACCTTCTGCACCATCAGCTGTGCTGTGGCCAGATAGACCTCAACTTCCGCGCCGTCCGACACCACCAGGCTGCTGCCGGTGGGGGACCAGCTGTCCACATAGTAGTCCAGATAGAACTCGGCGATGTCCGAAAGATCCAGCGTGTCAGCAATCGTCGCATCTACCGTGAAGCTGGTTTTTTCACCGTTCTGCGTCAAGGTGACGGTCATCTCTTTATATCGATCATACAGAGATTTCTGGGCCTCATTGGTACTGCCGGAATAGGTGCTGTAGGTCTGGGCCATGGTCACTAGACGGTCATAGGTGGACGCCATATCGGTCAGCGAGATGATCTCACCGGTCACAGCGGGGATATTGCTGATGGTCACTGTATTATCCGGCGAGTAGT
>CABRZO010000157.1 GCA_902475455.1 uncultured Eubacteriales bacterium
TCGGATCGGTCTGTTGGCCTACCCGGCCTATGTGTCGGTGTGGAATGTGGCTCTGTCCCTGGTGGTGTTCGGGGTGTTTCAGTATTTTATCTTTGGACGGCTGGTGAAAAAGCACACCCGGCGCATCTGCGAATATGAAGAGGAGCGCCAGTTCTTCCTGAAGTTTTTTGATGCCAAGTCCTTTGCCATCATGGCCTTTATGATGACCGGGGGCATCCTGCTGCGAACCTCCGGCCTGGGGCCGGAGCGGTTTATCGCGGTGTTTTACTCCGGGCTGGGGGCCTCACTGTTGCTGGCGGGGCTGCTGTTTGGCCGCAACTATCTCCGGGCGCTGCGGGATTGAGGGGAGACCGTGGCCTGGCTTTGATTTCACAAAATCAAAGCCAGGCCACGGTTTTTGCTGCTGAGCAGGGAAAGTAAGCTTGCTTTCAGTACGAATTCGTAGTATACTGGAAAAGGTAGTACGAATTCGTATCAAAATAAAAAGGGAACAGGGGAAGATACATGGAACAATATCGTCAGGCGATCAGACAGTTCATGATCTCGGTCAACCTGATCGACGGAATCTATGAGATTGCCGCCAAGCAAAGCGGCATAAAATATAATCTGCTGGCGCTGTTGTACGCCCTGGACGACGGAGCGCCCCACAGCCAGAAGGAGATTTGCCAGCATTGGTGCATCCCCAAAACCACCGTCAACACCATTGTGCAGGAGTGTGTCCGCCGGGGATATGTCACCCTGGACGCCGGCGGGGGTACCAAGGAGAAGTACATTTGCCTGACCGAGCAGGGCAGAGCCTACGCCAAGCCCATTTTGGAGCGGCTCTATGCCATGGAGGAGCGGGCCATGGAAAAGACCCTGGCCCAGTATCCCCAGGAGTTTGTGCCGGCGGTGGAGGAATTTGCCCGGAACTTAATGGATGAAATTGAACACTGAGTAAGCAAGGAGCGAAAGCATGGACAGCGACAACCAATTTCCCTATTTAATTCGAGATTTGACCACAGACGATCTGGACCAATACAACGATCTGCTGCGTTACGCCTTCCAGGTGACGGAGCAGGAGATCATCAACGCCGGCTGGCGGGATGATGAGATCAAGCAGTCCAAATTCCCGGTGCTGGAGCGGGCGGATATTCTGGGCTGCTACGACAAGGACACCCTGGTGTCCCAATTCGCGGTCTATCCCCTTCACATGAATGTATATAACGCCGACTATCCCATCGGTTTTATTACCAGCGTGTCCACCTATCCCGAGTACACCGGCAAGGGCATCATGGCCCGGCTGATGAAGAAAAGCCTGTACCGGATGCGGGAAAAGCGCCAGTCCCTGGCGCTGCTCTACCCCTACTCCATCCCCCTGTACCGGAAATTCGGCTGGGAGATCATCTCCAACAAAATCTCCTATGTGGTGAAGGACCGGCAAATCCCCACCAAGATGAAGGCCCCGGGATTTGTGCACCGGGTGGACTGGGAGAACAAGGATTTTATGGAGCTGCACACCAAATTTGCCCGCCAGACCCACGGATGCCTCTACCGGGACGAGCTGGCCTGGGAAGAGTACTGGCGCTGGGACGAGGACGACACCAATGTGGCCATCTATTACAGCCAGGATGAGCAGCCCATGGGCTATATGGTCTATCTGATCCGGGACGACGTGATGTACATCAAAGAGATGATCTACCTGAACCATGAGGCCCAAAAGGGCCTTTGGGACTACATCCACGCCCACGATTCCATGATCGACGAGGTGAGAGGGAACACCTATTTCAACGAGCCCATCGCCTTTGACATGGACGACAGCGACATCAAGGAGACCATCCGGCCCTACATCATGGGCCGTATCGTGGACCTGGCGGAATTCATTGGCCGATATCCCTGCGACCCCACGGAACAGAATGTCTGCATCAGCTTCGAGATTTCCGACCCGGTGCTGGACTGGAACAACGGTACCTTCCACATTCTGTTCCATCAGGGGCGTTGCTCCCTGACCTCCGCCCCGGCAGACTACCATGTCAAAATGTCCATCGGCACCTTGACCACCCTGCTGCTGGGCTACAAGACGGCGGCCAGACTCTACCGCACCGAGCGCATCCAGGGGGATCTGGAGTCGGTGCAGAAGCTGGATGACGTGCTGCTGCGGGAAGTGCCCTACATCTCCGACTACATTTAATCCCCCGGAGTGTTCCGGCGGTTGCGCATCAAGGCGGCAGCAATTTGCTGTCGCCTTTTTTTGATATACTATTGACAAGAGATATACTGTGTAGTACGATGTACCTAAAGGAGGCACAGTATATGAACATTGACGACTGGAGATCTCAGATCAAGCGAGGGACCCTGGAGTTCTGCATTCTGCTGATGATCCGGCGGCGGCCCTCCTATGGTTATGAGATTATCACCACCCTGGAGCAATACCCCATTATGGCGGCCAAGGAGAACACCATCTACCCGCTGCTGAGAAGGCTGCTGAAGGAAGGGTATATCTCCTCTTCCTGGCAGGAGAGTGTCGAGGGTTTGCCCCCGAGAAAGTATTACGCCATGACGGACAAAGGGCTGGAGTATCTGGCGGCCATGACCCAGGAGTGGGCGCATCTGTTGGACGCCATTGAAGAGATGAAGGGAGAATCGTAATATGGATGCGATGTTGAACGAATATCTGGAACAGGTTGAGCGGTATCTAAAGCCCATGGCGGTGTCGGAGCGGGTGGATATCGTCAGGGAGATCAAGAGCGAAATGCTGGAATTGCAGGGAGAGGGGAAAACACCCCAGGAGATCCTGGCGCGGCTGGGAGACGCCAGAGAGCTGGCCCGGGCCTATCTGGGGGAGAGCATTGCCAAGGGTCGGGGCTTCAGCTGGCGCAGACTCAGCGCCGTCATCGCCTTTTACAGCATGGCGGGAGCCGTGGGGGTGTGTGTGCTGCCGGTGACCAGCATTTGCGCCGTGGCCTTCTTGCTCAGCGGCGCGGTGTGCCCTCTGGCCGGGGTGGTGAAGTTTGTGGGGGCACTGATGGGCTTTGAGATGCCCTATATCGGCATTGCCCTTGGCAGCTATTCCGCCGGCCCCGGGCTGGTGCTGGTGCTGTCGGTGGTGATCGGGGCGGTGATGATGGCCGCCGGCTGGCTGCTTTGGAAGCTGACGGTGTGGATGATCCGCACTGTGGCCTTAGGCCACAGGAAACTGGCCCGGTGAGGGGTGCCATCATAAAGAGATACGCCGCTGGCTGTTTGAACAGCCAGCGGCGTATCTGTTTTGTTGGTTGAACCGGAAAGCTGTGGGATGAATGGTGATCTCATCACGGAAGTTGGGGAGGAAACGGGATATAATCACACCATCAAAGAAAACAAGGAGGACTGACCTATGTCTGCTGTGAATATCAATTTGGACAATTTCCGCAATGAGGTGCTGGAAGAGAGCAAGCCGGTACTGCTGGATTTCTGGGCCCCCTGGTGCGGTCCCTGCCGCATGGTGTCCCCGGTGTTGGAGGAGATCGCCCGGGAGCGGCCCGACCTGAAGGTGGGCAAAGTAAATGTGGATGAGCAGCCGGAGCTGGCCAGCCAGTTCGGCGTCATGAGCATCCCCATGCTGGTGGTGATGCGGGATGGAAAAATCGTCAATCAGGCGGTGGGGGCCCGGCCCAAGGGGGCAATCCTGCGCCTGTTGTAAGGAGTGAACGGTATGGGATTTCTGGATTTTTTCCGGCAGCCTGATATCAACCAGGGCGTGAAGGATTGCCAGGCCACACCCGGCGGGGTGCTGCTGGATGTGCGTACCCCCCAGGAATATCGGCAGGGCCGGATCCCCGGCAGCCGGAATCTGCCGCTACAGGATCTGGGCAGGGTAGAGGCGGTGGCGGCCTCGGAGCAGACCCCGTTGTTCGTGTATTGCCATTCCGGGGCCAGAAGCGGCCAGGCGGTGCGGATGCTGCAACGTATGGGCTATACCAATGTCCGAAACATTGGGGGCATCGTCGCCTACGCCGGCCAGCTGGAGCGGTGATAAACGCACCGTCCCATTGCATAAAATACCGCTCTTTCCCCTGGGGAAAGAGCGGTATTGTTTTGATTGCCAGATTATCGGTCTGTCAACTGTCAGAGCGCTGAAGGTCCCTCAATTTGGCCTCATCCAAGATCGTCACCACACC
The DNA here is from genome assembly GCA_902475455.1 of uncultured Eubacteriales bacterium. Lineage (GTDB taxonomy): Bacteria > Bacillota > Clostridia > Oscillospirales > Oscillospiraceae > UMGS1766. Next base: position 4,140 of record CABRZO010000157.1, read on the forward strand.
CCGGGACAGTTTCACCATGCCCTCGTTCTGGAAATAGCGGAGCATCCGGGTGATCACCTCCCGGTGGGAGCCCAGGTGGTTGGCGATGGTCTCGTGGGTGAGCTTCAGCTGGTTTGTGCCCTCAATGGAGGCCTCCTCCAGCAGAAACTCCGCCAGGCGTTTGTCCAGGCTCTTCCACATGATCTGTTCCATCAGCCACATCACATCGGAGAACCGGGAGGCCATCAGCTCGTTGGTGTAGTTGGCCACCGGGGCGGATTGAGCCATAATATCCTGGTAGAGGTCCGGGGGAATAATCCAGAGCTGGGTGTCCTTTTCCGCCTGGATGACCACCTCAAACTGGATGGAACGCATGATGCAGGAGGCGGAGAACAGGCAGAGATCCCGGTCAAACAGCCGGTAAAGGGTGATCTCCCGGCCCTCATCCGAGAGAATATAGGCCCGCAGCTGCCCGGACTGTACCAGCAGCAGCCCGGTGCAGTCGGCGCTGCCGTTGTGGAGCACCGTCCCCTTTTTCACCTGACGGGTCATAAGGCTCCCCAGGATCCGGTTTTGCTGCTCCGGGGTTAACTGGTCCCAGATGGGGAAATAGTCCTGAAATGTCATATTGCTTCCCTCCATTGATACAAAAAGTATAGCCTTCTATGGGGTGGGTGTCAATTGGCCGAGGTTTTGTGATTTCATCACAGAAGGAAAGGGCGCATCGGGATATACTAAAGTCAAACAAAGGAAAGGAGCTGACCAACATGGCGGCTATGAATTTAAATCGTGAGCAGTTTGAGGCATATTTGAAGGGCGATAAGCCGGTGCTGGTGGACTACTGGGCTCCCTGGTGCGGCTACTGCCGCCGGATTGGACCGGCCTATGAGAAAATCGCGGAGGAATACGGCAACCGGCTGGTGGTGGCCAAGGTGGACATCGACCAGGAGCCCCGGCTGGCGGAAGAGCAGCATATTGAGGTGATTCCCACCCTGGTGCTGTACCGGGAGGGAAAGGTGTTGGGGAGCGTGGTGAATCCCGGGTCCAAGGCGGCCATCGATCAGTTCATCCGTGAAACCCTGGCAAAGTAAGGAGGCGGCGACAGTGGCAGAGCGTCAAGTTTACGATATGATTGTGGTGGGGGGCGGCCCCGGCGGCTATACCGCCGCCCTCTACGCCGCCCGGGCGGGACTCAGTACCCTGGTGCTGGAACAGCTCTCCGCCGGGGGCCAGATGGCCCTGACGGAGCAGATTGACAACTACCCGGGCTATGAGGAGGGGATCGACGGCTTTGCCCTGGCGGAGCGGATGCAGCGGCAGGCGGAGCGTTTTGGAGCTGCCACCGAGTACGCCCAGGTGGAACGTATAGACCTCAAATCCGCCCCCAAGATTCTGGAGACCAGCGAGGGCATTTTCCGGGCCAGGACGGTGGTGCTGGCCACCGGAGCCAATCCCCGGGAGCTGGGGGTGGAAAACGAGGCGGCCCTGGTGGGCCGGGGCGTGGCCTACTGCGCCGCCTGCGACGGGATGCGCTACAAGGGCAAAA
>CABRZO010000158.1 GCA_902475455.1 uncultured Eubacteriales bacterium
GGGGACATGCGCCTCGGAAATGACTCTTCTCATGCAGGACAGGGTGACTTTTGCGCAAGCAATCGAGCCCTGGCCTGCATGCAGCCCCTTTGTCGGAAAAGGCCTATCGCCTTTTTCGACAAGCTCAGCCGCCCTGTCTGAACAGACAGGGCGGCTTTTTCATCTTTATAAAATATTCATCGATTCCACTCCGAGGCTATGATATACTGGGAGTGTCGAAATTGAGGTGAATTCCATGAAACAGATACAGAAAATTTGTTCCCTTGCCCTTTGCGCCCTGTTGGCGCTGTCCCTGTCCGGCTGCGGCCTGTCCCGGGGCGCTGTGGTGGAACAGGAGCCCGAGTACACCGGCCCCACCGTCAGCGTGGGGGGCCAGACGGTGCCGGTGGACGAGTCCCTGGAGCAGAGCGAGTTTACCGAGGCGGATTTCTCCCTGGACGAGGCCACCGGCCGGATCACCTGCCTGAGCCGGGAGGCCCTGACGGGCATTGACGTGTCCTCCCACCAGGGGGAGATCGACTGGGCCGCCGTGGCCGGGGACGGCATCAGCTTCGCCATCCTCCGGATCGGTAACCGGGGCTACTCCCAGGGCGGGCTTCAGGCCGACAGCAGTTTTGAGACCAATCTGACCGGCGCCCAGGAAAACGGGCTGCTGGTGGGCTGCTACTTCTTCTCCCAGGCCGTCAGTGTGGAGGAGGCCCAGGAGGAGGCGGACTTTGTGCTGTCCATCCTGAACGGCCGGAGCATGGATCTGCCGGTGGTCTTTGACTGGGAGCACATCGAAGGGGAGGCGGAGGCCCGCTCTAACAGCGTGGACTCTGAGACCGTCACCGCCTGCGCCGTCGCCTTCTGTGACCGCATCGCCGAGGCGGGCTATCAGACCGCCGTTTACTGCAACGGAATGCTGGGCTATCTCCACTATGACGTGGCCCAGCTGGAGGGCTATGACGCCTGGTATGCGGAATACGCCTCCTGGCCCAGCTATGCCTACGCCTTCGATTTATGGCAGTATTCCAACACCGGCACCGTGGCCGGAATCAACGGAAACGTGGACCTGGACCTCTGGTTCCCACCCCTGGAAGAGGAGTGAGTTTTTGAGGGTTTTTCACAAAACGAGTCAAACAAATCCCACAAAACCGGGCAAAATGATTGACAAAGTGGGCCTCAGGCGGTACAATCGAAGGTGAGCTGGTGCGGGTAAAACCGCCGAAATTTCAAGGGAAAATGATGCTTGCAACAGCATGAATAAGGAGGCAATTCTATGAAGAAGATCATCAACGCGCCGGAGACCTATGTGGATGATATGCTCAAGGGCATCTATGCCGCCCATGGCGATCAGGTGAAGTATGCGGAGGGCGACCTGCGCTGCTACTGCACCGCCCACAAGACCCCCGGCAAGGTCGCCATCATCACCGGCGGCGGCTCCGGCCACCTGCCCCTGTTCCTGGGTTATGTGGGCGACGGCCTCATCGACGGCTGCGGTGTCGGCGGCGTGTTCCAGTCCCCCTCTCCCGAGCAGATCTACAACATTGCCAAGGAAGTGGAGGCCGGCGCCGGCGTGCTCTATCTCTATGGCAACTACACCGGCGACATCATGACCTTCGACATGGCCACCGATATGTGCGATATGGATGACATCGTCTGCAAGAGCATTGTGGGCGCCGACGACGTCAACTCCCATAAGGATCCCGCCACCCGCCGGGGTGTGGCCGGCATCTACTTCATGTTCAAGGCCGCCGGCTGCAAGGCCGACGAGGGCGGCGATCTGGACGCGGTGCTGGCGGCGGCTCAGCTGGCCAAGGACAACACCCGTACCGTGGGCTTTGCCCTGACCCCCTGCATCATCCCCGAGGTGGGCCATGCCAACTTCGAGCTGGGTGAGAACGAGATGGCCATGGGCATGGGCATTCACGGCGAGCCCGGCGTCTGGAACGGCCCCCTGAAGACCTCCCGGGAGATCGCCCAGGAGTCCCTGGACACCCTGCTGGGCGACATGCCCGTGGCGGAGGGTGAGGAAGTCTCCCTGCTGATCAACGGCCTGGGCGCCACCTCCGTCGAGGAGCTGTACATCCTCTCCAACGACGTCACCGAGATCCTGGCCTCCAAGGGCATCAAGGTCTATAAGACCATCGTGGGCGAGTATGCCACCTCCATGGAGATGGCCGGCGCCTCCATCTCCATCTGCAAGATGAACGACGAGATGAAGCACTACATGGATCACCCCGTCAACACCCCCTTCATCTGCCAGAAGTAAGCTTTTTGGGGCAAATCCCACTGTAAGAGGAGAAAGATTTATGGAAAAGATCCTGTTTGACCAGGTGCCCGACCTGTTTGCCAGCGTGGGCAACCTGTTTGTGGAAAAGAAGGAAGAGCTCTGCGATATGGACGCCAAGCTGGGCGACGGCGATCTGGGCCTGACCATGAGCAAGGGCTATGCCGCCCTGCCCGACCTGATGCGTGCCGAGGCCGACGGCGCCGCCGGCGACGTGGGCAAGATGATCATGAAGGCGGGCATGAAGATGTCCTCCCTGGTGCCCTCCACCATGGGCTTTTTGATGTCCACCGGCGTCATGGAGGGCGGTAAGGCCCTGAAGGGCAAGACCGAGATTGACGGCGCCGCCCTGGCCGACTACCTGGTGGGCTTCGCCGCCGGTGTCCAGAAGCGGGGCAAGTGCCAGCCCGGCCAGCGCACCATCTATGATGCGGTGCTGCCCGCCTCCGAGGCCGCCAAGGCCGCCGTGGACGCCAACCCCGCCGCCACCCTCCAGGAGGTTATCACCGCCGCTGTGGAGGCTGCCAAGGCCGGCGTGGAGGCCACCAAGGACATGACCCCGGTCTTCGGCAAGGCCGCCGTTCACGCCGCCCAGTGCGTGGGTGTGGCGGATCAGGGCGCTGTGGCCGGCTATTACAAAATGCTGGGCCTCAGCAACTATATCTGCGGCTGAGTTTCTGTCATGCAACGCCCGCCGGGATTCCGAACGGATCCCGGCGGGCCTTTTTCAGGGGACAGGTTAGGGTTGTCTTCGGGACGGCCCGGGGTTAAAATGGAACCATCGCATAAAAGGAGAGATGTTATGATCTCAAGAGAAATTTGCCAGCGGGTGCTGGAGCGGGCCGCCGCCACCGGCGCCGACTACGCGGAGCTGTTTGCGGAGCACACCACCAACCACGCCATCAACATGGTGGACAGCAAGGTGGACTCCATCGACGACAATCTGGTGGCCGGGGCCTCGGTCCGGGTGTTTAAGGGCCTGCGCAGCGTCACCGCCACCACTGTGGACACCACCGAGGCGGGGCTGTTGCGCTGCGCCGAGGAGGCGGCCCAGGCCCTGGGGGAGGGGACCGCTGAAATTTCCATCTGCCTCCACGAGCGGCTGTTTGGGGATATCCACCCCATTGCCATCGTCCCCGCCACCGTGGGCAACCCCCGGAAGGTGGAGATTCTGAAGGAGGGCTATTTCGCCGCCAAGGAGTATGCCGAAGCCATCTGCCAGGTCACCGGCACTCTGCTGGATGTGGACCACAAAATTCTGGTGGCCAACAGTGAGGGGGTCCATGCCCAGGACCGGCAGATCCGCACCCGGCTTATGATCAGCGCCGTGGCGGAGGTCAATGGGGAGACCCAGACCGGCTCCTGCCGGCCCGGCCGCCGGATGGGTCTGGAACTGTTTGACCAGATCGACCCCAAGGCGGTGGGCATCCACGCCGCCCGGCAGGCGGTCACCATGGCCGGGGCGGGCTACTGCCCGGCGGGGGTGATGCCGGTGGCCATTGACAACGGCTTTGGCGGCGTCATCTTCCACGAGGCCTGCGGCCACTCTCTGGAGGCCACCGCTGTGGCCTATGGCCGCTCCCAGTTCGCCGGCAAGTTGGGGGAGAAGATTGCCCACGAGAAGGTCACCGCCATCGACGACGGCACCATCCCCAACGCCTGGGGCTCCATCAACATTGACGACGAGGGCACCCCGGCCCGGCGCAACGTGCTCATTGAGAACGGTGTGCTGAAGAGCTATCTGGTGGACAAGTTCAACGGCCGCCGGATGGGCATGGCCTCCACCGGCTCCGCCCGGCGGGAGAGCTACCGCTACACCACCACCTCCCGGATGACCAACACCTTTATCGCCCCCGGAGAGGACTCCAACGAGGACATCATCTCCTCCATCGACTACGGACTGTATGCCAAGGAGATGGGAGGCGGCTCTGTGAACCCGGTGACCGGCGAGTTCAACTTCGCCGTCAACGAGGGCTACCTGATCCGCCACGGCAAGATCTGCGAGCCGGTCCGGGGGGCCAGCCTGGTGGGCACCGGCGCCGAGGTCATCCAGAAGATCGACATGGTGGGCTCTCAGCTGGATATGGGCCAGGGCATGTGCGGCTCCTCCAGCGGCAGTATCCCCACCAACGTGGGCCAGCCCATGATCCGGGTGTCCTCCATCACCGTGGGCGGCAGATAAGGAGGCAGACAAGATGGATTTTAACGCATTTCAGGCCAGTGTGGCCCGGTGGGCCGAGAAACTGGGCGTAAAGGATTACGAGCTCTACTATCAGAGCGCCGAGAGCACCCGGGTGGGGGTGTACCGGCAGGAAGTCAATGAGTTTTCCAGCGCCGTGGAGGGGGGCGTCTGCTTCCGGTGCATCGCCGGGGGCCGCATGGGCTACTCCTCCACCGAGGAGCTCAGCGAGGCGGCGGCGGAGGATGTGGTCCGCCGGGCGGTGGACAACGCCGCCGTGCTGGAGACCGATGAGCCGGTGTTTCTGGGCCAGGGCGGTCAGCAGTACCAGAGCGTGGCCTGCGCCCCTGCCGGGGCCCGCAGCGGCTCCGGTGAGCTGATCCAGGCGGCCCTGGACACCCAGGCCGCCCTCTATGCCGCCCATCCCACCGTGGTGGACGGCTCCAGCACCGAGGGCATCAGCGAGACGGTGCGCCTGGCCATCGTCAACTCCCGGGGGCTGGATCTGCACTATGAGAACACCATCACCGGCCTGGTGGCCGCGGCGGTGGTGCAGGAGGGGGAGGAGGTCTCCGACGCCTACCAGCTGAAGCTGGCCCCCCTGGACAGCCTGGACAAGCAGGCCCTGGCCGCCAAGGCGGTGGACAAGGCCCGGGCCAAGCTGGGGGCCGACACGGCGCCCACTGGGGTGTGCCCGGTGATCTTCGCCCCGGAGGCCATGGCCAGCCTGCTGGCGGCCTTCAGCCCCGCCTTCTCCTCGGACCGGGCCCAGAAGGGCCTGTCCCGCCTGGCGGGGAAGGAGGGGACCACCATCGCCGCCCCGGCGGTGACCCTGGTGGACGACCCCTTCTGCCCCCTGAGTGCCATGCCCATCCCCTTTGACGCCGAGGGCACCCCGGCCAGAAAGAAGAATGTGGTGGAGGGCGGCAGGCTGAACACCCTGCTCTATAACCACCGCACCGCCGCCGTGGCGGGGAAGGAGACCACGGGCAACGCCGCCAAGGCGGGGTATGCCGCGCCGGTGGAGGTGGCCCCCTTCGCCTTTTATCTGGCCCCCGGGGAACAGGACGAGGCGGCCCTGCTCCGGCAGGCGGGCCGGGGCGTGTATATTGATTCCCTGGCCGGGCTCCATGCCGGGGCCAATGTGGTCAGCGGGGACTTCTCCCTCCAGAGCGCCGGCTTCCTGATCGAGGACGGGGTCAAGACC
>CABRZO010000159.1 GCA_902475455.1 uncultured Eubacteriales bacterium
CCCGGGTGAGGATGGCGTCGGCAATGCCGCCGTAATAGCCGCAGAGGCTGCCGATCAGGATACCCATGACGCAGCCGATGAGCACCACACTGATGGCGATCAGGAAGGAGGTGCCCAGCCCGTCCATAATCCGGGAGAACACATCCCGGCCCAGGTTGTCGGTACCCAGCCAGTGCTGGGAGCTGGGGGGCGCCATTTTGGCCATGGCGTCCATCTCGGTGGGATCATAAGGGGTCCAGAAGACGCTGACCACCGCCAGCAGGGTCAGCAGGGCGGCCAGGGTGCCGCCGATATAGGTAAAGGAGTTCCATCTGGCGCTCCTTGTCTGTTTCGTTTTCATAGGTCAGGCCCTCCCCTGTCACTGCAGCCGGATCCGGGGATCCACCAGCTGGTTGATGACGTCGGCCAAGAAGTTGACCAGCACGATCCAGGCTGCCATGATGACCACAATGGCCTGGACCACCGGGAAATCCCGGCTGCTGATGCTGCTGATGAGCAGCCGGCCAATGCCGGGAACGGTAAAGACCTGCTCCACCACGATGGTGCCGGTCATGATCTCAGCCATGGAAATGGCCAGGAAGGTGATAACGGGGATCATGGCGTTACGCACCACATGGCGGCTCAGAATGGCCCGCCGGGCGTTGCCCCGGCTCTGGGCGGTGCGGACATAGTCCCGACCCAGCTCGCTTTTGATAGAGCCCCGCAGCATCTTGACGGTCATGGCGATGCGGGGGATGGCGATGGCCAGGGCGGGAAAGATCAGGTAGTAGAGGAATTGGGGCCAGCTCTGGGTATAGGAGACAAACTCCCCCGGCACAAAGAGCCGGAAAGTCAGGCCCAGGGTAAAGCACATGATGATGCCGATAAAAAACTGGGGGATGCTCATAAAAATCTGGTCCACGGCGGTGATGATATGGTCCAGCACCTTGCTGCGGACACTGCCCGCCAGGATACCCAGGGGGATAGCCAGCACCACCGTGAACAGGAAGGAATACAGGGTCAGTGCCGCCGTCACCGGCAGCTTGTCCGCCAGCATCTGCCCCACCGGAAGATTATAACTATAACTGGTACCGAAATCTCCCCGAAGGAAGTTGGTCAGCCACTCCCAGTAGCGGATCAGCACCGGCCGGTCCAGCCCCAGCTGGCTCCGGAGGGCGGCGATCTGTTCCGGGGAGGCGTCCATACCCAGAATCTTGGCGGTGGGGTCTCCCGGAATGATGGAGAAAGCGAGGAAGGCGAGGAAGGAAACAATCAACAATGTAATAATGAGAGCAAAGAGTTTTTTCAAGATGTATTTCATACTCCTCGCCTCCCTTCTTTCTTTTTAAAATTGCTTACTGATCGGTGTAGCGCACCGTGGACATATCCAGGATGTACAAGGGATAGAATTCATATCCCTCCAGGGCCGGGTTGATGACCACATACTCCGCCAGATCCTGAATATAGACATTGGCGGCGGTATCGCTCAGAATCTCCAGGCACTGCTTGTACAGGGCAGTCTGCTCTGCGTCGTCCTGGGTGGCCTGGGCAGCCTCAAAGGCCGCATCATAGTCGGCATTGCTGTAATTGATCATGTTCTTGCTGGCGCCGGTGGTCCAACGCTGCAGCATGCCGCTGGCGGTGAGCACGCTGGTGTCAAAGCCCACCAGGGTAGTCTCAAAATCCCGACCCTGATAGACATCGGTGTACCAGCTGGCCCACTCGATGGGATTGAGCTCCACAGTAATGCCCACCTCAGCCAGCTGCTGCTGGATGACGGCGGCCATGTCCCCGTAGGGGTGCTCGTACTCGGTGGCATAGGTGATGGTGAAGCTGAAGCCGTCCGGGTATCCCGCCTCCGCCAGCAGCTGCTTTGCCTTCTCCACATCATAGCCGTAGTTGTCGGCCAGGGAGGCGTCAAAGTACTTGGTGAAGTTGGGGAACATGGAGGAACCGATCTTCACGCCCTGGCCGCCGGTGGCAAAGGCCATGACTTCGTCCACATCGATGGCCCAGCACAGGGCCTGGCGCACCTTTTCGTTGTCAAAAGGCTCCACAGCATGGTTCAGATACAGAGCCACCGCCAGGTTCATGGTGCCGTCCAGCACGGTGTAACCGTTGTTCAGGGTGCTGACCTGGTCATACTGCAGATGGGCGCACAGGTCGATGGAGCCCGCCTCCAGGGCCAGCAGCTCCGCATCGCTGCCGTCAAAGATCTTGAAGGTGACTTTGTCCAGGTAAGCGGGAGTACCGTAGTAATCCTCGTTCTTTTCCATGACAAAACTCTCCTGCACGCTGTAGGACACAAAGCGGAAGGGGCCGGTGCCCACGGGGGCGGTGTCCTGGTCCTCATAGCCCGCGGGGGTGATGTACACGTTGGACACATAGGCCAAAAAGTCGCTGTTGGCCTGGCTCAGCGTGATGATCAGGTCGTTGCCCTCGGAGGTAATTTGGGCATCAGAAAGCGCCGCAGCCACGGATTCATTGACCGTGGTAGCGGCGCAGGTCTCGAAAGAGTATATCACATCCTCCATGGTGACTGCTTCGCCGTTGTGGAAAAGCACGCCATCCCGGAGGGTGAAGGTATAGGTCAGGCCGTCCTCCGAAACGGAGTGGGCGGAAGCCACAGCGTCCACATAGCTGCCGTCGCTGTTCAGCTTCACCAAGCCTTCAAAGATGTTAAACATGACCTCTCGAGTTCCTGCCGTCCCCGTCTGGTAGGGGTCAAGACTGTCCAAGTCCTGGGGAATACCTACGATGATCTCGTTCGCGGATGCTCTCTCGCTGGCGGCCACCGAGGATTCCCCGGAAGAAGCGGTAGTTTCGTCGCTGGAAGCGGGGACCTCAGTCGTTGCTCCTCCGCAAGAGCAGAGTAAGCACGCGAGCGTCGCCAAAACCAGGAAAACTGCAAGAATACGTTTTTTCACTGCTGATTCTCCTTCCGCCCGAACAAGTGCCCGGGCGTTACAACAAAATAACTTCTTCTCCCATTATTAAATTGTCGCGTTTCATTATAGTGCATTGCCCGGAAATAGCAAGTACTTTTTTCATTTATCTGTCTTTTTTTCAGCATCATTCAGAAATCCTTTGCATTCCCCGGAAAAACCTGTATAATATAGCTTGGTTTCATATACAATAGCATGTTTGCACATTGACAGAAAGAATTCATCTAAAGGAAACCATTGGAAAAGGAGATACTGCTTTTTTTATGAACGAAGACTCAATATCATCGATCCTGATCATTGCGCTGCTACTGCTGTTTTCCGCCTATTTCTCCGCCACGGAGACCGCCTTCTCCTCGCTGAACAAAACCCGGCTGAGGGCCATGGCGGAAAAGGGCAACAGCCGGGCCGCCCTGGCGCTGAAGCTGTCGGAGCAATACGACCAGCTGCTCTCCTCCATTCTGGTGGGCAACAACGTGGTCAACATCGCCACCTCCTCCATCTCCACCCTGCTGTTTGTGGGGATGCTGCCCAAGATCGGCGCCACGGTCTCCACCATCGTCATCACCATTGTGGTACTGATCTTTGGTGAGATCTCTCCCAAGAGCCTGGCCAAGGAGAATCCGGAGAAGTTTGCTATGTTCTCCGCCCCCATCATTCGGGTGGTCATCTGGGTACTTACCCCCATCAACTTCCTGTTCACCCTGTGGAAGAAGCTGCTCACCAAACTCTTCAAGAGCGACGACAGCCGCCGGATGACCCAGGACGAACTGCTGATGCTGGTGGAAGAGGTGGCTCAGGACGGCAGCATCGACAAGAGCGAGGGGGACCTGCTCCGCTCCGCCATTGAGTTCACCGACCGGGACGCCGAGGACATCCTGACCCATCGGGTGGATCTGGAGGCGGTGCCCGTTACCGCCAGCAAAGAGGAAGTGGCCCGGAGCTTTTCCGAAAGCCGCTATTCCCGGCTGTTGGTCTACGACGGCTCCATCGACAACATCGTGGGCGTCATCCACCAGAAGGACTTCTACACCGGCACCGGCATCAGCGACCGGCCTCTCACCGAACTGATGAAGGAACCCGTCTATGTGCCCCAGTCCGTCAAGATCAGCGACCTGCTGAAGGTACTCCAGAAACACAAGGCCCACATCGCCGTAGTCAGCGACGAGTACGGCGGCACCCTGGGCATCGTCACCATGGAGGATATCCTGGAGGAGCTGGTGGGCGAAATCTGGGATGAACATGATGAGGTGATTGAAAACTTCCAGAAGGTGGGCGAAAACACCTACCGGGTGCTATGTTCCACCGATCTCGACAAGCTGGACCGGTTCTTTGATCTGGATGTGGACTCCGACTGTACCTCCATCAGCGGCTGGGTCATGGAACAGCTGGGCCGGATCCCCGAGGAGGGGGACTGCTTTGACTATGAGGACCTTCATGTCACCGTCACCGCCACCGATTACCACCGGGTGCTGGAGATCGAGGTGCAGCGTATCCCCCATCCCTCTAAAGAGGATGCGGAATCGGCAAGCCAGTAATTTTCCCCGTACTAAGTGCTTTTTCCGAGAATGACTTTACTTTTTTGCCGGTTCATGGCATAATGTGGCCGAATGAAACGCCCGGGCCGTCCTCCTGGGCGGCCCGGAATTTTTTGGAGGGATTGAACATGGTAACACAGGACATCCGTTACATCGGGGTCAACGACCGGGATCTGGATCTGTTTGAGGGACAGTACATCGTTCCCAACGGTATCGCCTACAACTCCTATGTCATCCTGGATGAAAAGGTGGCGGTGATGGACACCGTGGACCACCGTAAGACCGCGGAATTCATGGCCAATCTGGAGCAAGCTCTGGCCGGCCGCACCCCGGACTACCTGGTGGTGCAGCATGTGGAGCCTGACCACGCCTCCAGCATCCAGGCCCTGTTGGACAAATACCCCGGCGTCCAGGTGGTGGCCACCGCCAAGGCCCTGCAGATGCTGCCCCTTTACAACATCACCCCCGGCAACACCATGGCCGTCAAAGAGGGGGATACCCTGGCTCTGGGCAAGCATGAACTCACCTTTGTCACCGCCCCCATGGTGCACTGGCCCGAGGTCATGGTGAGCTACGATAAGACCGACAAGGTGCTCTTCGCCGCCGACGCCTTCGGCAAGTTCGGCGCCCTGGACGCCGATGAGGACTGGGACTGCGAGGCCCGGCGCTACTACTTCAATATTGTGGGCAAGTATGGTCCCCAGGTCCAGGCCCTGCTCAAGAAGGCCGCCAACCTGGACATTCAGATCATCTGCCCCCTCCACGGCCCGGTGCTGAAGGAAAACCTGGGCCACTATCTGGAGAAGTACCAGATCTGGAGCAGCTACGGGGTAGAGTCCGAGGGCGTGTTTGTGGCCTACGCCTCCCTCCACGGCAACACCGCCCAGGCCGCCCAGAAGCTGAAAGAGATTCTGGAGGCCAAGGGCTGCCCCAAGGTGGCCATCACCGACCTGGCCCGGGAGGACATGGCCGAGGCTCTGGAGGACGCCTTCCGCTATGGCAAGGTGGTGCTCTGCGCCAGCAGCTATAATGCCGGCGTGGTGCCCTGCATGGAGGACTTCCTCCACCATCTGAAGGCCAAGAACTATCAGAAGCGCACCGTGGCCCTGGTGGAGAACGGCTCCTGGGCTCCCTCCGCCGCCAAGACCATGAAGGAAGTGCTCTCCCAGATGAAGGAGATCACTCT
>CABRZO010000160.1 GCA_902475455.1 uncultured Eubacteriales bacterium
TCACCTGGCCTCCTCCCCCAACCGGGTGTTTACCCGCAACCAGCTGCTGGACGAGGTCTGGGGCTTTGACTACTTCGGCGACAGCCGCACCGTGGATGTGCACATCAAGCGGCTGCGGGAAAAGCTGGAGGGGGTCAGCGACCAGTGGAGCCTGAAAACCGTCTGGGGCGTGGGGTATAAGTTCGAGCTGGTGGAGGCATGAGAAGCTCTCTGTTTCGCCGCCATTTCATGCTCACCGCCGGCATGATTTTGATCTCCTTTGCCCTGCTGGCGGCAGCCTTCATGACCTTGAGCTACCGCTACATGGTCCAGGAGAAGAAAGAGGCCATGGCCGTCAACGTCACCTATGTGGCCTCCCTGACCCAGGACCTTCTGGAACAGGGCTTTGACCCGGCGGAAGAAGGCTTTCGACTCTATGGCCCCGCCCTGTCCATGATCGCCGACTGCGACATTCTGATCTGCGATGACTCCGGCACTGTGCTGCGCTATACCGCCGACGGCCGGAATATCCTGAACTATGTGGGCTGCTCCATCTCCTCTTCGGTGGTGGATCAGCTGGTCAGCCAGGGCTGTTACTCCGGCATGTCCGATCTGGGGATTTACCCCAATCTTTATTTTGCCTCCGGCGTGCCCATCTACTTCCAGTCCGGCAACAACACCTCGGTGGAATACCTGGTCTTTATGACCACCTCGGCAGGGGAACTGGTGTCCCTCTGGAAAGCCCTGGCCACCATCTTCTTCTTCATTGCCGTGGTGGTGCTTTGCATCGCCTTTATCTCCAGCTCTATCTTCTCCCTGCAACAGGTAAAGCCCCTGCGGGAGATGGCCGAAGCCGTACGCAAGTTCGGCATGGGAGAATACGACACCCGGGTGGATGACTATGGCCGCAAGGACGAGGTGGGGGATCTGGCCGCCGCCTTCAACGCCATGGCCGACTCCCTGGCTAACTCTGAAAAGCGCCGCCAGGAGTTTGTGGCCAACATCTCCCACGAACTCAAAACCCCCATGACCACCATCTCCGGTTTCACCAACGGCATTCTGGATGGCACCATCCCCCCGGAGAAGGTCAATGACTCTCTGCAGGTGATCTCCTCCGAGACCGCCCGGCTCAGCCGACTGGTGCGTAAAATGCTGGACGTCAGCGCCCTGCAGGCCCGGGAGTCGGTGGAAAGCCAGGTGGAGTTCGACATCAGTGAGACCATGGTGCAGGTGATGATCAGCCTGGAGGGCAAGATCAAGAGCCGCCGGCTGGACATGGATGTCCAGATCCCCGACAACCCGGTCAAGGTATGGGGTGACCCGGACGGCATCACCCAGGTGTGCTACAATCTGCTGGACAACGCCGCCAAATTTGCCGCCCCGGGTACCGCCATTGCGGTGACCATCACCACCAAGGGCACCAAGGCCTATATCTCCGTGAAAAACCAGGGGGAGACCATCCCCCCGGAGGAACTGAGCATGATTTTTGACCGATTCCACAAGTCCGACCGCTCCCGCAGCATTGACAAGGAAGGGGTTGGTCTGGGGCTGTACATCGTCAAGACCATCCTCAACAACCATAAGGAAAACATCACCGTCACCAGTAAGGACGGCGTCACTGAATTTGTCTTCACCCTGACCCTGGCGGGCTGATCCGCCGGCCACAGGGAATTCCATTGATAGAGCAACCGGGAGGAACTGCCCATGCAGGATTGGGAACAATATAATCGCCGCAACAACGTGCCCTCCGACGACCCCTGGGACCGCAAGCCCGCCTCCGGCGCCGGACCCTTTGGCGCCCGCCGACCCGAGGCCCACGCCCCGGGCCCCGATCACGTCATTGGCTCTTGCGGCCCTGACCTCACCTACGACAGCCACTGCATCCCCCGCAAAAAACACGGCGCCCTCAAAGGGGTCATCATCATTGTCGTGGCGGCGCTGGTGATTGGAGGCATCGGCATCGGGGTGTCCCGGCTGCTGTTTGCCAACACCCCCGCCTCCGGAACGGGCATCATCACCGGCGACAACTACTCCGGAGACGACGACTTTTCCGTCAATGTGGACCCAGAGCCCGACGACGGAGCGGATGACTCCGAGGCTCTGGAAGACGAGACCGGCCCCAGCAATATTCAGCTCTATGAGGGGGATGCCTCCTTCTCTCTGGAGCTCCAGTCCTCCCAGGGACTGGAGGAGCTGAGCTACCAGGAGATCTATGCCAAGGTCTCCCCCAGCGTGGTCACTATCACCGTATACGGGGACTACAGCGGGGCCTATGCCACCGGCATCATCCTCTCCGAGGACGGCTACATCCTGACCAACCAGCATGTGGTGGCCCTCCAGAGCCACGCCCAGGTCACCACCGCCGACAACCAGGTCTATGAGGCCCTGCTGGTGGGGGAGGATCCCAACAGCGACCTGGCCCTGCTGAAGGTGGAGGCCCAGGGGCTGACCCCGGCGGAATTTGCCACCAGCGACGAGCTGTTGGTGGGGGATGAGTGCTTTGCCATCGGCAACCCCCTGGGCATCAACTACCGGGGCAGCTTCTCCAATGGCATTGTGTCCGCCGTCAACCGCAGCGTCAACATGAACGACTACACCATGACCCTGATCCAGACCACCGCCGCTCTGAACTCCGGCAACTCCGGGGGTCCTCTGATCAACATTTACGGCCAGGTGGTAGGCGTGGTCAACATGAAGATCATGAGCAGTGATACCACTGTGGAGGGCCTGGGCTTCGCCATTCCCTCCACCAAAGCCCAACAGGTGGTCAATGCCCTGATCACCGAGGGCAAGGTGGAGCATCCGGTGCTGGGCATCACCTGCTACGCCGTCACCGCCGGGGACTATGAGGGCAATGAGGTGGACGGGGTGTATGTGGTCACCGTGGATGAAAACTCCGATGCCGCCGCCCAGGGCCTCCAGCCCGGGGACATCATCACCGCCTTCAACGGCAGCCCCGTCTACCAGGTCAGCGACGTGGACCTCAGCGGGCTGCGGGTGGGTGACTCGATTACCGTCACCGTCTACCGCTCCGGTGAGACGCTGGACCTCACCTTCCAGCTGGTGGAACAAAACGATCTGAGCTGAGCCGTATGACCCCGCCGGATTCAGGACACACTAGAGGTACCTGAATCCGGCGGCCTTTTTCTGTTTTCAGGCCGCCTGGTGTACCGAGGAGGTCTTTTTTATGTTTGTCCGGGATCTGATGAACCCTTCCGTGGTGTCCATTACGCCGGAGGAGAGCGCCGCCCTGGCCGCCCGGCTGCTGAGCCGCCACGACCTGGGGGCGCTGCCGGTGTGCGGCCAGAGCGGAACGCTGGTGGGCATTGTCACCGACCGGGATATCATCACCCGCTGTGTGGCCGCTGGGGAGGATCCCAGCCGGGTGCCGGTGCGGGACATCATGTCCCCTGCCCCCGTCACCGTCTCCCCGGGGGATGACGTCCACCAGGCCGCCCGCCAGATGGCCCATCGCCAGGTCCGGCGGCTGCCGGTGGTGGAGGGGGACCAGGTGGTGGGCATGGTGTCCCTGGGGGATCTGGCCCGGAACCGCCGCTGCGACACCGAGGCCGCCGAGGCCCTCTGCGACATCTCCGCCAACCCCAAGCGCCGCAAAACCGGCCGGACCGGCCGGGAAGGTTAAAATTTGCAAAAAAGCATGACAGCACCTCTCTGCTGGTATATAATGAGGCCACCGAAATGATTCCAACCCGAACCATTTGAGAGAGAGGTGCCTGTTCATGCCGTTTCTGCTGAGCCCCACATCGGCGGTCTACATCGCGGCCGCCCTGATCCCCGCCATTGTGCTGCTGGTCTATGTCTACCGCCACGACAAGATTGAAAAGGAACCCCCAAAACTGCTGGCCCTGATGCTGCTGGGGGGCGTGCTGGCCACCCTGGTGTCCCTGGTGCTGGAGATCGTGGGCCAGAGCATTCTGAACCGCTTCTTCCTCTTCGCCACCCCGCTGTACTACATCCTGCTGGCCTTTATCGTGGTGGCCTGCGTGGAGGAGGGCAGCAAGCTGCTGTTTCTGAAACTGTTCAGCTGGAAGAAACCCGACTTCAACTATGTATTCGACGCGGTGGTCTACGCGGTCTTTGTCTCCCTGGGCTTTGCCGCCTTTGAAAACGTCAAGTATGTGTTCAGCTACGGTCTGGTCACCGCCGCCCTCCGGGCGGTCACTGCGGTACCGGGCCATCTCAGCTTTTCCGTGTTCATGGGCATCTTCTACGGCCGGGCCAAGCTCTGCGAGGTCTACGGCGACCACTCCGGCAAGGCCAAAAATCTGGCCCTGAGCTATCTGGTGCCGGTGTTCTTCCACGGCTTCTATGACGCTTGCGCCATGATCGGCGGCACCGTGGCCACCCTGATCTTCCTGGCCTTTGTCATCGTCATGTACATCATTGTCTTCCGGCTGCTCCGGGCCGCCTCCCGCTATGACCGGCCCTTGATCTGATTTAAGCCATACAATCAACAGAGGGAACCACATGCTATGTGGTTCCCTCTGAGCTTGTCGAAAAAGGCCATAGGCCTTTTCCGACAAAGGGGCTGATGCAGGACAGGGCTCGATTGCTTGCGCAAAAGTCACCCTGTCCTGCATGAGAAGAGTCATTTCCGAGGCGCATGTCCCCGGAAATGACAGAACTGCATTTTGTTCCGTCCTCTTCGGAGGACGGAATTCTGTGAAACTGCCTAAACCTTTGGTTTTTCGACAGCCTGAAACAGAGGGAACCACATGCTATGTGGTTCCCTCTGTTTCTTTTCTTATTCAGTCACCGGGCAGCTCTCCAGCCGCAGCACCTCCATGGGAGGCACCTTGAGCCGCAGCACCCCATCCACCGCCAGATAGCGGCGGCCGGTGTCCAGATCCCGGGCGGCAGTTCCGGACCAGGGGAGCTCAACCAGCAGCTCCATCTCCCCCCGGTTCACCGCCACACCGGCACTGTGGCCCTCCGCCCGGCGGGCAAAGGAGAGCACCGAGCCCCGGCAGGTGCCCCAGCACAGCGCTCCCCGGCGCAGGGGGGCGCTGTCCTTACGCTGTAACCCCAACTTGCGGAACCAGTCCATCAGTTCCACATCCTCCTTCCCCCAGGGGAAGGTGCGGCGGTTGAAGGGGTCCTCATAGCCCTCCATCCCCGCCTCGTCGCCGTAGTAGACGGTGGGGGCCCCGGGAAAGGCGAAGAGTACCGCAGCTCCCAGCCGCAGCAGGGCCCGGCCCCGCTGCCGCTCCTGGTCGGTCATGTGATAGTGGCCCCGCTGCTCTTTGCTCCACTCCTGGCGCTGGGTGCCGGTGCCCAGATAGGTCAGGATCCGCAGGGTGTCGTGGGTGCCCAAAGAGTTCATGGCGCTGTGGAAGGCAAAGGGGGGATAGTTCTCCCTTAAACCCTCCATGGCGTCGTGAAAGCCGGAGGCGTCCCCGCCCAGCAGATAGTCAATGAGGGCGTTGCGGAAGGGGTAGTTCATCAGCCCGTCCAGGTGATTGCCCAGCAGGTGGCGCCGCCGGACCCCGTAGGCAATTTTGGTGGTGCCGTCCTCCCAGACCTCGCCGATC
>CABRZO010000161.1 GCA_902475455.1 uncultured Eubacteriales bacterium
TTTCAGAAAAGGGTTCCGGCCCGCTTTGATTCATCTGTGTTCAGCCCAGCAGCTCCATGCTGATTTTCACCACGCACTTCCGGCTGGTGGCCGGGGTGTCCCCCAACATCAGGGCCGGGCGATGGGCATCCCAGGGGAAGAAGATGCCGAAGCAGCCTTCCGTCGCCACCAGGATACTCTCGTTGGCCACCGACTCCAGCAGGGCGATGTCGTTCTCCGGATGGGCCTCAAACACCGGCTCGGTGCCCAAGTAGGGGGCCACCCCAATTTTCTCGCCCCCCTCGGGCCAGTACATCAGGTCGATATACTTTTTGTGGACCTCGGGATGGGAGCCCTCATAACTGTGGGTGGTCATGTCCATCACGTTGGCGAACATCTGGTCCCCCTCCAGGGGATAACTGCCGGGCTCCAGGGCCATCAGGTCGGTTTCCCGCAGAAAGGCCAGGGCCCGCTGGATGGCCGCCGGATAACAGGTCAAGGGATCTCCCCCCTGCAGTTTGGAAAAGATCATGTTTTTCCCTCCTCATTGGGGCCGTCATGCATCCGCCGGGCCCCCTCGTTAAGACCAGTATGACAGAAATTTGCCGTCTGTCAATCCATACCGGAAAACTGCCCCTGGGATCTGTTGCCGTTCCCCCGGACCGTGGCAGGCCCCTGTGTCGGCTATTGAGTCCTCCGAAATGAACTGCGATACAGCCCCTGATAGCTGGCCCCCTGCTGGGACAGCCGGGAACGCATCAGAACCATTTCCTCCACACCGAAGGACTGGGCTGACACCGTCAGCGCCGCCAGATCCGTCTCCAGGTCCAGGGCCACCCGCCGGGCAAGGGTGATATGGGGCTGAAAGGGCCGCTTCTCCAAAGCAAAGCCCGCCTGCTCCAGCTGTCGGGCCAGCTGGGACTGAAGCCGGCTCAGTTCCGGGGACCAAACGCCCCGCCAGAGGACGCCGCCGCCCCGCTGGTCAAACAGCCCCAGCTCTCCCAGGGTGGCCTGGAAGGGCGGACAATGGCAGCGGTCCATGGCGGCGGTGATGGACTCCAGCCGGTGCTCCGGCTGCTGGCCCAGAAAGGACAGGGTGATGTGGTAGCTCTCCGGCGGCAAAAGCCGACCCGACCGCCAGTTTTTCCCCAGCTTCCGAGCCTCGTTCCAAAGGGCTTCCCTGACCCGGCGGGGCAGCTCAATGGCCACAAACAGCCGCATGACGTCCCCTCCCCTCGCTGTTTGTCTCATTATACCGTGCCGGTGCCAGGCCATACAACCCCCAAGCCGTTCTCTCTGCTCTAAAAATGGCAAAAACCAGATGCAAATGCACCTGGTTTTTCCAGAATAAGGAGAGTAGAATGAAAATACGAACTGCTTGCTCTATACGATCAACTGCCCTGGGGCAGATTGTCGTCCGGGGGGCGCATCTCAGCGCTGGCTGACATGGCTCTCGGTGGACTCGAAAATCAGGTCGTCCACATCCTGGTTTGGTCTCTGATCCATGGGATTCATCTCACTTTCTCCCCCGCAGCCGCAGGAGCACAGATCCTATCCGGAGCTGCCGCCAGCTTCGGGTATCATACAAGTTAAATTTCTGGCAGACCCTTCAGCCCACACTGCAACCCAGGGCAATGCACTGCCGGGCCACGGTGGAGCACAGGTCGTTGTAGAATTTCAGATAATCCTTTTTCTTCTGCCGCTGGAGCTGCTGCTGGATCTGAAATTCCTTCCAGCGCTCACAGTCCTTGTGGCATCCCTCTCGGTGGCAGGAACAGCCGGTCTGACATGGCAGCATACCCACTTCACTCCTTTGGGCCGAATCTCCGTTGGTCTGGGACTCTGCCTCAAATGTTATCAGAGCCCCGGGACGCTTTCCACCCGTCGAGGGTTAAATGGAGATAAAATCTTTGCGCATGCTCCGGCTTTCCCCGCTGTTTCACACAGATTTAACAGGAAACTGGTCTCAGAATTAAACCCAGGTCACTACAATAACACAGGAAACCAATGGATTGAATTCAAAGGAGAACCCCTATGCCTTCCACCTACGCACACCATCGGTTTGGCCGGGACGTGAGCTTCGGCCTTTCCCCAACCATTCAGACGGTCATTCAAAGCCACCCGGACCTGTATTCCATGGGTCTGCACGGGCCGGATCTGCTGTTTTACAACCACCCGCTCCGGTCCAACCCCGTCAGTCAGTTAGGTTTTGGCATCCACGATGAGCCGGGCCAGGACTTTTTTGCCCCGGCGGCGAAGCGGATCAACGTTCTGGACAGCCCGACGGCTCACTTGGCCTATCTCTACGGCTTTCTGTGCCACTTCGCCCTAGACCGGGCCTGTCACGGCTACATTGACGAAAAGATCGACGCCAGCGGCGCCACCCACACGGAGATTGAGATGGAGTTTGACCGGATGCTGCTGGTGGGGGACGGGCTGGATCCGGTGCACCAGAGCCTCACCGACCACATCCACCCCAGCCCGGAATCCGCCGCCGTCATCGCCGACTTTTTCCCCACCCTCACCCCAAAGCAGGTGTTTCACGCTCAAAAATCCTTTGTCTTTTACAACCGGCTGCTGGTTGCCCCGGGGAAGATCAAGCGGCAGATCATCTTCTCCCTTCTGCGGCTGTCGGGCAACTACCGGGAGATGCACGGCCTGGTGATGAGCCTGCATCCCGACCCCCGCTGCGCCGACAGCAACCAACGTCTGGCGGAGCTGTATCAGCAGGCGATTCCGGAGGCAAGGCACCTCATTGAAACCTGGCAGGACACTGCCCGGGGCCAGCGGCCCTGGGATGACCTGTACCGCTACACCTTTGGTTCCAAATACATCCCCCTGGAGGAATCCGCAACATGAAGCAGAAACTCACCCATCAGGAGCGCAGCTGGATTTTATACGACGTGGGCAACTCTGCCTTTACCCTGCTGATCGCCACCATCTTGCCCATCTATTTCAATGCCCTGGCCCAGGGGGCCGGGCTGTCCTCGGTGACCTATCTGGCCTACTGGGGCTACGCCGCCTCCATCGCCACCCTGGTGGTGGCGGTCAGCGGCCCCATTCTGGGGGCCATCTCCGACGGCAAGGGCAGAAAAAAGCCCATCTTCCTGGCCACCATTCTGATCGGCGCCCTGGGCTGCCTCTGTCTGGGGCTGGCAAGGCAGTGGCTGGCCTTTCTGGCGGTGTTCGTGGTGGCCAAGGTGGGGTACTCCCTGAGTCTCATCCTCTATGACTCATGCTCACCGATGTCACCCCCCACGAGCGGGATGGACAACGTGTCCTCCCAGGGCTATGCCTGGGGCTATATCGGCAGCTGCCTGCCCTTCCTGGTCTGCCTGGGGCTGGTGCTGGGGGCTGGATTTCTGGGGCTGAGCACCACCACCGCCATGACCCTGGCCTTCATCATTGTGGCGGTATGGTGGGTGGGCTCCTCCCTGCCCCTGCTGCGCTGCTACCGGCAGCGGCACTATGTGCCCCCCAAGGCCGTCTCCGTGGGCTCCACCTTCTCCCAGCTGGGCCAGTCCCTCCGGGAGATTTCCAAGGACAAGACAGTATTTCTGTTCCTGATCGCCTTTTTCTTCTACATCGACGGCGTCTACACCATCATCGACATGGCCACCGCCTACGGCTCCGCCCTGGGGCTGGACACCACCGGGCTGCTGCTGGCCCTGCTGGTGACCCAGATTGTGGCCTTCCCCAGCGCCATCTGCATCGGCCGGCTGGCCCGGAAGTTCTCCTCCGTCAGCCTGATTTCCATCTGCATTGTGGCCTACTTCGGCATCGCCGTCTTTGCCTTCTTCCTCAGCAACATCTACCAGTTCTGGATGCTGGCGGTGCTGGTGGGGCTGTTCCAGGGAGGCATTCAGGCCCTGTCCCGGTCCCACTTCGCCAAGCTGATTCCGGCGGCCAAATCCGGAGAGTATTTCGGGCTGCTGGACATCTGCGGCAAAGGGGCCTCCCTGCTGGGCACCACAGTGGTCAGTCTGATCTCCCAGGCCACCGGCAGCGCCAATCTGGGTGTCGGCGCCATTGCCATCTTCTTCCTCATCGGCCTGGTGCTCTTCCGGCTGTCCGCCAAGGCCAAATCCCCCGCCCACCAGAGTTTCCCCGGGGAGCCGGAGGTCGCTCTGCCCCCCATGCCGGAGCTCTACCGGAACCGGGAGCTGTCCTGGCTGAAATTCAACCAGCGGGTGCTGGAGGAGGGGGCCAAAAAGACGGTGCCCCTCTGCGAGCGACTGTCCTTCGTGTCCATCTACCAGAGCAATCTGGACGAGTTTTTCATGGTGCGGGTGGGATCACTGATTGACCAGGCCTCCCTGGACCACACCATCCGGGAGAACAAGACCAATCTGACCCCCCAGGAACAGATCGACGCCATCCTGGCCCAGGTACGGCTGCTCAACGGCCGGAAGGACGAGATCTATGAGGATCTGATGGCCCGGCTCAAAAAGCAAGGGGTCCGGCTGGTGGATTTCAAGGCCCTGACCCCGGAGGAGAGCCGGAAACTGGAGGGCTACTTTACCGCCCAGATCCTGCCTCTGCTCTCCCCGGTCATCATTGGCCGCCGCCAGCGCTTCCCCTTCCTGCGCAACAAGGAGATCTATGCCGCCGCAGTACTGGAGCGAAAGGCCGGCAAGGAAAAAATGGGCATTGTATCCTGCGCCGCCGGCGTCTTCCCCCGGCTCATTGACGTGGGGGGCGACGGACGCGCCTTCATGCTCTCCGAGGAGCTGATCCTGCACTTCATTCCCCAGGTCTTTCCCGGCTATCAGGTGAAATCCAAGTCGCTGATCCGGGTCACCCGCAACGCCGACATCGACGCCGACGCCCTCTACGATGAGGATCTGGACTACCGGGAATTCATGGCGGACCTGATGAAAAAGCGCCGCCGGCTGGCCCCGGTGCGGCTGGAGCTGTCCCGGGCCCTGGATGACGAGATTATCGATGCCCTCTGCGAGGCCCTGGAGATGGAACGGGCCGGGGTGTTCCGCAACAACACCCCTCTGGACCTGTCCTTCCTGTTCCAGCTCCAGGATACCCTGCGGCAGCATCAGGATCTGTTCTATCCCCGGCGGGTGCCCCAGAAGTCCGGCCAGTTCCGGCCCGGGGAGCCCATCATGCCCCAGATCCGGGAGAAGGATAAGCTGCTCTGCTTCCCCTTTGAACGCATCAAGCCCTTTATCACCCTGCTCCGGGAGGCCGCCAACGACCCCATGGTGGTGTCCATCAAGATCACCCTCTACCGGGTGGCCCAGCGCAGCGAGATCATTGAGGCCCTCACCGAGGCCGCCGAGAACGGCAAGGACGTGGTGGCCCTGGTGGAGCTGAAGGCCCGGTTCGACGAGGAGAACAACATCGAGTGGTCCCGGCATCTGGAGGAGGCGGGCTGCAACGTGATCTACGGCCTCAACGGCTACAAGGTCCACTCCAAGCTCTGCCTCATCACCCGGATGGGTGAGGATGGCACCGAGTATTACACCCAGGTGGGCACCGGCAACTACAACGAAAAGACCGCCCGCCAATACACCG
>CABRZO010000162.1 GCA_902475455.1 uncultured Eubacteriales bacterium
CGAGTTTTGATTTGGGCCTTCAGGCCGGA
Source organism: uncultured Eubacteriales bacterium (assembly GCA_902475455.1). GTDB lineage: Bacteria > Bacillota > Clostridia > Oscillospirales > Oscillospiraceae > UMGS1766. Next base: position 30 of record CABRZO010000162.1, read on the forward strand.
GGCAGAGCCAGCACCCGATCCAGCCAGGGCTCCAGACAGTCGGGCCGGGGGGCCGGGGTAAAGGAGCAGTGATATTTCTCAGCAAAGTCCTCCGCCCGGCCGAAGGGGGAGCAGCATGCTCCGGCAGGGGCCAGAATGGCGGTGGGGACACTCCAGCCCGTCAGGGGCAGCCCGGGCCCTACGGTGGGGGAGAGCAGCAGGGCCTGGGAGAGCGGGGCGTTTTGCAGGGCCAGCAGCGCCCACTGGGCCCCGGTCCCCTGGGCGAAGAGGGCGGTCTGCCCCTGGTGGATCCCGGCGAAGATCTGCCGCAAATCCTCCACGCACTGTTTGGGCTCGTAGGGACACAGAGCGTGGCTCCGGCTGCCGTGGCCGGGCAGATCGCAGCTCACCACCTGCCAACCCAGGGGGGAAGCCCGCCGGGCCAGCAGCCGGATGGTCCTGTCCCCCTTGCTGCCCCCGAAGCCGTGGACGGCCAGCAGTCGCCGGGGCCGGGGGGAGCCCCAGAAGATGGCGGGGATACCCCCCACTAACACATGGGCTTCCACCATAGGCTCAGCGCCTCTCCTGGACGCTGACGGTGCGGAAATACACCCGGGCGGTGATCAAATATACCAGTATATAGACCAGCACAAAGGCTGCGAAGGTAATCAGGGTACACCAGAAGAAGATGGATACATTGTCCAGCGCCAGGGCTTTCAGCACCCGGGTCAGCAGCGGGAAGGCAAAGCCTAGGTGGACCGCCGCCGCTCCCAGCGGGAGCAGGAACATTGTGAGCACCTGGCTGCGCACCGAGGAGGAGATGAGCTTTCTGCTCATGCCCACCTGGCGCATGATCTGGAACCGGGCGCGGTCATCATAGCCCTCGATGATCTGCTTGTAGTAGATGATGAGCACTGTGGCCATCAGGAACAGCAGGCCCAGCAGGATGCCCAGGAACAGGAAGCCGCCGTAGAGGCCGTAGGCCTCCTGGATGTTGTCCTGCCGGACGGAGGCGAACCAGTCCAGAGCATAGGTGTTGCCGTTCAGCGTGAGTTCCTCCACGGCCAGCTGCTGCCGGAAGGCGTTGATGACCTCCAGTTTTTCCTGATCAGTGCCCGAGAGAGTGACGGCGAGCTCCCAGTTCAGGGCGTTAGAGTAATTCCTCGATGCGGCCTCACCCTGCTGCAGGTGGGCCAAGGTGACATTGTCGTCCACCACAACGTAATAGGTGTTGCTGATATAGGCGGCCAGACTGCCGTTCTCGGGGGGCTCTTCAATCCGCTGAGTGACGGTGTAATCCTCCCCCAGCAGGTTGATCTGGTCCCCTAGATTGCCCTCCTGGACGCAAAGGGCCACCTGATGGTCTCCCAGGGGCTGGAGCTGCTGGCCGGTCAAAGCTTCCCAGCCCTCCTCCGTTAGGAACTGGACATAGGCCCCGGGCAATTCGGTGGAGAGTTCCGCCGACAGGGCGTTGCCGTCCTGGACCAGGGACATGGTGAGGCTCTCGTAGTCCACCATCTCCTCGATCTCCAGCCCGGCCTCCTGAGTTGCCTGCTCCAGCACAGAGCGGGCATATCCCTTCACGGGCTCGGCGGCGTTATAGAAATGAGTCTCCAGGTCGTAGGGGTACCGGCGGGCCAGCACGTCGTTGACGCCGCCGTAGAGGCTGACGGTGGTGGACACGGTGACCAGCACCATGGTGGACAAAATGCAGATATTGGCCAAACCTACGGCGTTCTGCTTCATCCGGTAGAGCATGCCGGAGACGCTGACGAAGTGCCGGGGCTTGTAGTAGTAGCCCTTGTTGTGCTTCATAATCTTCAGCACCGCGATGCTGCCGGCCAGAAACAGGCAGTAGGTGCCGATGATGACCAGGAGCACCGCCAGGAAGAACACCCCCAGGGCGGCCATAACGCTCTCGGTGGTGACGGCCAGATAGTACCCCGTCCCCAGGGTAAGCAGGCCGATGACCACCAGGGGCCATTTGACCCGGGGCTCCTTTTCTCCCACATTGCCGCCCCGGAGCAGTTCAATGGGCTTGGCCCGGCCCACCTGGACCAGGTTGGAGAGCAACAGCAGTAAAAAGACGCCGGCAAACAGCACCCCGGTGAGGATGGCCACCCGGGGCAGGAAGGTGTAGGCCATGGACACGTCGAAGCGCAGCAGATTCAGTAGCAGCAGATACATCAGCCGGTCCAGCAGGGCTCCCAGTCCCAGCCCCAGGCCGATGGAGATGAGGCCGCTGAGGACGGTCTCCCAGGCCAGCACCTTGGCGATGTGGCGCTTTTCCAGGCCCAGAATGTTGTACAGGCCCAGCTCCTTTTTCCGGCGTTTGATCAGAAAGCTGTTGGTGTAATAGAGAAAAATGACGCTGAACAGGGCCACAATGATGTCCCCCAGATACATGACGATCCGGGTGGTCTCCCCGCCGGGAAGAGTGGGGCTCTGGCTGGTGGACATCATGATAAAGAAGCAGGCCACCGTCAGAATGGCGGTGAACAGGAAGGGAAAGTAGAACCGGCGGTTATTTTTGATATTGCCCACCGCCAGGCGCAGGTAGAGATGCCGTGTCATTCCCGGTCACCGCCCGTCGCCAGCATGGTCAGCGTGTCGCTGATCTTTTGATAGAGCTCGTCGTCGGTGGCGGCCCCCCGGTAGATCTGATGGAACACGGCGCCGTCCTTGATGAACAGCACCCGGGAGGCGTGGCTGGCGGCTTTCACCGAGTGGGTGACCATGACGATGGTCTGTCCGTCCCGGTTGACGGCCTCAAACAGCCGCAGCAGCTCCCCGGCGGCCTTGCTGTCCAGGGCCCCGGTGGGCTCGTCGGCCAACACCAGCTGGGGGTGAGTGATGAGGGCCCGGGCCACGGCAGCTCGCTGCTTCTGGCCCCCGGAGACCTCGTAGGGGTACTTCTCCAGCAGCCCTTCAATGCCCAGCTTCCGGGCCAGGGGCAGCAGCCGGGCCTCCATCTCCGAGTAGGGCCGGGCCGCCAGCACCAGGGGCAACAGGATGTTATCCTTCAGGGAGAAGGTGTCCAGCAGATTGAAATCCTGGAACACAAAGCCCAGGTTCTCCCGGCGGAAGGCCGCCAGCTGGGCCTCCCGGATGTTGGCCAGATTGCGGCCGTTCAGCATCACCTGGCCCCCGGTGGGCTGGTCCAGGGCGGCCAGAATGTTCAAAAGGGTGGTCTTACCGGAGCCGGACTCGCCCATGATGGCCACGAACTCGCCCTCCTCCACGGTAAAGCTGACGCTTTTCAGAGCCTGGACCTTACTGCCCCCCAGCCGGGTGGTGTAGATCTTCTGCAGGCTGTTGACTTCCAAGAGTGACATATGGTTTTGCCTCCTATCACGCGAAGTGTCGTTCGCTTACAGGCTCTATGATAACAGCTTCCCTCCGGGGCTGCCTTAGCTTTGGCTTACGTTTTGGCCCCCAAACCTTACACTTTTGTAAGGTTGCCTTCCCGGGGCACAAAATCCCGGCGGCCGGATAACAGAGATCCGGCCGCCGGAAGTAAAATACCGGAAGCTGCCGCGGTTGGAAGCTCACTCCACCTCCAGAGGGTGCTGCTCCAGATCCAGACAGACCCGGGTGCCCTGGCCCGGGGCGGAGGTGATCCGGATGCCGTGGCCCAGCTGCTTTAAAATCCTGCGGCACAGGTAGAGGCCGATGCCGCTGGAGCGCTGGTCCACCCGGCCGTTGCAGCCGGTGAAGCCCCGCTCAAAGACCCGGGGCAGGTCCTCCGGGGCGATACCGATGCCGGTGTCGGCGATGACCAGGGTGGCCTCCCCCTCCAGGGAGATGGTCACTTTGCCGGACCGGGTGTATTTCAGGGCGTTGCTCAGCACCTGCTCAATGACAAAGCGCAGCCACTTCTCGTCGGTGAGTATCTGGACGCACGCCCCCTGGTAATCCAGGGCGATTCTTTTGCGGATAAAGGAGCCGGCGTAATTCCGCACCGCCTGGCGCACGATGGCGTCCAGGTTGCAGCGCCGCAGCACAAAGTCGGTGGACTCGCTGTCCAGCCGCAGATAGCCCAGCACCATCTGGACATACTGTTCCACCCGCTGTAGCTCCTCTCCCAGGGCCCGGCTCTGGGGGGAGTCCTCCTCCTGGAGCAGCAGACGCATGGCGGCGATGGGAGTTTTGATCTGATGGGCCCAGATGGTGTAATACTCCATCATGTCCCGATATTGGCGGCTCAGCTTGCCCTCCTGCTCCCGGCGCTGGGCATCCAGGGCTTGCAGCAGGGCCTGGTAGTCTGCCTCCAGGGCGTTCAGAGGTGGGGGCAGGTGCTCCAGGGTGACGGTGATCTCGTTTACCAGGGCTTCCAGGCACTGGTGCCGGCGGCGATAGCCCCCCAGATCCACCACCAGAAAGCCCAGGGCCAGAACGGCGCAGAGCAGCGCGGCGTAGCCCACCGACGCCAGGGGCAGGTGGTACAGCCCGAAGACCAGGGCGCAGATCCCCAGGCACAGGGCCAGAAAGAGCAGCCCCCAGCGCCTGGAGCGGAGATAGGACAGCAGCAGCTTCATGGCTTCTCCGCCTCCTTCACCACATAGCCCATGCCCTTCCGGGTGGTGATGAAGTCGGTGAGGCCCACCCCCTCCAGCTTTTTCCGCAGCCGGGCGATGTTGACGGTCAGGGTGTTTTCATCCACAAAGCTGTCGGTCTCCCAGAGTCGCTCCATCAGCTTTTCCCGGCTCACCACCTGGCCCACCCGCTCCATCAGGGTGTGGAGAATCCGGTACTCGTTCCGGGTCAGCTCCAGGGGTTGGCCCTGAACTTCCAGAATGCTGTCGGTGGGGCTCAGCCGGGCCCCCCGGCACTCCAGGGCGGGCAGCGGGGCGCCGAAGTCGTAGCTGCGCCGCAGCACCGCCTGGAGCTTGGCGGTGAGCACGTTCAGGTCAAAGGGTTTGGCGATGAAGTCGTCGCCCCCCATGTTCATGGCCATGACGATATTCATATTGTCCGACATGGAGGAGAGAAAGACCACCGGCACTTGGGACTCCCGCCGGATCTCCTGGCACCAGTGGTAGCCGTTGAAGAAGGGCAGGGAAATGTCCATCAGCACCAGATGGGGCCCGAAGCGCCGAAACTCCTCCATCACATGCTGAAAATCCTCGGCACAGGCGGCCTCCAGCCCCCAGGACTGGATATGGCGCACAATCTGGCCGGCGATGACCGGGTCATCCTCCACAATAAAAATACGATACATCGGGAACCTCCCTCAGGCAATTGGGGCCTTGGGCCCCAAATAACAAAACGCAGCCGGGGGCCAAGCGTCTTCACCCCGGCGACTCCATTATAAGAGGGTTATGCTGTTTTGGCTATATGCAATCTGACTTTTTTGATATTGGTAGAAAAATGCCCGGGATGATATGCTATTCTCAGTAGTTTGTGGGAAAAACATGCGAAAAAAGGAGGAAGGATCATGGGCCACGGGGACAAACTCACCTGC
>CABRZO010000163.1 GCA_902475455.1 uncultured Eubacteriales bacterium
CCTGGAACTTGCCCACGGCGGTCCGGCAGCAGTTTACCAGATAGACTTCTTTCATCTTTAAAAACCTCCAGTAAGTAATATGGAAATGACCTTTAAAAAACAGGGTTCAGAAAGATTATAAAACTTTGTCCCGGGAAAAGCAACGGCCAACCGGGGCAAATTCGCCGGCATTTACAAGTTAATTTTTTCACAATGGGCCGGCGTCCTCTTTTATGAATAGAAACCCCCGGTCTCCCAATATTTGGCGGGGCCGGTTTCCCGCTCCGGGAACTGACACAAAAGATTCTTTGCCCATGCAGCCCCTTTGTCGGAAAAGGCCTATGGCCTTTTCCGACAAGCTGAACCGCCCCGGAACGGCCTGCGTTCCGGGGCGGGGCAAAAACGGTTTATTTGCGCTCCTTGCTGTCCACTTCCGCGTGGAGCTTGGCGGCGAAGTCGTCCAGGGACATGGCCCCCAGGTCGCCCTCGGAGCGGTGCCGGGGGGAGACGGTGGCGTTCTCCACGTCCTTGTCCCCCACGATGAGCATATAGGGCACCTTCTCCGCCTGGGCGGCGCGGATCTTGTAGCCCAGCTTGTTGGAGGTGTGGTCCACCTCCACCCGGAAGCCCTGCTGGTCCAGCTGGGCGGCCACCTGGTCGGCGTAGTCGGCGGCCCGGTCGGTGACCGGCAGCACCTTCACCTGCACCGGGGACAGCCAGGCCGGGAAGGCCCCGGCGAAGTGCTCGGTGATAACGCCGATGAACCGCTCGATGCTGCCCAGCACCACCCGGTGGATCATAACGGGGCGGTGCTTCTCGCCGTCGGCGCCGGTGTACTCCAGCTCGAAGCGCTCGGGCATCTGCATATCCAGCTGGATGGTGCCGCACTGCCAGGTGCGGCCCAGGCTGTCCGCCAGATGGAAGTCCAGCTTGGGGCCGTAGAAGGCGCCGTCGCCCTCGTTGATGACAAATTCCTTGCCCATGTCGGTGATGGCCTTTTTCAGGGTGTCGGTGGCGAAGTCCCAGGTCTCCTTGTCGCCGATGTGGTCCTCGGGCATGGTGGAGACCTCGATCTGATAGGTCAGGCCGAAGACGGAATAGACCTCGTCAAACAGCCGCACCACGTTCTGGATCTCGCTCTCCATCTGGTCCCAGGTCATGAAGATGTGGGCGTCGTCCTGGGTGAAGCAGCGGACCCGGAACAGGCCGTGGAGGGCGCCGCTGAGCTCGTGCCGGTGGACCAGGCCCAGCTCCGCCATCCGCAGGGGCAGATCCCGGTAGGAGTGGGGCTCGGTCTTGTAGACCAACATGCCGCCGGGGCAGTTCATGGGCTTGACGGCGTAATCCTCCCCGTCGATGACGGTGGTGTACATATTATCTTTATAGTGGTCCCAGTGGCCGGAGCGGTGCCACAGCTCCTGATTCAGGATGATGGGGGTGGAGATCTCCACATAGCCGTACTTCTTGTGGACCTGGCGCCAGTAATCCAGCAGGGTATTCCGCAGCACCATGCCCTTGGGCAGGAAGAAGGGGAAGCCGGGGCCCTCCTCCATCAGGGTGAACAGGCCCAGCTCCTTGCCCAGTTTCCGGTGGTCCCGCTTCTTGGCCTCCTCAATCCGCTGCAGATAGGCGTCCAGCTCATCCTTCTTTGGGAAGGCGATGCCGTAGATCCGCTGGAGGGTCTGGCGGCTGGAGTCACCCCGCCAATAGGCGGCGTTGCAGGCGGTGAGCTTCAGGGCGTTGCCCTTGACCCGGCCGGTGGAGTCCAGGTGGGGGCCGGCGCACAGGTCGGTGAACTCCCCCTGCTTGTAGAAGCTGATGACGGCATCCTCGGGCAGGTCGTTGATGAGCTCCACCTTGTAGGGCTCGCCCTTCTCCTCCATAAACTTGACGGCCTCTTCCCGGGGCAGCTCAAACCGCTCCAGCTTCAGCTTCTCCTTGCAGATCTTCCGCATCTCCACCTCGATCTCCTCCAGAATCTCCGGGGTGAAGGGGAAGGGGGAGTCCATGTCATAGTAGAAGCCCTCGTCAATGGAGGGGCCGATGGCCAGCTTCACCTCCGGGTGCAGGCGCTTGACGGCCTGGGCCAGGATGTGGGAGCAGGTGTGCCAATAGGTCTTGCGGTAGGCCTCGTTTTCAAAGGTGTACTGGTTGTTGTCTGCCATAATTGAAATTCCTCCTTTTGGTCTGGAGGGGCGGGGTACCAAAACAAAAATCCCACCCCTGAGAGTCAGGGGTGGGATAAATTTCTGTCATTTATCTCACGGTTCCACCCTGCTTGCCCAGCCCACTTTACGCAAAAAGGGGCCAAGCCGCTTGATTGCCGCGGTAACGGGCGGACCCGGCGCCACTTTTCATGGCGCGGCTCCGGGGTGGTTATGCCGTGTTCTGCCGGAGCGCTTACAGCCAAAGGCGCCCCTCTCTGTGGACGTTCCACGGTTTCGTCCCCATCATAGCCTTCTGTTTGATACGGGGCTATGGTATCACCGGCGGGGCAAAAAGTCAAGCGCCGGAAGGGTTTTTAGCGTGTTGAAAAAGACCATAGGCCTTTTTCAACAAAGGGGCTACATGGCGAACAGGACTCGATTTCTTACGAAATTGTCGCCCTATCCGCCATGAGAAGTGTCATTTCCGAGGCACATGTCCCCGGAAATGACGAAATTGAATTTCATTTTTCCGCCTGCGGGCGGCAAAACTCTGCCGAGGGCTTTTGATTCCTGCAAGGTAATATGACGCTCTTGCACAAGCATTCCCTTTTTCGATAGTCTTCGCCCCGCTCCAAGGGCGCAGGGCGGAGCCATTTGAAATTTCGAACCTTTTGGAGCAAATCACCCCGAACCACCGGTTTCCCGGCAAAAACGCCAATCCCCTGTCCCCCAGGAGTTTTCCACTTCTTCCACATGGTTTTCCACACCTTATGGAAAAATTGCTGTAAAACTATGGGGAAACTTTGCCTCAAAACCCCTCAGTCGGCGTAGATGGGCTCAAAGTCCTCGGCGGGGTGGCCGCAGAGGGGGCAGGTGAAGTCGGCGGGCAGCTGCTCCCCCTCATACACATAACCGCAGATCTTGCAGCGCCAGCCGGTGATCTTCTTATCCTCCGCCTTGGGCTGGGGCTTGGGCTTCAGCACATTCTGATAATAGGCGTAGGTCAGGGGCTCCTGGTCGCTGAGCCGCTGGGCGTCCTCCACCTCGGCGATGAACAGGGTGTGGCTGCCCAGGTCCTGGCTGGACACCACCCGGCAGCTGAGATAGGCGCAGCTCTGCCAGCCCAGGTAGGGCACCCCGTTTCCGTCCAGCTTGGGGCGGATCTGGCCGAACTTGTCCACATCCCGGCCGGACTGGAAGCCGAAGTGGCGGATGGTCTCCATGGTGCAGGTCTTGTCCAGCAGGGACAGGCAGAACACGCCCCCCTCCTTGATGAGATCGCAGGTGTAGTTGGTGTTCAGCACCGAAATGGCCACCCGGGTGGGGCTGCTGGCCACCTGAATGCAGGTGTTGGTGATGCAGCCGTTGACCTTGTCCCCGGCCTTGGCCGCCAGCATGAACACGCCGTAAGTCAGATTGTAAAGGGCCTTGTTGTCCATAGAATCAAACCTCCTGTGGGCCGCCTCCGGCGGCCGTTGATTTTTGGGTTATTCGTTACAGCGCCTCCAGCTCCGCCATCCACAGGGCATTCACCGCGTCGGAGGGCATCCGCCAGTCTCCCCGGGGGCTCAGGGTGACGGTGCCCACCTTGGGGCCGTCGGGCAGACAGGAGCGCTTAAACTGCTGAGAGAAGAACCGGCGATAGAAATTGTTGAGCCACTTCAGAATAAAGTCGGCCTCATACCGATCCCCCAGGGCCAGCCGGGCCAGCCGGTACACCTTTTTCGGCCCGAAGCCCCAGCGGACGGCGTAATAGAGGAAGAAATCGTGGAGTTCGTAGGGACCCACCAGATCCTCGGTGCGCTGGCTGATCTCTCCGTCCACCGCCGGCAGCAGCTCCGGGGACACCGGGGTGTCCAAAATGTCCTCCAGCACCGCCGACAGCCGGGGGTTTTCCTCCCGCTTGTCGTCGCTGACGAACTGGACCAGATGCCGCACCAGAGTCTTGGGAATAGAGGCATTGACGGCGTACATGCTCATGTGGTCGCCGTTGTAGGTGGCCCAGCCCAGGGCCAGCTCGCTCAAATCCCCGGTGCCGATGACCAGACCCCCGGTCTTGTTGGCCAGATCCATCAGCACCTGAGTCCGCTCCCGGGCCTGGCCGTTTTCAAAGGTCACCGAGTGGTCCTCCATGCTCTGGCCGATGTCCCGGAAGTGGATTTTAACCGCCTCGCCGATGTCCACCCGCTTCAGGGTGGCCCCCAGCTCCTCGGCCAGGATGCAGGCGTTGTCCCGGGTCCGGTCGGTGGTGCCGAAGCAGGGCATGGTCACCGCCAGGATGTCCTTGTGATCTCTCCCCAGCTGGTCAAAGGCCAGAACGGTGATCAGAATGGCCAGGGTGGAGTCCAGACCGCCGGAAAGCCCCACCACCGCCGTGGCGGCGTGGGTGTGCTCCAGCCGCTTGGCCAGCCCCTGGGAGGCCAGGTGCAGAATCTCGGCGCACCGCTCCTGCCGGTCCCCCCGGTCCGCCGGCACAAAGGGGTTGGGGGCAAAGTGCCGGGTCAGGTTGGTCTCCTTCACCTTCAGCTCGAAGGGCACCGGGCAAACCGCCGCCGCCCCGGCGGCGGGATAGGTGGACATCCGCTGCCGCTCGTGGGCCAGCCGCTGCAGGTCAATTTCCGAGACGGTGAGGCCGGTTTCAAACCGGCTTTCCGCCAGAATGGAGCCGTTCTCCGCCACCAGATCGTGGCCCCCATAGACCAGGTCTGTGGAAGACTCTCCCCGGCCCGCGTCGGCGTAGACGTAGCCGCAGGCCAGCCTGCCCGAGGTGGCCTTCAGCAGCAGCCGGCGCCAGTCCGCCTTGCTGACCATCTCGTCGCTGGCGGAGGGATTCAAAATCAGGGTGGCCCCTCCGGCGCACAGGTGGGTGGAGGGGGTGTCCGCCACCCACAAATCTTCGCAGAGCTCCACCCCCACCGTCAGCAGGGGGACAGAGGTGCAGGGGAACACCAGCCGGGGGGAGAACGCCACCTCTGACTGGCCGGCAAAGGGGATAGAAAGCACCTGATCCCCCAGTGCCCGGCCGGAAGTAAACCAGCGCAGCTCATAAAATTCCGTATAATTGGGCAAATTGGTCTTGGGCACCAGTCCCAGCAGCCTGCCCCGGCAGAGTACCGCGGCGCAGTTGTAGAGCTTGCAGCCCCAGCGCACCGGCACCCCCACACAGGCCAGCAGGTCCAGCCCGGCGGTGCGCTCCAGAATGGTTTTCAGGGCGTCCTCCGCCCCCTGGAGCAGGGTGTCCTGCAAGAACAGGTCGCCGCAGGTGTAGCCGGTGACGCACAGCTCCGGGAAGCAGATGACTTTTACCCCCTGCTCCGCCGCCCGAGTGCACAGCTCC
>CABRZO010000164.1 GCA_902475455.1 uncultured Eubacteriales bacterium
TCATAGCCGGGCAGACCAGCCAGATACTTGGCGATCTTCTTCAGCTCTTCCAGGTCATAACGGCTCATCAGGGTGATCTCCTCCATCAGGGGGGAGCCGCCGCCATGGACACCGGCCACAGCCTGGGCGCCCTCGAAGGCGTCGCAGAGCTTATCCTCCATCATGCGCATGACACGATGGGTCTCCTCAGCGGTGTAGGCGGGGTTGCGGCGGATGTACTTGTTGCACAGATCAGCGGTCTCGGGATCGTAGAAGGACTCCTCAGTGGGCAGGCTGGCGCACACGCCACCGGTCAGGTCGGCCAGGATCTCATACTCGTGGTAGATGTTGTGGCCCGCCAGACGACGGCCGGCATTGGTCAGGATCTCATCGGGCACGAACTGGCCGGAGGGGAACTCCACAGCGCGATAAGCGGACTGCTGGCCGGCGGCAAAGACCAGTTCGGCGGTCTGGATGATATCGCACAGCTTGGAGCGGACGTGGCCCTCCCGGGCGATGTCGTTGACATCGGCCACCAGAGCGGCCTGAGAGGCGATGACCTCGCCCACGGCGGTCTTGCAGCCGGTGTAGGAGTGACGATGATAGTGGGCGAACATCAGGGCCAGGTAGCCGCCGAACTGGGCTACACCCTCGCCGTCCAGACCGTTCAGGAACACACGATCCTCAGGCACGAACACGTCGTCAAAGATGGTCATGGACTCCACGTCGCCGATATGGGCCCAGGGAGCGTCAATGTGCTTGCGCTTGTGGTGCTGACCGGGCAGAGCCATCAGTTTGATGCCGGGCCAGTCGGCGGGCAGAGCGAAGGACAGGGCGTAAGCGGCGTCGTCCTGGCTCATGAACTTGGTGGGATTGACGATGATCTCATCCACATAGGGAGCGCAGGAGTTGCAGATCTTGGCGCCCCGGACAATGATGCCCTTGCAGGGCTTGCCGTCCACGCCGATACCGTCCACGTTCATCTCCACCACATGGACGAACTGGTCGGGGTCAGGCTGCATGTGGGCCCGCTTGTACTTGGGGTTACGAGAGCCCTTCACGTCGGTCTGTGCGCAGTTGCAGATCAGGTCATTCTCCTGACAGTACTCGATGTACTTGTTCAGGCGCTCAAAATAATGGGTGCCGCAGGCCTGGTCACAGTCATAGGCCACGGAGAAGATGGCGTTCAGAGCGTCAGAACCCATGCAGCGCTGCATGCAGCCGCCCACCCGATGGCAGATCAGCCGGGTCATCAGCTGCTTCTTCAGCAGGTCGTCCACGGAGTGGTGGATGTGGGTGGAACGGTTGATGTAGTGGCCGGTGATGTGGCTCTTGGCCACGCACACGTCCTCGTAGCGGGGGTCATTGGCAGTCTCATAGCACTTGCCCATGACATAGGTGCCGCCCACAATCCAGTCGGCCAGATCCCGACCCTCGCCCTCAACACCGTTGGAGCGGTCCACCTTCTTGCCGTGCAGATACACGTTGGGCTTCATCTTGAGCAGGCGCTCTTTGTACTGCTCATAAGTACCGACACGCCAGCCGGCCTCATAGGTGCGTTCAATCGCCATTGGAATTACCATCCTTTCCTGTACTCGTCGAGCTTTCAAAAAACGCCCGGGAGGCAGGGACATATGAGTCTTGACTCCGGGCGCTTACTTCGATTAAAATCATATCAAAAGTTAGAGGGAAAATCAATTCGGATTTTCTTGGATTTTTTGTAATTTAATTAAAATTCATCAAATTTCCTGGTTCGCCATTTGATATCTAAGATTTACGATCTATTTCTTATTTTATCTCAAGATATCTATATATGATTAAATCTGGAGAAGGAGTTTTTTCCATGGAATTACTGGATATTGTGGATGAAAACGGCACTCCCACCGGCGAGACGGTGGATCGGGCCATCGCCCATCGGAAGGGATTGCGGCATCGGACTGCCCACCTCTGGCTGATCCGGCGCCGGGAAGGCCGGGTGGAACTGCTGCTGCAAAAGCGCAGCCTGGAAAAGGATTCCTACCCGGGCTGCTACGATATTTCCTCCGCCGGCCACATTCCCGCCGGGATGGACTTTGTCCCCTCCGCTCTGCGGGAGCTGCGGGAGGAACTTGGTTTGGAGGCCCAACCCGAAGAATTGATTCTCTGCGGTGTGCGGCGGTTTGAATATGAGGATACCTTTCACGGCCGCTATTTCCATGACAATCAGGTCAGCCGGGTCTACGCCCTGTGGCGGGATGTGGAGCCGGAAGAGCTGACGCTGCAACAGGAAGAAGTTTCCTGTGTGCGCTGGATGGACTATGAGGCCTGTCTGCAAGGAGTCAAGGAAAAATCCTTTCCCAACTGCATTCGTCTGGATGAACTGGAACTGCTGAAAAATGCCTGGCCTTGAGCCTGGCATTTTTGCTGTTCAGATTGCAATTTCTTTCGACAAATTACAAATAAAAACAACGTTTCAATGGAACTATAAACCTACCTTAAGAATTTCTTTAGTACCAATGCGAAGCATCTTATGGTATGATGATCTCGTAAACCAATACAGGAAAATGAAGATAGAGGTGATTCCATGACTCGCAAAAAACAGATCATTCTGATCGTTGTGATCGTCATCGCTCTGGCCGCCGCCGGATTGGTTTTCTGGCTGCTGAGGGGCGGTTCCTCCAGTGAGGGGGGCGTCTATGTCCAGCCCGTTACTGACGTGAATGCCGCCGGCTCCGGGTTGGCCAACCGTTACAGCGGCATCATTGAGACTCAGAAGACAGAAGATGTGGAATTCGACACCACAAAGAAACTCAGTCAGCTCTTGGTGTCCGAGGGCCAGCGGGTGGCCAAGGGAGATCCGCTCTTTGTCTACGATACCGAGAGCACACAGCTGGAGATTGAACAGGCTCAGCTGGAAATTGAGCGGATGAACACCACCATCTCCAACAACAACGCTCAGATCACCCAGCTGCAGAAAGACATGAACGCAGCCGCCTCCGCCGACAAGCCCGGCTTCTCCGCCCAGATTCTTCAGCTCCAGGCGGATATTGCCCAAAATGAGTATAACATCAAGACCAAGCAGGCGGAGATTGACAAGCTCAACGCTTCCATTGAGAACGCCACCGTCTGCGCCAACATGGACGGTACCGTCGAGTCTATTGCCGACCTGGATCTGCTGCTGGCCGGAGGACTCACCAAGCCTGACGGCTCCCCCAGCAATGTCTATATCAGCATTCTGGCCGACGGCGACTATCGGGTAAAGGGCACCGTTAGTGAGCAGAACATCTATGAGCTCTCCGAGGGCACGGCGGTCATTGTCCGCTCCCGGGTGGACGTAAACCAGACCTGGACCGGCACCATCTCCGCCATCGACACCCAGGCTGAGAGCAACAATAACAACATGTACTATTCCTCAGGCGAATCTGCTTCCAAATACGCCTTCTATGTCAATCTGGACAGTATTGATGGGCTGATGCTGGGCCAGCACGTCACCATTGAAATGGACTACGGCCAGGGCCAGGCCAAAGAGGGCATCTGGCTTAGCAGCGGCTGGATCACCCAGGAAGAGGACGGCACCGCCTATGTCTGGGCCGCCAAGTCCGGCGGCGCCAAGCTGGAAAAGCGCACGGTGGAACTGGGCGAGTATGACAGCAATATGGACGAGTATCAGATCGTCTCCGGCCTGGCCACCACGGATTACCTGGCCTGGCCCGATGTGGACTGCGTGGTCGGCGCCAACACCACCACTGAATTTGTCATCGACGATTCCATGATGGAAGGTGATGGCACCACTGACGGCGACATGATGGACGGGGACATGATGCTGGAGGACGGTACCACCGACGGCGTGGCTACCATGGAAGACGGGACGACGGACAGCTCCACCGGTGACGGTGCCACCTCTGACGTTACCACTGACGACAGCACCGCCGGTGCCATCGAGCCCCGCAGCGACAGCGCTGTCGCTGAAGCCGTACCTGTGGGCTAAAGGAGGGGACCGCTATGATCCTGGACCTTCAAAACATCAATAAAAGCTATGGGGACGGAAAGCTGGAGGTACCGGTGCTCTTTGACATCACCCTCCAGGTAGAGGCCGGGGAGTATGTGGCCATCATGGGCCCCTCCGGCTCCGGCAAGTCCACCCTGATGAACATCATCGGCTGCCTGGATGTACCCACCTCCGGCACCTATATCCTCAACGGGGAAAATGTGGCAGGGCGCAGCGACGCGGAGCTGTCCAACCTGCGCAACCGCACCATCGGCTTTGTCTTTCAGAATTTCAACCTGCTCCCCCGGGAGAGCGCCCTGGACAACGTGGCCCTGCCCATGCTCTACGCCGGCGTCCACCGGAGAGAGCGCATTCAACGGGCCAAGGAAGCCCTGGAACGGGTGGGGCTGGGAGATCGGCTCCACTTCAAACCCACCCAGCTCTCCGGCGGTCAGAAGCAGCGGGTGGCCATCGCCCGGGCCATGGTGATGAAGCCCAGCCTGCTGCTGGCCGACGAGCCCACCGGCGCCCTGGACACCGCCTCCGGCGAACAGATCATGGAGCTGTTCCAGCAGCTCAACCAGGAGGGGGTCACCATCGTGATGATCACCCATGAGCCGGATATTGCCAAACACGCCCGGCGCCAGCTTCTGATCCGGGACGGCAGGCTTTCATCCCACCAGGGAGGTGACACACTGTGACCAAAAAGCGTAAATTATGGATTCCCATCCTCTGCGTGGTGCTGGCTCTGGCCCTGGCCGGCGGCGGCGTGGCCATCTGGCGGGCCAACGTGGGAAAAGCGGTGGACGTCTATCCCGTGGCCAACATCTATGAGACCTACTGGGGAGACACCTCCACCCTCAGCGGCAATGTGTCCACCGGCAAGGTGCAGAATGTAACCCTGCAGGACAGCCTGATCCAGTCCATCGAAGTGGAGGTGGGGCAAGATGTCTCCGCCGGAGATGTGCTGATGGTGTACGACACCACCTCCTTTGAGCTGACCCTCCAGTCGGATCAGGCCAAGATTGCCGTGCTGGAGAGCAACATTCAGCAGACCACTCAGAACATCACCAAATATAAGAATCTGAAGCCCTCCGAGGCCGCCCCCAAGCCCACTGAAGAGGTGATCGACCACGGTCCCCTGAATATTCTCAGCACCGTGGACGCCGGGCAGTTCACCGGCGACGGCCAGGTCTTCCAGTGCAGCGCCGACACCGTGGTGACTGCCGCTTTCCTGCAGCAGCTGCGCTCCAGCGGCGCCAGCGTGGAGTTCCAGCTCTATGACGGCAATACCCTGTATGGCAGCTGGATCCTGGACGGCAGCGCCCTGCCCTATACCCGGGTAGAATATCTGCCCGTGGAAACCCCCGCCCCGGATCCCGGGGAGGGCGGCGAAGACCAGGGCGGTGACTCCGGC
>CABRZO010000165.1 GCA_902475455.1 uncultured Eubacteriales bacterium
AGCGACGTCATCTACATCCCCACCGATAACACCGCCGCCTCCAACACCGAGGCCATCGCCAACGTGGTGCTGCCCGCCGGCGTCCCCGTCATCGCCGGTGAGGAGGGCATCGCCAAGGGCTGCGGCGTGGCCACCCTGTCCATCAGCTACTATGACCTGGGCTACACCACCGGCGAGATGGCCTATGAGATCCTGGCCAACGGCGCCGACGTGTCCACCATGCCGGTGGAATTCGCCCCGGAGGTCACCGCCAAGTACAACGCCACCAACTGCGAGACCCTGGGCATCACCCCGCCTGAGGGCTATGTGGCCATTGAGGAAAGCTGATTCCGTTCCATCGGAATTTCTTTCGCATCACATCAAAACAGCGGAAAAGGGGCTTCCCTTTTCCGCTGTTTTTTGGTATACTTTTGACGATTATAAACTTTTATGGGGGGTCCTTTATGGAATTCTTATCAGCCCTGCTCAACTCCATGCCGGGCGCGGTCAATCAAGGCCTGATCTGGGGCATCATGGCCATCGGTGTTTACATCACCTTCCGCATCCTGGACATCGCAGATCTGACGGTGGACGGCTCTCTGTGCACCGGCGGCGCCGTGTGCGTGGTACTCACCCTGAACGGCTGTCCCGTCTGGATCGCTCTGCTGGCGTCCCTGATCGCCGGTATGCTGGCAGGTCTGGTCACCGGCGTGTTTCACACCTTCTGCGGCATCCCCGCCATTCTGGCGGGCATTCTGACCCAGCTGGCCCTGTACTCCATCAACCTTCGGATCATGGGCTGGGGCACTCAGAACGGCAGCCGCTCCAACCTGCCCATCAGTGTGGACAAGTACGACCTGTTGGTGTCCTCCCGGTATGTGCGGGAGCTGTCTCTCAATAACCCGCTGCTGAAACTGGTGATCTTCCTGGTGATCATCATCGCGGTGCTCTACTGGTTCTTCGGCACCGAGACCGGCTGCTCTCTCCGGGCCACCGGCGCCAACGGCAACATGGCCCGGGCCCAGGGCATCAACACCAACTTTGCCAAGGTGCTGGGCCTGATGATCTCCAACGGTCTGGTGGCCCTGTCCGGCGGACTGCTGGCCCAGTATCAGGGCTTCTCCGACATCAACATGGGCCGGGGCGCCATCGTCATCGGCCTGGCTGCCGTCATCATCGGCGAGGTCATCTTTGAAAAGGTGTTCCGCAACTTCGCCCTGAAGCTGCTGGCCTGCGTCATCGGCGCCATCATCTACTATATCGTCATCCAGTTCGTGCTGAAGCTGGGCCTGTCCACCGATGACCTGAAGCTGCTCACCGCCCTGGTGGTCATGTTCTTCCTGGCCATCCCCTACTGGAAGGGCCGGTACTTCAACAAGCCCGGCAAGAAGGGAGCCCAGAGCCATGCTTGATATTCAGAATATTTTCAAGACCTTTAATCCCGGCACCGTCAATGAGAAGCAGGCGCTGAAGGGGATCAGCCTCCATCTGGACAGCGGCGACTTTGTCACCGTCATCGGCGGCAACGGCGCCGGCAAGTCCACTATGCTCAACGCCGTGGCCGGCGTCTGGCCGGTGGACAGCGGCAAAATTGTCATTGACGGGGTGGACGTCACTTCCCTGCCGGAGCACAAGCGGGCCAAGTACATCGGCCGGGTCTTCCAGGATCCCATGACCGGCACCGCCGCCACCATGCAGATTGAAGAAAATCTGGCCCTGGCCCGGCGCCGGGGCGCCCGGCGCACCCTGCGCAGCGGCATCACCAAAGCCGAGCGGCAGGAGTACCGGGAGCTGCTGAAGATCCTGGACCTGGGCCTGGAGGACCGGCTCACCAGCAAGGTGGGGCTGCTCTCCGGCGGCCAGCGCCAGGCCCTGACGCTGCTGATGGCCACCCTCCAGAAGCCCAAGGTGCTGCTGCTGGACGAGCACACCGCCGCCCTGGACCCCAAGACCGCCGCCAAGGTGCTCTCCACCACCGATCGGATCGTCAACCGAGACCATCTGACCACCATCATGATCACCCACAACATGCGGGACGCCATCGCTCACGGCAACCGGCTCATCATGATGAACGAGGGCCAGATCATCCTGGACATCCGGGGTGAAGAAAAATCCCGCCTCACCGTGGAGGATCTGCTCCATCAGTTTGAAAAGGTCAGCGGCCAAGAGTTTGCCTCCGACAAGGCCATCCTGGGCTGACCCATTCCAATCCAATACAGCGCCCCGGCAAACCCATCTGGTTCGCCGGGGCGCTTTGGCGTTATTCAGGCAATGTCTGCTTTTGGGGGCACTGAATGGCGCCATGCTCCGCCTCAAAGTCCGCAATGCGGCGCTTGATCATCTGCTCCAGCTCCCGATTCTTGGTGCGGCCCTCGTACTCGGCAATATAGCCCAACTTGTCCAGCAGCTCCGGGGCCACCCGCAGGGTATAGCGGCTCTTGTCATCCCTCATTCGTCTCAGCCCTCCCATGACGAAGTATTGACAAAATTTTAGCGTCATTTTAAAATAGTATGGTAAATTGACGCATTTTTGACGCATACACCCGGAGGGAATTCTATGGAGGACTATAAAAAACCATATCTGATCCTGTGGACCAGCTGCACCGCCGCTGTGTCGGCTCTAGAGCGGCAGAACTTTGGTCTGGCCAAGGAGATCTTGCTCCGGGCCCAGCAGGAGGCGGAGGAGGCCTATCTGGCGGGCAGCCGGTGTGTGCCTCCCTCCGGGGCAGCCGGACCTCAGAGGGAGTACTGAGCCCTTACTTGCCCCAGAAAAGCGGTTTGGATCACCTGCCCCTATTCTGCCCCAAACGCAAAAACCCCGTTCAGTCTGAAACTGAACGGGGTCTTGTCAATGGAGTTTATTTTCTGTGGATGCTCTTCATCCGCTGCTCCAGATTCAGGATGCGCTTGCGGATCCGAAGATTGTCCGGGGTGACCTCCAGCAGCTCGTCGTCGTCCAGGAACTCCAGGCACTGCTCCAGGCTCATCTGCTTGGGGGGAATCAGCCGCAGGGCGTCGTCGCTGCCGGCGGCCCGGGTGTTGGTCAGCTGCTTGCGTTTGCAGGCGTTGATGGCAATATCCTCCCGCTTGGGGGTCTGGCCGATGACCATGCCTTCGTACACCGGCACACCGGCGCCGATGAACAGGGTGCCCCGGCTCTGGGCGTTATAGAGGCCGTAGGTGATGGACTCGCCGGTCTCGCTGGCCACCAAAGCGCCCACGTTGCGGCGGTTCAGCTCACCCCGATAGGGGGCGTAGGAATCAAAGACGGAGGCCATGATGCCCTCGCCCTTGGTGTCGGTCAAGAACTCGTTGCGGTAGCCGAACAGGCCCCGGGAGGGTACCAGGAAGGTCAGCTTGACCCGGTTGGTGCCAATGGGCGTCATGTCCAGGAAGTCGCCCTTCCGGGCTCCCATCTTCTCGATGACGGCGCCGGAGCAGTCGCTGGGCACGTCCACCACCAGCCGCTCCATGGGCTCGCACTTCTTGCCGTCGATCTCCTTGTAGAGCACACGAGGGGGGGACACCTGGAACTCATAGCCCTCCCGGCGCATGGTCTCAATCAGAATGGACAGGTGCATTTCGCCTCGGCCCGCCACGTTGAGGGCGTCGGTGGAATTCTCCAGCTCGGTGACCCGCAGGGACACGTCCTTCAGGGTCTCCCGCATGAGCCGGTCCCGGATCTGGCGGGAGGTGACGAACTTGCCCTCCCGGCCGGCGAAGGGGGAGTCATTGACGGAGAAGGTCATCTCCATGGTGGGGGCGCTGATCTTGACAAACTCCAGGGGCTCCACAGCGGCGGGAGCGCAGATGGTGTCGCCGATGGTGATGTCGCCGATGCCGGACATGGCAATGATGTTGCCGGCGGTCACCTCGGTAACGGGCACCCGGTTCAGGCCGTCAAACTCATAGATGGCGGTGGCCTTGGCCTTCTTGCTCACCTGGTCCGGGTCGTGGTAGTTGCACACCACGATCTCCTGGTTCTGCTTCAGGCTGCCCCGCTCGATGCGGCCGATGGCGATGCGGCCCACGAACTCGTTGTAGTCAATGGAGGACACCAGCATCTGGAAGGGAGCCTCCTCGTCCACCTCCGGGGCGGGGATATAGTTCAGAATGGTCTCAAACAGGGGCTTCAAGTCGCCGCCGATCTCCTCGGGATTGTAGCCGCAGATGCCGTCCCGGGCAGAGCAGAACAGCATGGGAGAATCCAGCTGGTCATCGGTGGCGTTCAGGTCGATGAGCAGCTCCAGCACCTCGTCGATGACCTCGTAAATCCGCTGGTCGGGGCGGTCGATCTTGTTGACCACCACGATGACCCGATGGCCCAGCTCCAGGGCCCGGGAGAGCACAAAGCGGGTCTGGGGCATGGGGCCCTCGGCGGCGTCCACCAGCAGGATGACGCCGTTGACCATCTTCAGGATGCGCTCCACCTCGCCGCCGAAGTCGGCATGGCCCGGGGTGTCCACAATGTTGATCTTGGTATCCCCATAGGTGACGGCGGTGTTCTTGGCCATGATAGTGATGCCCCGCTCCCGCTCCAGGTCGTTGGAGTCCATGACCCGGTCCACCACTTCCTGGTTTTCCCGATAGACACCGCTCTGTTTCAGCATGGCGTCCACAAGGGTGGTTTTGCCATGGTCGACGTGGGCAATGATGGCCACGTTTCTCAGCTTCTCTTGAATCATACGGAACAAATTCCTCCTCAAGGGGGCTCATACTCACCCCCGCTATCTAACCAGTGAGACAGAGTGTTTCAGTCCCCAGATCTCAGGGATACCAAAACAGTACATGTCCCAAAACACAATAGAAGAGCCGCATTTTGCGGCATTTTTCATTATATCCCGATTTTCTATCGATGGCAACCACGTTTAATGCCTGCGTTGACAAAATCGGCATCTTCGGTTAAAATACCTTCCGTATACGGGTGCGTTTTGGGCATTTGCGCAAATTCCCGCCCATGGATCTGGAAATAGTGCCATTTCCCCTCTGTCTCCTCCATAGTCCCACGGGGCCGTCATCAACCGGATGGCCGGGGAGCTTTTCCGCTCATGCCGCTGAAACTCAGATGATAGAACGGCCGCCTCCTAACATTTGGCGGGTTCTCGACCGCCGGGGTCACAGAAACGAATAAAAATTGCATATGCGCCAGTAGCTCAGCTGGACAGAGCACCGCCCTCCTAAGAAAGTGTTGAAACATACACCCCGGAGGAAAAGGAAAACGGTAACAAGTAAAATTAAATATAGATTTTCTAAATGTCGCTATAGCTCAGCTGGATAGAGCGACCGCCTCCTAAGCGGTAGGTCGGAGGTTCAAATCCTCT
>CABRZO010000166.1 GCA_902475455.1 uncultured Eubacteriales bacterium
GATGTCCGCCACCAGGGGGATGGAGATCCGCTCCTTGATGGCGCCGATGGCCTTGGCCGCCGCCATATCCGGCACCGCCACCCGGACGATGTCGCAGCCCGCCGCCGCCAGCAGGTTGATCTGCTTCACGGTGGCCTCCACATCGTGGGTAAAGGTATTGCACATGGACTGAATGCTCACCGGGGCGCCGCCGCCCACCGGCACATTGCCCACCATAATCTGCTTTGTCATTTCCATCAGCTCCAAATCAATTTGAACACATCGTTGACGCCCACCACCAACATCAGCAGCAACAGCAGCGCCATGCCGGCCAGGTGGACATATCCTTCATATTTGCCCGGAATCTGCCGCCGGACCAGCTTGGACAGGATCACATTGATGATCAGGAAGAAAATGCGTCCTCCGTCCAGGGCCGGGATGGGCAGCAGATTCATCACCGCCAGGTTGATGGCGATAAAAGCGCCGAAGTACAGCAGGTTCAAGAGGGCGGCCAGCCGGCTTACCGAGGCCTCCCCCACCTCGCTCATGGCGTTGACAATGCCAATAGGACCGGACATATCCTTGAGCCCCGCGGCACCGGAGAACAGATCCTCCAGCCCGAACCACACCATCCGCACAAAGTCCAGGGAGGTGCGGAAGGCGGTGCTGACGTTGCGAAGGAAGCCCGCCTCCCCGATGGTGAAGTTGATGCCGTACCGCTCCCGGGCCACGCCGTCCTCCTCGTAGACCGCCAGGGCCATGGGCACATCCTCCAGCTTGAGCTTCTCCCCGTCCCGGCGGATCACCAGGTCCACCGTCTCACCGTTGCCCCGGGAGAGCAGCATGGAGATATCGTCATAGATCAGCACCATGTGGCCGTCAATTTTCAGGATCTCATCCCCGGGCTGGAGATAGCCCTCCTCGGCGGCGGGGCAGCCCTCGGCAAAAGAGTCAATCACCGCCAAATTGGTGGCCTGGGCCGGGGAGAACAGGATCAGCAGGATCAGCAGCCCCGCCAGAAAGTTCATGGCGGCCCCCGCCACCAAAATCAGAAACCGCCGCCAGGCCGGGGCCTTGGCAAAGCTGCGGGGATCGTCGGTGGCCTCGTCCTCCCCCTCCATGGCACAGAAGCCGCCAATGGGCAGCAGCCGCAGCGAGTACAGCGTCTCCTTCCCCTGCTTTTTCAGCAGCAGCGGCCCCATGCCGATGGCAAATTCGTTCACCCGGACACCGCACAGTTTGGCGGTGATGAAATGCCCGAATTCGTGGATGGCGATGAGAAATCCGAAAAAGAGAATGGCGATCAGGATATAGAGCATGGTTCCTCCTTACTCAGGAAACGTGGGAGTAGACTACCTCCCGGGCGGCCCGGTCCGCCTCCAGCACCGCCTCCAGATGTTCCGCGCTCTGGGCCGGAACCACCGCCAGGGCGTGCTCCACCAACTCCGGGATGTCCAAAAATCCGATTTTGTCCCGCAGGAACAGATCCACCGCCGCCTCGTTGGCGCCGTTCATAATGGCGCAGCTGGTGCCCGGCTTCCGGGCACACTCCAAGGCGATACCCAGGCACCGGAAGGTGTCCGGATCAGGCCGCTGGAAGGTCAGATCCGGGCAGGAGAACAGATCCAGCTCCCGGGAGGCCGCCGGGGTCCGTTCCGGCCAGGTCAGGGCATACTGGATGGGCAGGCGCATATCGGCGGTGCCGATCTGGGCCAAAATCGCATTATCACAATATTCCACCAGAGAGTGAATAATACTCTGGCGGTGGACCACAATCTGAATTTTTTCCGGGGGCATCTGATACAGCCGCATAGCCTCAATGAACTCCAGCCCCTTATTCATCAGAGTGGCGGAGTCAATGGTGATCTTGGCCCCCATGGTCCAGTTGGGGTGCTTCAGGGCGTCCACCCGGGTCACATTCTTGAGCTGATCCCGGGTCCAGCCGAAGAAGGGGCCGCCGGAGGCGGTGAGAATCAGCCGCTTGACCTCCCCCCGCCGACTGCCCTGAAGGCACTGGAAGATGGCGGAGTGCTCGGAGTCCACCGGCACGATGTCCACCCCTTCCCTGCGGGCCCGATCCATCACCAATTCACCGGCACAGACCAGGGTCTCCTTGTTGGCCAGGGCGATTCGCTTATGGGCGTCGATGGCCGCCAGGGTGGGCCGAAGGCCGATCATCCCCATGACGGCGGTAACCACCGTATCCGCCTCCGGCAGGGTGGCTGCCTCCAGCAAGCCCTCCATGCCGCCGGACACCCGGATGGAGGTATCCGCCAGCCGGATTTTCAGCTCCGCCGCCGCCGCCGGGTCATAGGCCACCACCAGCCTGGGCTGGAATTGCCGGGCCTGCTCCTCCAGCTTGTCTACGCTGCGGTTGGCGGTGATGGCCGCCACCTGAAAGCCGCACTGGGCGGCCACATCCAGGGTCTGGGTGCCGATAGAGCCGGTGGAACCCAATACCGAGAGGATTTTACTCATGGAAACGCACCTCGTTTCAATCACTTAAAAACCGGGCAGGCAGAGGGAGAGCAGCAACACCGTGGGGGCACAAAACACCATGCTGTCGAACCGGTCCATCATACCACCGTGGCCTGGAAGAAGTTTACCATAATCTTTAATACCGTATTGCCGCTTGATGAGGGAAAAGGCCAGATCCCCCACCTCGGTGACCAGTCCACCCACCAGGCCATAGAGCACCAGGGGCGGATAGCTGACAACAAACCCCTTGGCCAGCTGGAGCACCAGCCCAAAAATCACCGCAAACAGGATGCCGGTGACCACACCGCCCAGATAGCCCTCCAGGGACTTATTGGGGCTTACCCGGGTGATCCCCCGATGACGCCCCAGCAACACACCGGCAAAATAGGCTCCGGCGTCGGTGAGGAAAGCCAGTCCAACGGTCAACATAACATACATGCGGCCGTGGCCCTCAGTCCCGTACCCCATCAGCCCCACCAGGGCGGACAAGAAGGCGGGCATGATGACGCCGGCAAACAGGCACTTCATCACAGCCTCCACCGGAATGCTGCGGGAGGAGTCGTAGGCATGAATGGCCTCCCAAAAAGTCACCACCATCAAGGCTAGGGCCGCAAAACCCAGCACCCGGACGCCGATGGAGAGCCCAAAGAGGAAGCCAAAGGGAATCAGCACTGCCGCCACGGAGGTGTAACAATACATCCGGAAAGGCAGTTTGGCCATGGCGTGGAGCAATTCCCAGGAGGCGAAACCGGTGATCAGAGCCACAAAGCAGGCAAAGGCCCATGAAGGGGCAAACAGAATCAACAGAACGATCAGGGGCACAAAAATGACGCCCACCAACACACGTTTTACCACAGTATCACACGCCTCCAAACCGACGGGAACGCTTTTGAAAGGCGGCGATGGCCTTCAGCAGCTCCTCTTTGGTGAAATCGGGCCAGAGCACATCGGTAAAATAAAACTCCGAATAGGCACTCTGCCACAGCAGGAAATTGGAGATCCGGATCTCTCCACTGGGCCGGATCACCAGATCCGGGTCCGGGATTCCGGCGGAATAGAGATGGTTGCCCAGCTCCTCCTCGGTGATCTGTCCCAGATCCAGCCCCTCTGCTGCACAGGCCCGGACGGCATGCACAATTTCATCCCGGCCGCCATAGTTGAGGCAGATATTGCTCTGGCAGGCCTCAAACTCCGCAGTGGCCTCCTCTGCCCGATGGCAGAGATTCCGCAGCTCCGGGGTCAGTGGCGAGAGATCCCCCAGGAACTTGAGCCGGATGCCGTTTTTCTGGGCGTCCCGGATCACCTCATCCAGATACTTTTCCAGCAGCCCCATAATGGCGTCCACTTCCTCCTGGGGCCGCTTCCAGTTCTCCGTGGAAAAGGCGTACACCGTCAGGTATTTGACGCCGATCTCCTTGCAGTAGTTGCCGATCTTCCGGAAGGTCTCCGCCCCGGCGGAATGGCCCACGGTCCGGGGCATGCCCCGCTTTTTGGCCCATCGGCCATTTCCGTCCATGATGATGGCGATGTGGGCCGGAATCCGGCTGAAATCCACCTGAATTTCTTCTTTTCGACGAAAGATTCCCATACAAATATTTCCTGCCTTAACATCAAAGCAAGCGGAGGCACCGGTTTCCGGTGCTCCGCTTTGCTGTTTTTTCGCCGCGAGCTGGCGGCGGCACAGGCCTGGGTTTACACAAACCCTGGCATTGATCTCATCCCAACGGACACCGCCGGATCAGACGCTCATCAGTTCTTTTTCCTTCTCAGCGCCCAGCTCATCCAGCTTCTTGATATACTTGTCGGTGACGTCCTGGAGTTTCTTCTCCAGATCCTTCACGTCATCCTCAGTGATTTCGCTCTTTTTCTTGGCGGCCTTGATCTTATCCATGGCGTCCCGGCGAATGTTGCGGACCGCCACCTTACCGCCCTCGGCATACTTGTGAACCTGCTTGGTCAGTTCCTTACGGCGCTCCTCGGTGAGCTGGGGGAAGGTGAGCCGGATCACCTTGCCGTCGTTCTGGGGGTTGATGCCCAGCTCACTGGTCAGGATGGCCTTTTCAATGGGCCGCAGCAGAGAGCTGTCCCAGGGCTGAATCACCAGCTGCCGGGGGTCCGGAGAGCTGATGGCGGCCACCTGGTTCAGAGGGGTGGGCGTTCCGTAGTATTCCACCTGGACCCGGTCCAGCACGGAGGCATTGGCCCGGCCTGCTCGGACGGAGGCAAAGTCGGCCTTCACCGCCTCAATGGTCTTCTGCATTCTGACTTCCGCGTCTTTGACGAAATCGCTCATCTCATTTATCTCCCTTCACAATGGTTCCGATCTTCTCGCCCATCACCGCCCGGACAATGTTCTCCGGGTCCTTCAGAGCAAACAGCAGCACGGGAATATCGTTGTCCATGGACAGGCTGGTGGCGGTGCTGTCCATCACCGCCAGGTGCTGGGCCAGCACATCATCATAGGTGATGCTGTCATATTTCACCGCGTCGGCGTGCTTCAACGGGTCGGCAGAATAGACGCCGTCCACATTCTTGGCCAGCAGGATCACGTCGGCATCGATCTCGGCAGCCCGGAGCACCGCAGCGGTATCCGTGGAGAAGAAGGGGTTGCCGGTGCCGCAGCCAAAGACCACCACGCGGCCCTTCTCCAGGTGACGGATGGCCTTGGAGCGGATATAGAGCTCGGCCACCTGACGCATCTCAATGGCGGTCTGGACCCGGACCGGGACGCCGTGCTGCTCCAGCACGTCCGCCACAGCCAGGGCGTTGATGGTGGTGGCCAGCATG
>CABRZO010000167.1 GCA_902475455.1 uncultured Eubacteriales bacterium
GAGAAGAAAGCAAAGAAAGGATTATTCGATGGTGATTAGCAGCTCGCCGGCCTTCACCGTGCTGCCCTCGCTGACCAGAATGGATTTGACCTTGCCGGCCATCCGGGCGGTGACGCTGGTTTCCATCTTCATGGCCTCAATGACGGCGATGACCTGGTTTTCCTCCACGGTGTCGCCCTCCTTGACGTTGATCTTGCTGACCAGGCCCGGGATGGAGGCGCCGATCTGGCTCTTGTCCTCCGGGTCTGCCAGAGTGACCTGCTTGACGGTGGAGGCGGCCTGAGGATCGGGAACGGAGACCTCCCGGCGCATGCCGTTGAGCTCGAATTCCACCACCCGGTTGCCCTCCTCGTCCAGCTCGCCCAGGCCCAGATATTTGATGACCAGGGTTTTGCCGTCCTCGATGTTGATCTTGTTGGTCTCGCCCAGGGCCATGCCGTTGAAGAACACATGGCTGCCCATCCGCATCAGATAGCCGTACTCCTTGGCATGCTCCCAGAACTCCTTGACCACCTTGGGGTAGAAGCAGTAGGCAATGACCTGTTTCATATCGGTCTGGGGGCAGAACTCGGAGACTTCCTTCCAGGCCTGGTCGAAGTCCACCGGGGGCAGCAGCTCGCCGGGGCGGCAGGTGATGGGCTCCTCGCCCTTCAGCACAATCTTCTGCAGCTCCTCCGGGAAGCCCCAGGCGGGCTGGCCCATCATGCCCTTGAAGTAGGACACCACCGAGTCGGGATAGCTCAGGTCCTTGCCCTTGGTGCAGATGTTCTCCGGGGTCAGGTTGTTCTGGACCATGAAGATGGCCAGATCCCCCACCATCTTGGAGGAGGGGGTCACCTTGACGATGCCGCCCAACATGTCGTTGACCTGCTTGTACATCTCCTTGACCTCGTCAAAGCGGCTGCCCAGGCCCAGGGAGATGACCTGGGGCTGCAGGTTGGTGTACTGGCCGCCGGGGATCTCATAGCGGTAGATGTCGGTGACCGGGCTCTTGAGGCCGTGGTCGAAGCGCTCATAGCGCAGCCGCACATCGGCCCAGTAGTCGGTGAGCTTCTGGAGTTCTGTCAGATCCAGGCCGGTGTCCCGCTGGGTGCCTTCCAGAGCGGCCACCACCGCATTCATGGAGGGCTGACTGGTGAGAGAGGACATGGAGGAGATGGCGGTGTCCACAATGTCCACCCCTGCCTCGGCGGCCATCAGCAGGGTGGCCACCTGGTTGGCGGTGGTGTCGTGGGTGTGCAGGTGGATGGGCAGTCCCACCTCCTGCTTCAGGGTGGAGACCAGTTTCTTGGCGGCGTAGGGTTTCAGCAGGCCGGACATATCCTTGATGGCCAGAATGTGGGCCCCCCGCTTCTCCAGCTCCTTGGCCATATTGACATAATACTCCAGGGTGTAGCGGTCCTTGGAGGGGTCGGAGATGTCGCCGGTGTAGCACATGGTGGCCTCGCAGATTTTGCCCTGCTTGAGCACCTCGTCCATGGCGATCTCCATGCCGGGGATCCAGTTCAGGGAGTCAAAGACCCGGAACACGTCGATGCCGCTGAGGGCGGCCTCCTTGACGAAGGCCCGGATCAGGTTGTCGGGATAGTTGGAGTAGCCCACGGCGTTGGCGCCCCGGAGCAGCATCTGGAAGGGGATGTTGGGAATCTTTTTCCGCAGCAGCTCCAGCCGCTCCCAGGGGTCCTCGTGGAGGAAGCGATAGGCCACGTCGAAGGTGGCGCCACCCCACATCTCCAGGGAGAAGCAGTCGGAGAGAATGTCGGCGGTGCCCTCGGCTCCCTTCAGCATATCCCGGGTCCGCATCCGGGTGGAGAGCAGACTCTGGTGGGCGTCCCGCATGGTGGTGTCGGTGATCAGCAGCTTCTTCTGATCCAGAACCCACTGCTTGACGGCCTCGGGTCCGCTCTTGTCCAGGATCTGTTTCAGGCCATCCCGGGGTACCTCCCGGCTGGGCTGGGGGAACCGGGGGGTGTCGTACTGCTTGCGCTCGGCGTTGGGAGCGGCAACCTGGATGTTGGCGATGTACTTCAGCACCCGGGTGGCCCGGTCCCGGCTGTTCTCGATTTCGAAGAGCTCCGGGGTGTCGTCAATGAACTTGGTGTGGCACTGGCCCGCCTGGAATTTGGGGTGATGTAGGATGTTGGTGACGAAGGGAATGTTGGTTTTGACGCCCCGGATGTGGACCTCGTTGATGGCCCGCATGGCCTTGCGGCACACCCCCAGGAAGGTGTTGTCCCAGGAGGTGACCTTGACCAGCAGGGAGTCGTAGTAGGGGGAGATGGAGGTGCCGGTGCCGGCGTTGCCGCCGTCCAGTCGGACTCCGAAGCCGCCGCCGGAGCGGTAGGCGGTGATTTTGCCGGTGTCCGGGGCAAAGTTGTTCACCGGGTCCTCGGTGGTCACCCGGCACTGGATGGCGTAGCCGTTGACGTGGACATCCTCCTGGCTGTTGAGGCCGATCTCCGGGGTGGAGAGGGGATAGCCCTCGGCAATCAAAATCTGGGCCCGGACCAGGTCAATTCCGGTGACCTGCTCGGTGACGGTGTGTTCCACCTGAATCCGGGGATTCATTTCAATAAAGTAGTGGTGGCCATCCTTGTCCACCAGGAACTCCACGGTGCCGGCGGAGACATAGCCCACGCTCTTGGCGATCTTCACCGCGTCTTCGTGGAGGGCCTCGATGGTGGCTTTGGGGACGCTCCAGGCCGGGGCAAACTCCACCACCTTCTGGTAGCGGCGCTGGAGGGAGCAGTCCCGCTCGCCGATGTGGTAGACATGGCCGTACTTGTCCGCCAGAATCTGCACCTCGATGTGCTTGGGCTCCACCAGGAACTTCTCGATGAAGATGTCGTCGTTGCCAAAGGCCTTTTTGGCCTCGCTCTTCACCAGCTCAAAGGCGGGCTTGACCTCCTCCGGGGTGTTGCAACGGCGCATGCCCCGGCCGCCGCCGCCGGCGGCCGCCTTCAGAATCACCGGGAAGCCAAAGCTGATGGCTTTCTCCAGGGCCTCATCGGCATTCTTCAGGGGATCGGTGCAGCCCGGGATGATGGGCACACCGCAGGAGATGGCGATGGACTTGGCCGCCAGCTTGTCGCCCATGTTGGCCAGCACCTCGGCAGGAGGACCCACGAAGGTGATGCCCGCCGCATCGCAGGCCCGGGCGAAGTCGGCATTCTCGGACAGGAAGCCGTAGCCGGGATGGATGGCATCCACCCCCCGGCGCTTGGCCAGGTCGATGATGCCGGCAATGTCCAGATAGGCCCCCAGGGGGCTCTGGTTCTCGCCAATCAGATAGGCCTCGTCCGCCTTGGTGCGGAACAGGCCGTTGGTGTCCTCGTTGGAGTACATGGCCACCGTGTGGAGTCCCAGGTCGTGGCAGGCCCGGAAAATGCGGATGGCGATCTCGCCGCGGTTGGCGGCCAAAACTTTGTTGAAGGTGCGTACTGCCATAAACGTTCTGTCCTTTCCCAATCAACTCGAAACTCAAACCTGTCCGCCCCGGGGGCGGCGTTTTTCTCTGCTCACTATCATAACTTTTGATAACGACTTTTGCAAGTATTTTTTCTAAAACTATATTACAAAAGATTGGAGTAAGAAAACTCCAAATTGGGTCAAAGTGACCAGAGCGGTTGCCTGGAGTGGGGGAAGATGGTAGAATGAGCAAAACAGAGAGGGGGAGCAAGATGCTGGAGACCAAGCGACTGATTTTGCGGCCCTGGGCGGAGGAAGACGCTCCCGCCTTGTACCGCTATGCCCGGGATCCCCGGGTGGGACCCAGTGCCGGCTGGCCGGTCCACACTGGCGTGGAGAACAGCCGGGAGATTATCCGAGGGGTGCTGTCGGAGCCGGAGACCTATGCGGTGGTGCTCCGGGAGACCGGCGAACCGGTGGGTAGCGCGGGAATCCTGTTGCCGCCTCGGGGCAACGGGCCCCTGGAGCCCGGAGAGGCGGAGATCGGCTACTGGATTGGGGTGCCCTACTGGGGCCGGGGACTGATTCCGGAGGCGGTGGAGGCCCTACTGAAACGCTGCTTTACCGCCTTGGGCTGCCACACGGTGTGGTGCAGCTATTTTGAGGGCAATGAAAAGTCCTGCCGGGTTATGGAGAAGTGTGGCTTTGTCTACCACCACTCGGTGACCGGAGAGAAAAATCCCTTCAGCGGGGCCACCATCACCCACTTCACCCGCCTCACCCGGACGGAGTGGGAGGCCCGGCGGCGGGGAGGAGTGGAGATATGATTCTGATCGCCTGCGTGGATGACAACCTGGGGCTTGCCTTCAACCACCGCCGCCAGAGCCGGGACCGGTTGCTGCGCCGGGACCTGTTGGAGGTTGTAGCGGCCCGGAAGCTTTGGATGAGCCCCTATTCCGCCGGACAGTTCGACCCCTTGCCCCCAAATGTCCGGGTGTCAGAGGACTTCTGGAGGCAGGCCGGGCCGGGGGAGTTCTGCTTTACCGAGCTCCAGCCCCCTGGGGGCTGGCTGGACCGGCTGGAGGGGGTCGTGCTCTACCGCTGGATGCGGCACTACCCGTCGGATTTGAAATTTGACCTGCCCCTGGAAGGGTTCAGACTCCAGACCCGGCAGGAGTTCGCGGGGTCTTCCCACCCCAAAATCACCCGGGAGGTGTATGTGAAATGAAACGCCTTTGTTCTCTGTGGCTGTCCCTGCTGCTGGCGCTGTCTCTGATCCTGACCGGTTGCGGAGATACTGCGGCCCCCGCCGCCTCGTCAGCGGAGGACCAGAGCGCCCAATCCGCCGTCCAGTCGGAGCCGGAAGCGGTCCAGGAGCCGGCCCAGGATGCGTCCTCGGCGGAGCCGTCGGAGGCGGGTGAGACGGTGGAGCTGTCCAGCCTGCCCGCCTATGCTGGAGAGGCCTATGTGGCCGTCAATGACAATCAGCCCTATTTCTCCCAGCAGGAGCGGGAGAATACCGAGGCCTTTGAGACTTACAGCCCTCTGGATGAGCTGGGCCGCTGCGGGGTGGCCTGGGCCAACATCTGCCAAGAGCTGATGCCCACAGAGGAGCGGGGGGAGATCGGTCAGGTCAAACCCTCGGGCTGGCATACGGTGAAGTATGACTGCGTGGACGGTCAGTATCTCTATAACCGCTGCCACCTGATCGGCTTCCAGCTGGCGGGGGAGAACGCCAACGAACAGAACCTGATCACCGGCACCCGTTACTTAAACATCGA
>CABRZO010000168.1 GCA_902475455.1 uncultured Eubacteriales bacterium
CTGGGTCACTGCCGGGCGGCCTTCGGTGACGGTGCCGGTCTTGTCCAGCACCACGGTGTTGACGCTCTGCAGGGCCTCCAGGGCCTCGGCGGACTTGAACAGGGTGCCGTTCTGAGCCCCCCGGCCGGTGCCCACCATGATGGCCACCGGAGTGGCCAGCCCCAGGGCGCAGGGGCAGGAGATCACCAGCACCGAGACCCCCGCTACCAGAGCCCGGCTGGGGGTGCCGGTGACCACCAGCCACACAATGGCGGTGACCAGGGCGATAGCCATGACAATGGGAACGAAAACGCCGGCCACCCGGTCCGCCAGCTTGGCGATGGGAGCTTTGGAGGCGGAGGCATCCTCCACCAGTTGGATGATCCGGGCCAGGGCGGTGTCCTCACCCACCCCGGTGGCCCGCATGGTAAAGGTGCCGGTCTGATTGATGGTGGCGGCGCTGACCTTGTCGCCGGGGGCCTTTTCCACCGGGATGGATTCACCGGTCAGGGCGGATTCATCCACGGAAGAAATTCCCTCCGTCACGATACCGTCCACCGGCACCGCTCCGCCGGGTTTTACCCGCAGCAGATCCCCGGCCTGGACCTGCTCCACCGGCAGTTCCAGTTCTTCGCCCTCCCGCAGCACCGTGGCGGTCTTGGGGGCCAAATCCATCAGGGCCCGGATGGCGTCCCCGGTCTTGCCCTTGGATCGGGCCTCCAGATACTTGCCCACGGAGATCAGGGTTAATATCATGCCCACCGATTCCAGGTAGAGGTGGTTCATCTGATACTCATGGGCCAGGGCCATATCCCCGTGTCCCAGAGCCCAGCCCGTCATAAAGATGGCCCAGAGGGAGTAGAGAAAGGCGGCGGAGCTGCCCAGGGCGATCAGCGAGTCCATATTGGGGCTGCGGTGCCACAGGGAGCGGAAGCCGTTGATAAAATAGTGGTCGTTGATATACATGATGGGCAGCACCAGCACCAGCTGGGTCAGGGTGAACACCATGGCGTTTTCCACCCCATGAAAGATAGGGGGCAGGGGCGCACCCACCATGTGCCCCATGCACAGATAAAACAGGGGCACCAGAAAGACGATGGACCAAATCAGCCGCCGCTTCATCCCCTTTGCCTGCTCCGCCGCCGGGTCCGCCTGGGCTGCAGCGGCGGAGGCCGAGGGAGCAGCCCCGTGGACGCTGGCGTGGTAGCCCGCCCGGTCCACGGCGGCGCAGATGTCCTCCGGGGACAGCTTGGATTCGTCAAATTCCGCCACCATGCTGTTGGCCAGCAGGTTGACGGCGGCGGTATTCACCCCTTCCAGGGCGTTGACGGCCTTTTCCACATGGGCCTGGCAGGCGGCGCAGCTCATGCCGGTCACGTCAAATTTGCATTTCATAGTTTGCCTCCAATCCTTGAAGGAATACCCCACCCCAGGGGGGTGTCTAAACTATAACAAAAAGATCCTACAATGTCAATAGGGGTATCCGGGCCCGGGCAAAAAGAAGCTCCGGGGCGAAATGCCGTCCCGGAGCGTTCTTTTGATGGTCAGACCACCTGGAGTATCTGGGCTTGTTCTCTGGTTGGGAGAGCCGCCCAAAAGTCAGGTGTTACTGAGCCTGCGCCTCCCGGCGCACCGTGTCCCGTTCCCGGAACAGCAGGGAAATGCACCAGATAGCCGCCAGGCCCACCACGGTGTAGATGGTGCGGGCCAGCAGGCTGCCGCTGCCGCCAAAGATCCAGGCCACCAGGTCAAACTGAAACAGGCCGATGCTGCCCCAGTTCAGGCCGCCGATGATGGCAATGATCAGCGCGATTCTGTCGATCATCTTGTCAAACCTCCCAATGATGATTGCGTATCTGTATGCGCAGGGTTAATTTGCCCCGAAATAGAAAAACTATGTTTTGTCAAATAAATGAAACAGCCGAAACGCATCGGAAATGCGTTTCGGCTGATGGGTAAACTTTGGTTTGGTTACAGCTGAAAATCCTCGTCCTCCAGCTGGGACAGATCCAGTACCGGGGCGGAGGGAGGCTGGCGCTTCAGGGGATCGTAGACAAAGTGGCGGCAGTGGAATCCCTCGGAGACAATGCCTTTTTTGGGGCAGATGACCTCGCCGTTTTCCAGGCTTCCGCCCCGCCGGCAGTAGACGCACCGGGGATCAATGGATTTACGAAACAGCATGGGCCGCCCTCTTTTCTCTGGTGTTTGGCCAAAATTCCGTCAGACTTCGTCAGAGCGGATTCGACAGAATCTATTATAGCCTGCCTCGTCTGGGATTTCCACCCCTTTTTTTCACATTTTCCGCGCTCAGCCGCAGACAAAGCCCCAGCAGCAGCCCCCCGGCCAGCAGCGAGAGCAGCAGCACATTGCCCCAGTGGGGGAGTGAGCGGGCATACACCGGCTGACTCAGCAGCAGGGCGGATTCTACCGTCCCCGGCAGCAGTTTCAGGGCCAGAGAGGCCAGGGCGGCGGAGATGAGGCCGTGGAGCAGCTTGCCCACCAGGCAGGGTTTCAGGGACAGCCCGGTGCCCCGCAGTACGCTCATGGTCTGGCATTGGACACTGAGTCCGCCCCAGCCCAGCAGGAAGGCTGCCATGGGAATACCCCCGGCCCAGTCCCCGGCGGGCAGGGCTGCCACCCCGTTGGACAGCTCCAGAAAGCCCCCCAGCAGCCGCTTGGCCCAGGGATAGCTGAGACCCAGGGGGGAGAACAGGGAGGCCAGTCCCCGGGCCAGAGCCCCCAGAACCCCAGACAGGGTCAAAAGCCGCAAAATCACGCCGAAGAGCACAATAAAGGCGCAGACGTTGAGGGCGGCGGCACAGCTGTCCCGAACGGATTCAGTAAAGACGGCGGCAGGGCTGACCGTCTTTCCCCTCCGAAGGGCGGAAACCGGGGCGGCATGGGGTTCCGGCCCGGCGGGGTAAAAACGGAAGATCAGCCCCACCAGCAGGGCGGACACCATGTGGACGGCCATCAATAGCAGCCCGATCCTGGGGCTTCCGAAAATGCCGGCCCCTACGACTCCCAATAAAAAGGCGGGGCCGGAGTTATTGCAGAAGCCCAGCAGCCGTTCCGCCTCAGACCGGGAGCACTGGCCGTTTTTGTAGAGTTCCGCCGCCGTCCTGGCCCCCACCGGATAGCCCCCGATGAGTCCCAGCACCAGAGCCGAGGCGCAGTTCCCGTTGACCCGGAACAGGGGACGCATGATCTTTTCCACCAGTCGGCCCGGATATTCCGCCAGCCCCAGCCCCACAATCAGGGAGGACACCACAAAGAAGGGGAACAGGGAGGGGAGGATCACATTGCCGCAGAGGGCCAGCCCGTCCTTTCCGGCGCTGATGACCTCCTCCGGCCAGGCCATCAGCCCCACCAGGGCCGCCAACAGGGCGCCCCCCAGCAGCAGGTCCCGCAGTTTCAGCTTCCAAACCATAAAAAACACCTCACGCAAAAAAGGTATGCGTGAGGTGAGGTGAGTTTGCCTGGGGCGTCAAATCTTTTCTCCGGACAGCCGCCGGTTGTTTCGGCAAAATTCCAGGCCCTGGAGAGGATCAATTCTCCTCCTGATTATTCGGGTCCCAGAGCACCACCGAGTCGGACAGCTTGGAGGCTTTTACGTCGATGATCCGTTGGTTCCGGGAGCCCTTGAACCGCAGGGTCAGGTCCTTTTCACTCTGGTGGAATTCTCCGTCCACCAGAATGTCGATGCAGGACAGCAACTCCCGGGTGGTCTCCCAATCTCCCAGCCGTCCGGCCAGGATGTCCTTTTCATAGTCGTAGCCGGTGTAGCACCAGACGGTTTTTTCCGGGTATGTCTCCCGGATCCGCCGCATCAGCCCCAGCAACGCCTTCTGGTTCTCCGGTTCAAAGGGCTCGCCCCCCAGCAGGGAAAAGCCCCGAATGTACCAGGGCTTCAGATAATCTATAATCTGATCCTCCACCTCCGGGGTGAAGGGTTTGCCATAGTTGAAATCCCAGGTCTCTGCGTTGAAGCAGCCCTTGCAGTGATGGGTACAGCCGGAGACAAACAGACTGACCCGAACCCCGGGGCCGTTGGCCACGTCGTAGGATTTGATGGTGGCGTAATTCATGGGGACTCCTCCCTGTCTACTACATATTGTATCAAATATAACACAATAGATACAAGATAGCAAGGGAGACTTTAGGCGGCCACCGTTTTGCGCTCCGGCAGGCTTAGCAGCATCAGCATGACAAAGATGCAGATAAAGCCCAGGGCGTCCCAGAAGGTGAAGGGACTGCCCAGCAGCAGAGTGCTGATGAGGGCGGCGGCCACCGGCTCGGCAAAGCTGTACAGACTGGCCTTCTGGGGGCCGATGAGTTTGACCCCCTGCATATAGCAGCTGAAGGCCAGGATGTTGCCGATGAGCACCACACCGGCAATGCCCAGAATGCCGATGGCGTTGGGCACATAGCCCATGGTCCAGGGCCGGAACAGCAGCAGAAACAGGGTTCCTCCCATGAGAAAGGCCCAGCCCTGAAGCATGGGGGTGGTGAATTGCCGCTGCAGATTCTTGGGCCACATGTTATAGATGACCACGCAGACGGCACTGAGTACGCCGGAGCCCAGGGCAATAGGGGAGATGGCCAGATCGGTAAAACTGCCGTGGGTGGTGAGCAGAAACACCCCGGCCAGGGCCAGCAGGATGGAGCCCACCTCGGTGATCCGGGGCCAGCGGTGGCCGGAAATACAGGTGATGCCCAGCACCATCACCGGAAACAGGTCCTGCAGAATGGTGGCCACTCCGGCGGTGGAATGCTGGATGGTAAAGAAGTAGAGAAACTGGCAGGCGCTGACGCCCGCCAGTCCGTAGATCACCAGATCAATGGCGTTGCGGCGGGTTTTCCAGGGGGCGAAAAGCTGTTTCCGGTCCCGGATCAGGAAATAGAGGCACATCAGCACTCCGGCGCAAAAGAGGCGGATGGGCACCAGCCAGGTGGAGTCCATCCCCTGGCGGGAAAACAGGTATTGGCCGATGCAGCCGGAGACCCCCCAGCAAGTGCCACCAAAGGAGGTCAGCAAAGCCCCCTTGACACGATTGGACATAGAAAAATACCTTCCTTTCGGCGTCTTGGTGCAGGACGCGCAGATATCTGACAAAGGGACATTATAGCAAAGCCCCCGAAGGACTGCAAGAGTCCTCCGGGGG
>CABRZO010000169.1 GCA_902475455.1 uncultured Eubacteriales bacterium
TTGTTGAAAAACTCGTCGGTGACGGTGATGCCCACGCTCTCCCCGGCCTTGAGGGTGCTCTTCTTGTCCCGAGGGGCCCAGTACTCCACGGTT
This sequence comes from uncultured Eubacteriales bacterium, assembly GCA_902475455.1. Lineage (GTDB taxonomy): Bacteria > Bacillota > Clostridia > Oscillospirales > Oscillospiraceae > UMGS1766. The sequence continues at coordinate 94 of CABRZO010000169.1, forward strand.
TTCACCCGGGTGGTCTTGCCCTCGGGGTAGATGGTGATCTCGTCCCCGGCGGACAGGGTACCCGACTCGATGCGGCCGGCGATGATCCGCCGGTCATCGAACTTGTACACGTCCTGAATAGGGAACCGGAGGGCCCGGTGCTCCAGGCCCTTCTCCTTCTCAATGGAGTCCATGGCCTCCAGGGCGGTCATGCCCTGCCACCAGGACAGCTTTTCGCTGGGCTGGGTGATGTTCTGGCCCTCAAAGGCGGAGATGGGAATATAGCCGATGGGGTGGACATGCAGGGCGTTCAGATATTCCTCCATATCCCGCTGGATCTGGTCAAAGACTTCCTGGCTGTATCCCACCAGGTCCATCTTGTTCACCAGCACATAGCAGCGCTTGATGCCCAGCAGCGAGAGCAGATAGGCGTGGCGCTTGGACTGCTCCTGGACCCCCTCGTGGGCGTCCACCATCAAAAAGGCGGCCTCGGCGTCGGCGGCGCCGGAGATCATGTTCTTCAGGAACTCCTTGTGGCCCGGGGCGTCGATGATCACATAGTCCCGCTTGTCCGTCTGGAACTGGATCTGGGTGGTGTCGATGGTGATGTTCTGCTTCTGCTCCTCCTCGAAGGCGTCCAGCAGATAGGCGTACTCAAAGGGCTTGCCGCTCTCCTTGGAGATCCGCATCACCTTGTCCACGGTGCCCTGGGGCAGGGAGTGGGTGTCGTAGAGCAGCCGGCCGATAAAGGTGGATTTGCCATGGTCCACATGGCCCACCACCACGATATTCAGAATTTCACGTTCGGTATTCATCTGTTTGCTCCCTCTCCCTTACATGTATCCGTCCTTGCGGAGCTTCTGCATGGCGTAGGCGTCCTCCTGGTCCTGGGCCCGGCCGGCCCGCTCGCCGGTGGTGGTGTGGCGCAGTTCCTCGATGATCTCGTCCACCGTGGTGGCATTGGACTTGATCTTGCCGGTGCAGGGGGCGCAGCCCAGAGAGCGGTAGCGGTAACCGTCCTTGGCAAAATAGAGGTCAATGATGGGGATATTCTCCCGGCGGATGTACTCCCAGATATCAATCTCACTCCAGGCCAGCAGGGGATGGACCCGGATGTGGTTGCCCTTGGGGAAGTCGGTCTTGAACTGGTCCCAGAGCTCCGGGGGTTGGTTGGTGTAGTCCCACTCGTCGTTGGCGTTGCGCTCGGAGAACACCCGCTCCTTGGAGCGGCTGCCCTCTTCGTCCCGGCGGACGCCGACGATGAGGCCGTCAAACTCATACTGCTTGATGACCTGCTGCAGTGCGTCGGTCTTCAGGGCCTTGCAGCACACCAGCTTGGGGTAGTCCTTGGGATTCATCCCCGCCTCCAGGGCGGCGGTATTGGTATGGACGATCAGATCCAGATCCAGCTCCTTGGCCACCTTGTCCCGGAAGGCAATCATCTCGGGAATTTTATAGGTGGTGTCCACATGGATAAAGGGAAACGGACAGTGACCGAAAAACGCCTTCTTTGCCAGCCAAAGCAGCACGGTGGAGTCCTTGCCGATGCTCCAGAGCATACCCAGCTTACCCAGCTTTTTGTATGCCTCCCGCAGGATGTAGATGCTTTGTGCCTCCAGAGCGTCCAAATGGTCCATTTGGTGATCCTCCTCTTGCTCTTACCTGTATCTTTTTCTGCCATTTTCATAGCTTTGTCTATCATATGCTTTCCGCTCTGGTTCGTCAAGAGCGCAATTGTAACTTTTTCTTAACTTTTCGCGCCGCCAGCGGCGCCCTAAAAGAATGCCGCAGAACAAAAGGCGTTCTGCGGCAAAATGTTCCAAATTCAGATCAGATCGCTTTCCACCTGGACGTGGTCGGTGCCATGGGCCTCGAACTCCGCCATATAGGCGTCCATCCGCCGGGTGAGCTCCGCAAAATTGGACTCGTCGATGGGGGCGTCGTCCATATCCCGCCGGGCCAGTTCCTCCGCCAGGATGTCGAAGAACACCGCGTCCTCATAGTCGGCAATGGCCTCGTGGATCCCACCTTCGGCAAAAGCCCGGGAGGGCACCACCTCGCCCTGCCATACCTCCGCCAGAGTGGGCATTCCCGCCTCGGCGGCCTTGGAGAACAGCAGCGACTCCACCTCGTCATAGTCCTGGAACCGATCGTCCCCCCGGGCGGAATTGAGCACCCAGTTTCCGATATAGGCCATATCCAACAATCTTCTGAACTGCTTGGATGTCAAATGAAGATCCACGGGGATCGCCTCCTCTGCTGAACAGACTGAAACCGGTCCCGGGGCGGGCGTTCGCCCCGCCGGTAGCATTATTATAATATATTCTTCCGGAAAGTCAAATGTGCGCCGGGCCTCCGCCCCCCTGGAAATCACCGGCAAAATGCGGGAAATGATTTACTTGTTTTATCTGTTATGGTATCATAGGATATTAAAGCAAAAGGATTTTATCCCTGAAATAAAGCCTGCCCAATGGGCAGATAATGGAGGTAATCCCCATGGACAACCGCCCCATCGGCGTGTTTGATTCCGGCCTGGGGGGGCTGACCGCCGTGCGCCGTCTGGCTGCCCTGATGCCCAATGAAAACATCATCTACTTCGGCGACACCGGCCGGGTCCCCTACGGCACCCGCTCCCGGGAGACCATTCTCCGCTACGCCGCCCAGGATGTCAACTTTCTTCGCACCTTTGACCTGAAGGCCATCGTCATCGCCTGCGGCACTGTGTCCTCCATCGCCCTGGCCCAGCTGGCCCGGCAGCAGCGGGAGCCGGTGTTCGGGGTGGTGGCCCCCACCGCCCTCCAGGCGGCCCAGCGGACCCGCAATGGAAAGATCGGCATCATCGCCACCCCCGCCACCATCCGCACCGGGGCCTATGAGCGGATCATCACCAGCCATAACCCGGCGGCCCAGCTCTTTGACCAGCCCTGCCCCCTCTTCGTCCCCCTGGTGGAAAACGGCCGCACCCGGCCCGGGGATATCGTCATCGAGACGGTGGTGGCGGAATACCTCTCCCCCCTGCGCCAGGCCGGGGTGGACACCCTGGTGCTGGGCTGCACCCACTACCCCCTGCTGACCGACGTGATTAGTCAGTACATGGGCCCCGAAGTCACCCTCATCGACTCCGGCGCCGCCGTGGCCGACCAGCTCCAGGGCTGGTTGCGGCAGCAGCAGCGGGAGGCGGACCCGGATCAGGTGGGCCAGTACCGCTGGTATGTCAGCGACAGCGTGGACAGCTTCCACGACCTGGCCTCCATCTTCCTGGGCCGGGAGGTCACCGAGCCGGTGGAGCAGATCGCCATCGAAAACTACTGACCCACCCCATCCGGCCGGTCACATCAAGAATTTCAGAAACCGGAGTTTACTACTATGGAAAAAGACGTCATCATCTCCATTCAGGGCATGCAGCACTATGCCGGGATGGACAGCGACAACATTGAACTGGTCACCGAGGGCAAGCTGGAGGAGACCGAGGGCAGCCTGCTGCTGTCCTACCAGGAGAGCGAGCTCACCGGTATGGAGGGTACCACTACCGTGTTCCAGGTGGAACCGGAGCGGGTCACTCTGCTGCGCACCGGCAGCGTCAGCTCCCAGATGGTATTTGAGACGGGCCGCCGCCACATGTCCCTCTACTCCACCCCCTTTGGCAGCATGGAGATCGGCATTCTGGCCCGGAAGCTCCACTCCACCCTGGACCAGGATGGGGGCAAGCTGGAGATTGATTACGACATTGAAATCAATCATACCCTGATGGGCCAGAGCCTGTTCCGCATCGACGTGCGGGAGTCCTCCCCGGTCAAATGCTGACCCCCACCGGTCCCATTGCCGCCGCCCAGGAGGCCGCCCGGACCCTGCTGACCCGGGCGCTCCGGGAAGGCAACCCGGAGGGCAGCCCGTCGGCCCCGGTTCGAATTCTCTTCTCCCCCGAGGGTGACGGTGGGGATCTGGCCTCCCCCTACGCTGAAATTCTGGGGGCAGACCCGGCTCTGCTGGCCCAGCGGGTGGGGCCCCACCCCTATTTTACCCGGTGTTATCCCAACTGGGGCTGGATTGCCTTTGACCTGTCGGAAGAATGGTGGCAGCAGGCCCGGGCCTGGCAGCCCGACAGAACCCCGATGCCCCTGCCCCCTCTGCCGCCCATCCCCGATTTTCCCGCCCGGATCTCGGCGGAATCCTGGCGTATCAATGCCCTGCTGGGCCGACCCCAGCCCCAGATTGCCGCCCGGCTGGACCGGGGCAACCCGGCGGTGCTGCTCCGGCTGGTCCAGCGCCGGGCTTTCAGGACTCCTTCGGGCCAGAGTGATCGGGCTCTGGCGGGGCTGGCTTTGCAGGCCCTGGAGACCCAGGCCCCCAAACCGCTGATTCTGACCCTGATGAAGCTGGCCCAGCGCTACCTCCGCTCCCCCGGGGAGGATGCCCTGGTGGCCAAGGCCCTGGACCGGGGGCTGGCGGTTTTGGAGGGTTCGGGGAAATAATCGGTTCAACCCCGAGTATTTACAAAAAATTCACCGCCTTTTTGGTATTTTCAGTACAATAGACCTTAAGCAACGCAAAAAAAGAGGTGCTCGTGATGGCAACGAAGGTACTTATCGTGGAAGACGACAGCAACATCGCCCAGCTACTCCAGCTCTATCTGGAGAAGGAGGGCTTTGAGACCCGCATCGCCCCGGACGGGGGCAAGGGGGTGGAGGAGTTCCGCTCCTGGGACCCCAATCTGGTGCTGCTGGACATCATGCTGCCGGTCATGGACGGCTGGGCGGTCTGCCGCAAGATCCGGGAGGCGAGCAAGACCCCCATTATCATGATGACCGCCAAGGGCCAGACCGAGGACAAGGTCAACGGCCTGGAGATGGGGGCCGACGACTACATCGTCAAGCCCTTTGACATGAAGGAAGTGCTGGCCCGGATCCACGCAGTGCTGCGCCGCTTCGGGGACGGGGAAAACACCGCCGCCGAAAAGAAGCTCACCTTTGACAAGCTGGTCATCAACCTGGACTCCTACGAGCTGTTGGTGGACGGCAAGCGGGTGGACACGCCCCCCAAGGAGCTGGAGCTTCTGTACC
>CABRZO010000170.1 GCA_902475455.1 uncultured Eubacteriales bacterium
CTGGAGCAGGGTGTCCTGCAAGAACAGGTCGCCGCAGGTGTAGCCGGTGACGCAGAGCTCCGGGAAACAGACCACCTTGACCCCCTGTTCCGCCGCCCGGCCCATCAGGGCCACAATCTGCCCCCCATTATATCCGCAGTCCGCCACCCGGATGGCCGGAGTGGCCGCCGCTACCTTAATAAAACCGTCCCGCACGGGAATCAGTCCCCTCTCGTTTTTGTCACTATCGTAACTTTACCCTAATCCGCCGGAAATTGCAACAACTCCGCAACCCATCCCCTATTTTGGGCCAAATCACCGCCGCCACGGGTTTTTCACTAGATCTAGTGGTTGACAGTGCAGTCAGTTTCGTGTATCATTCATTTTGTTACTTCTTGTTACCGATTGAATCTAATTTGTCTTTTGCTTGTTACCAATCAGAAAGGTGTGTTATCTGCCATGCAGCAGAATATAAAGGAGTTCTTCCGTCAGGTGGCCAGCCGCCACCCGGTACTGGGGGCCATGCCGGTGATCGCCCTGGCTCTGGCCTGTGCCGGCGGCATCGGCGCCACCTCCGCCCTGGCCGCCCCCACCGCCGCGGATCCCGCCTGGGTCATCGCCGTGGACGGCCAGATGCTGGGGGCCGCCGAGGATCAGGCCACCCTGGACCGGCTCTATGAGTCGGTGGTGGACTCCTATGATACCGCCGATGTCACCTCCCTCCAGGTGCTCAGCGATGTGCAGATCTACGAGGTCACCGACCCCCTGACCACCGACGTGGCCCGGGAGGAGGCGGACATCCTGGAGGCCCTCACCGACAAGCTGTCGGTGCAGACCGTCAGCCAGGTCACCGAGACCCTGGAGATCCCCTACGAGACCATCACTGTGGAGGATGACACCCTCTATGTGGACGAGAGCTACACTCAGGAGGGCTCCACCGGCCTGCGCCGGGTGGTCTCCGACGTGATCAGCATCAACGGCGAGACCAAGCTCACCAAGACCGTCAGCAACACCGTGATGGTGTCCGCCCGGAACACCGAGATCCATGTGGGCACCCAGGAGCGTCCCGAGTTCATCTGGCCCGCCCAGGGCTCCTACACCGGCAGCTACGGCATTGACACCATCAACGGCGCCAACCGCAAGCACTCCGGCATCGACATCGCCGCCGCCAGCGGCACCGCCATCCTGGCCGCCCGGGGCGGCACCGTGGTCTACGCCGGTTGGGACGACGGCGGCTACGGCAACCTGATTGTGATTCAGCACGACAACGGCACCCACACCTATTATGCCCACAACTCCGCCATCTACGTCAGCGTGGGGGATACGGTGGAGCAGGGTGAGCAGATTGGCGCCATGGGGGCCACCGGCCGGGTCACCGGCGTCCACCTTCACTTTGAGGTGCGCTCCGGCGAGTTCAGCGGCCTCTATGTGGCGGAAACCATGAACCCCATGGATTACCTGGATCTCAGCGATCTGTAATATTAAAATGAGTACCGCCCCCATCCGTCGGATGGGGGCGGTTTTTTGTTCTTGCCTGGAATAGCACCCGTAGGGCGGGGGACTTGCCCCCGCCGTCTCGCCCCCACCGGAAAACTTCGACGAAACGAAAAGGGCGGCCCCAAGGGGCCGCCCTACCGTTTCCCTGGCAGGCTTCCCGGAAGAGAGACACGCCGCCCCCGGTTTTAAAAACCGGGGGCGGCGTTTTCTTACAGGTCAGGCCCTGACTCCTCCGGCGCTCCGGAGGTCTGGGGGGCATCCTCCGCCGCCGGGGCGTTGGGAATCAAGAGGCTTTGCAGCAGCATCCAGCAGCCCAGGCCGGTGAGCAGCAGGGACTGGGACAGCTCCGCGGCCGAGGGCAGGGCGGCAAAGGCCCAGGCCCCGGCGGTGAGGGTGAAAAACAGGGTGCGCACCGGGGCGGGGCGACCGAAGCAGTAGGCGGCCTGGTGATAGAGGGCCAGCACCGCCGCCATCAGGCACAGCAGGGTCCAGACATAGCGGACCACAATGGGGTCCCGGGACTGGGTGTGGTAGAAAGTGATGAGCCAGAAGCAGGCCCCGAAGCCCGGAATCAGGGCCGGCAGGCTCTGGGGCCGGGGCTTTTTCGGCCCCGCCGCCAGCCAGATCAGGCAGACGCCCCCCAGGCAGAGCAGCCCGTCCACCAGGCAGTCCCCCAGGCCGGTCCAGCGCCGGTGCAGCAGGGGGGTCACATCTTCCGCCAGCCGCAGCAGGCCTCCGGCCAGCCACAGCAGCCCCGCCAGCACACCCAGAAACCGGCCGCCCCGGCCCAGGGTGCCGTAGAGCTCCCCCCCGCCCGAGGCCTTCCGGCCCCGGAGGGGCAGGCTGGAGAGCAGAAATACCACCGGCACCGCGAAAAAGTAAATCCGCACCGCCAGCAGCGCCGGGGAACCGGCCACCACCAGCCGGGTCACCGGGTCAAAGCCGGTGGTCTGGCACCAGACCTGGAGGGCCGCCCCCACCAGGGCGGCCACCACCAGGGCAATCAGATAACGACAGCGTTTCATGGGGACACATCCTTTACAACAAACCCACAAGGGAGAAAAAATCAAAGGGGCGGGGGCGTTTTCCACGCTCCCGCCCTTTATTTTACCCCAAATTCAGCCCTTTGTCAGCAAGATTTTCCACAGTGGTGCCGGAATAGTACCAGGTTAAAATTTCCTGCCAGCCCTTGCCCTGGCCGGCCATGGCGTTGGCCCCGTACTGGCTCATGCCCACCCCGTGGCCGTAGCCGGTGACGTAGAAGGTGACGGTGTCCCCCGCCGCCTCCAGGCTGAGGCTGGAGGACCGCAGGGAGAACAGGGTCCGCAGGGTTGCGGTGGGCACCTCCACCCCCCCGATGACCACCGCTTCGCTGAGGCCCACCTCATCGTAGCGGATCTCCCCGATCCAGCTCTCCACCGCCCCGGAGAGGTCGCAGCCCAGACCCGCCCCGGCCAGGGCGGCGCTGAAGTCGGCGGCGGAGACCTGGACGGTGCTGTAATAGTTGGGCACCTCCTCCCCCTCGGGGCTGGAGACGCTCTGGAGATAGGCCACGTCAGTCCCCCAGACCTCCTGGGCGGACCGGGTGGTGCCGTCGCTGGCGGCGTGGAACACCGCCTGGATGGGCTCACCCTCATAGCACACCGTCATGCCGTCGGTCTCGGTGACCGCCTGGGTCACCTTGGCCGCCAGGGTTTCCGCCTCCTCCCCCCACTTCTCCATCCGCTCCTCCACGCTGATCCAGGCCTGACAGCAGCCCGTATCGCTGCATAGGTCCGCCTCGTGGGCGTCGGTGGGGTGGAGCAGCTTATACACCGTATAGGTCCGGGCCGCCACCGCCTGGGCTTTCAGCGCCTCCTCCTCAAAGCTGGCGGGCATTTCCGCCGCCACCACCCCCCAGAGGTAATCCCCCAGGGTGAACTCCTGCACCGTGTCCCCGATCTCCACCGTCAGGGTGACGCTCTGATCAAAGAGGGCCGTCTCCTGCCCGTCGGCCTGGGCGGCCTCCCCGTCGGCGGCGGCCTCCGTCCCCTCCGGCTGGACCTCGGCCTCGGTGGACTCAGCGGAGCCCTCCGTTTCTGTCTCCTCCTCCATGGGGGCGGCCAGGGGGAGCTCCACCGACAGCAGCGGGGCCTCCTGCCGGGCCTGGGAGAGCAGCCCCCGGCCCAGACACAACAGCGTCAGCGCCACCACCGCCGCCGGGGCCAGCACAAAGGCCGCCGCCAACAGCCGCAGCTGGTTTTTGAAATATTTTTCCTTGTGAAATTCATGTTTCATAATCCGTCCTCTTTTCGTGCTTGCTGTATCCTGTGAATATAATTGGCATTTTTCTCTTTTTTACGTTGACATGCTGGGAATTCAGGGGTATACTTCTGTTTTGAAAGCAAACGAATCCTCCTGAAAGGAGATATCTATTATGCAAGAAAACTTTCGTTTTCATTCAAAGGAAGAGGCGGATGCCTTTTTGGCTGAGCTGACCGCCCTCTACCCCGACAACAACAACATTCGCCGGGACCAGGATCACCACGCCGACATCAAGTGGGGGCTCCGCAACGCCGACGGCACCGGCGTCATGGCGGGCCTCACCCAGGTGGGCTCCGTCCAGGGCTACTATGTGGAGGACGGCGAAAAGGTCCCCATGCCCGGCAAGCTCTTCTACCGGGGCATCAGTGTGGAGGATCTGATCCAGGGCTTTGTGTCCGAGGACCGGTTCGGCTTTGAGGAGACCGCCTTCCTGCTGCTGATGGGCCGGCTGCCCAATCAGGAGGAGCTGGGGAAATTCACCCAGCTGCTCTCTCAGCTGCGGCCTCTGCCCCCCATGTTCACCGAGGACATGATTCTGAAGGCCCCCTCCAACAACGTGATGAACAAGATCGCCCGCAGTGTGCTGGCTCTCTATTCCTATGACGATGAGGCGGAGGTTATGACTCTGGAGAACGAGCTGCGCCAGGCCATCAGCCTGGTGGCCCGGACCCCCATGATCGTGGCCCACGCCTACGCCGCCAAGCGGTGCTATTTCGACCACGACTCCCTTTACCTCCATCGGGCCCAGGACGGCCTGTCCCTGGCGGAGAACTTCCTCTACTCCATGCGGAAGGACAACAAATTCACCGACAGCGAGGCCAAGCTGCTGGACCTGTGCTCCACGCCGAGCACGGCGGCGGCAACAACAGCGCCTTCACCTGCCGGGTCATCTCCTCCTCCCACACCGACTTCTACTCCTCCATCGCCGCGGCGGTGGGCTCCCTGAAGGGGCCCCGGCACGGCGGCGCCAACATCAAGGCCAATCAGATGCTGAATCTGATCCGGGACTCCGTGGGAGACTGGAAGGACGACGAGGAAGTGTGCTCCGTCCTCCGGAAGATCATCCACAAGGAGATGGGCGACGGCTCCGGCCTGATCTACGGCATGGGCCACGCCATCTACACCATGAGCGATCCCCGGGCCGTTATCCTGAAGAAATTCGCCCGGAAGCTGGCCCAGGAGAAGGGCATGACGGAGCAGCTGGACCTCATCGAGTCGGTGGAGCGGCTCACCCCCCAGGTCTTTGCCCAGGAGACCGGCCACGACAAGCTGCTGTGCGCCAACGTGGACCTGTACTCCGGCTTCGTCTATCAGATGCTGGACATCCCCGAGGAGCTGTTCACCCCCC
>CABRZO010000171.1 GCA_902475455.1 uncultured Eubacteriales bacterium
CCGCTTGCAGGATCCGCTGGCGGAGCTGGTGAAAATCGACCCCAAGGCCATCGGCGTGGGCCAGTACCAGCACGATATGCCCCAAGCCCGGCTGGACGAGACCCTGAACGGGGTGGTGGAGGACTGCGTCAATGCGGTGGGGGTGGACGTGAACACCGCCTCCCCCTCGCTGTTGAAGCGGGTGTCCGGGCTCAACGCCACCACCGCCAAGAATATCGTCACCTATCGGGAGGAGAACGGCCCCTTCACTGCCCGGAAGCAGTTGCTGAAGGTGCCCAAACTGGGCCCCAAGGCCTACCAGCAGAGCGCCGGCTTTTTGCGGGTGCCCGAGAGCAAACTGGTGCTGGACAACACCGCCGTTCACCCGGAGAGCTATGAGGCGGCGGAAAAGCTGCTCACCCTCTGCGGCTACACCCTGGAGGACGTGGCCCGAGGCGATCTGAAGGAGTTGCCCGCCCGGCTGGAGCAGGTGGGGGACAAGCGGGCCGAGGAGTTCTGTGGCGCCGGTATGCTCACCCTCCGGGACGTGGCCAAGGAGCTGCTGAAGCCGGGCCGGGATCCCCGGGACGAGCTGCCCGCCCCCATCCTGCGCACCGATGTGCTGGAACTTAAGGATCTGAAACCTGGCATGGAGCTCTCCGGCACCGTCCGCAATGTGGTGGACTTCGGCGTGTTTGTGGACATCGGCGTCCACCAGGACGGCCTGGTCCACATCTCCGAGATCTGCAACCGCTACCTGAAACACCCCTCCGAGGTGCTGAGCGTGGGCGACGTGGTCAAAGTAGTGGTGCTGGGGGTGGAGGAGAAGAAAAAGCGCATCTCTCTGTCCATGAAACAGGTTGGAAAATAAGATCTGTAATGCATTTTTGCATTACAGTGTGCAGCGACGAATCACGTCGAATTAACGACTGTAAAGCAAATCCCCTTCGCAGAATTGCGAAGGGGATTTTTTGCTCTTAAAGGAGATAAAAGCGAGAAAAGTCAGCAAACCACCTCTCCCAGGAACCAGTGGTGCAGCTGGCAGGGGTCGAGAATGGTATTCTGCCGGAACATTCCCAACAGCAGCCCCAGCAGGGCCAGAACCAGCGTCAGGGCCGGGCCGCTGGAGTCCACTAAGGGGAGGAAAAAGTGAGCCGAGGGCAGTCCGATCATGCATTGGACCAAATACCCCAGGGACTCAAAAGCCAGAGTGGACAGGAGGGCAAGGGAGCAGTATCTGCCGAAGGAGCTGCTCTGTCTCCGACAGATTCGGAATCCCTGGACAAACAGGGCCAGGAGGAGTCCAAACAGCACCAGGGCCACCACCAGGCCGTACTGGTGGACCAGCCAGGCCAGTCCAAAGTGGTTTTGAAGCGTCTGAATTTCACTTTTCTGGAGCTGAACGGTGCCGCCGGAAAACCATCCGCTGTTCCAGAATACCCGCCAGGGCAGCGAGGTGGCCCCAAACTCGGCCCCGTTGGCGGGCAAAAACCCGGTCAGAGCGTCACGGAGCATCCAAACCACCGCTACAGCCGCGGCGTGAAAAGCCAGTACCAGTCCCATGCCGACGCAGCGGTTCCGGCCCATGGGATCTTTGATAGCCTGATACAGCAGCAGAGCCAGACTGTACAACGCCAGAAAACAGGTGAAGTAAAAGGCTTTGGCCTGTATGCCGGCCACAATCAGCAGAAATTCCAGACCCAGTCCGGCGGAGATTCCGCGCCAGCCGTGCCCCTGCATGCTGTAGGCCATGAGCCCCATGGCCAGAGGCAACAGCAATAGCCCTTGGTCAAAGGTGAGATCAAAAGCACTGGAGTAAAAACGCCCGGCAAAAAAGGGGACCAGCGCCAGCAAATAAGCCAGTTGAACCGGTTTCTCGTATAACAATTTGTCGTTCCAGAAGTAAAGCAGAATGCCCAGAATCAAGCCGATTGCCAGAGGCATCAGCTGGCCGGGGAGGGCCTGAAGCCATTGGTCCCCGGCGAGAGCCATGCGGACAACCCAGCCGCAGCCCAGCAGCAACAGCACCGGCCAGAGAAGTCCCCACTCCAGTCGGGGCCGGTGGAGCTTGTCCAGGGCCTGGCCCACAGAGATCGGATCCCCCATCTGACGTACCGTCTCTTGCTCCGCCTGGTCAGGGGACAGCCCGGCTGCCAGCAGGGCGTCATATTGGTCCTCCAGGTGGTTTTGCAACTCCCGACTGATCACATGACGGGCCCGCTTCCAGCGGATCTGTTGGAGGACCTGCTGCAGATAAGCCTCCATGGCGTCAGTGTGCGGCACAGTAACCACCCTCCTCCAGTACGGAATTGACCGCATTCACATAGGCGTGCCACTGTTCTGCCTTGGCCGTCAGCTCTTTCCGCCCTGCATCGGTCAGGTGATAATATTTTCTCACCCGGCCTTCGGAGGTGTCCCTGTTGTAGCAGGAGACCAACCCCTGCTGTTCCAGGGTGTGGAGCACTGGATATAGCGACCCGGCCTTCAGTTCAAAGGTGTGGTTGGAGCGCAGGTAGAGCTCCTCAATGATTTGATAGCCGTACATGTCCTCCTGGGCCAGCAGCTTCAGCAGCAACAGCGGTATGGTGCCCATGGTGGTCTGCTTTTTTCCGGTCATTATGATACCCCCCTTGGCAGATCGAACTCATGTATAGATTATCTATATATAAATATAGCGAAGGGATGAGGTAATGTCAATAGCCACTCATTGGGGGAAGGGCATGGTTTGTAAATTGCGGGAAAAGGAATCGAAGGTTTTTGTGAAAGCGAAGAAACGGGCTTACGGTCTGCTATTAGCAGATCGTAAGCCCGTTGGGTAATTGCGTCTTCTATTTGGTGATTCCATCTGGCCCCCAGTTGTCTTCCACCGCCGGCCATTTGGAAAGGTCAATAGGCATTGATCTGAATGCTGCCGTCATCCTCCTGCTTCTCAATGGAGACGATGACCATGTCGTAGCCGAATTCCGGGTTGACCTGGATGTGGACGGTGTCGCCGGCGTGGCTGCCCGCCAGCACTTTGCCCACCGGGGATTCCCGGGTGATGAGGCCCTTCAGGGCGTCGGCCCGCATAGTGGTGACCAGCTGATATACCATCTCCTTGTCCCCCATGCTGGGAATCCGGACGGTGACCTTGTCATAGAGCCCCACCTCGTCGGCCTTGGAGTCGTCGGAGATCACCCGGGCGGAGGAGATCATCCCCTCCAGATAGCGGATGCGGCGCTTGCACTTGTTCAGCTCCTGCTTGGCCGCCTTGTATTCAAAATTTTCACTCAGGTCTCCAAACGCCCGGGCCTCCTGGACCGCGGCGATGAGCTGGGGCAGATTGACGGTCTTGTGCTGCCGTAGTTCCGCCCGCATCTGCTCAATGTCCTGGGCTGTCAATTCATCATGCATCTGGGTTGTGCTCCTTCCTTGGATTTCCTCTTATTATATCCGCCCGCCGGCCGGGATGCAAGGGTTCTGCCGCCCCTTGACAAATCCGTTTCAGGGCGGTAGCTTTAGGGTAGAAAGGATGTGATCTTATGGGTGAAAGACCGTTGAGAAACAAGGCGGGCCAGACCTTGGAGGAATTTCTGGCCGCATACCAACCGAAGGACTATCCCCACCCCAGTGTGACGGTGGATCTGCTGATCTTCTCCCTGGAGCGTAAGGCGCCGGAGTTGTTGATGATCCGCCGGGGCAACCACCCCTGGCTGGGCTGTTGGGCGCTGCCTGGGGGTTTTGTGGAGCCGGAGGAGTTTACCGAGGACGCCGCCGCCCGGGAACTGGAGGAGGAGACCCATGTCCGGGGGTTGGCTCTTTCAGAGATTGGCCTGTTCAGTGGCCCGGACCGAGACCCCCGGGGCTGGACCATGTCCTGCGCCTATGCCGCCATTGCCGAGCGCAGCAAGCTCAACGTTAAGGGGGACGACGACGCCGCAGAGGCGGCCTGGTTCCAGGTGGAGTACCGTCTGGCCGGGGACGTCATGAAGCTGAAGCTCACCCGGGAGGATGAGGTCTTGCGGGCCAAGGTTCAGGTGGAGCTCCGCCATACCGCCCTGGGATCCGAGTACCATGTGGGAGCCTTTGAGTCCGACGGCATCGCCTTTGACCACTGCAAGATGATCGCCCAGACCATTCTGAAGCTGCGGGGCGCCGGCCGGTTCTGAGCCTCCATGCGCGTCTTTGAGATCCGAATTCCCCCGGAGCTGGAGGGCTGCACCGTGGAGCAGGTGATGCGCCGGGGACTGGGCTTGTCCGCCACCCGGATCAAGCGGGCCAAATTTGCCCCCGACGGCATTCGCCTGGAGGGGGAGCGGGTGTTTTCAGACCACCGGGTTTCTCAAGGTCAGCGCCTGGTGATCACGCTGCCGGAGCGGGACACCGTGGTGCTGGACCAGACGCCTGGCGGCGTGGATATTCTCTATGAGGACCAATGGCTGCTGGTGCTCAACAAACCCGCCGGGCTGCCGGTACACCCGGGGCCCGGCCACTATGCCGACACCCTGGGCAATCGCCTCAGCTGGGTTTTGGGCCAGCGGGGAGAGCAATTGCCCTTCCGACCGGTGAACCGGCTGGACAAGGGGACCTCCGGGCTGATGCTGGCGGCCAAGAGCGCCGAAGCCCACGAAGCTCTCCAGAGTCTGCTCCACACAGACGGCTTTTGCCGGGAATACCTGGCTCTGACCCGGCGTCCGCCCCAGCCCCTCAGGGGACAAATCGACGCCCCCATCGGCCCGGTGCCGGGAGAACTGAACCGTTACCAGGTGGACGAGAGGGGCAAGATCGCCAGAACTGACTACGATACCCTGGAGGCCCAAGGGGATGGCGCTCTGCTGCGGCTGAAACTCCACACGGGACGGACCCACCAGATCCGGGTGCATCTGGCTTTTTTGGGCTGTCCGCTGCTGGGAGATACGGAATACGGTGGGGAGCCGGTGCTGGACCGGCCTGCCCTCCACTCCTGGCGGGTTGTGCTGCGCCATCCTTTTACCGGGGAATCATTCCAGTGGATGGCCCCGCTGCCGGAGGATTTTGTCAAACTGGGGTGGAGTTGCCATTTATGAGTTATTATGTCTACATGCTCCGGTGTGCCGACGACACTTTGTACACCGGTTATACCGACGACCCGGAGCGGCGGCTGAGGGTACACAACGCCGGGAAAGG
>CABRZO010000172.1 GCA_902475455.1 uncultured Eubacteriales bacterium
GGCGGAGGTGCGCAGGATCCGGGGGGTCCAGCGGGAGCGCCGCATCAAAAATGAGGTGCCGGTGGTGGCCATTGTGGGCTACACCAACGCGGGCAAATCCACCCTGCTGAACAAGCTCACCGGCGCCGCCATTCCCGCCAACAACCGGCTTTTCGATACCCTGGATACCACCACCCGGATGCTGGAGATCACCGACACCTGCACGGTGCTGATCTCCGACACCGTAGGCTTCATCCGCAAGCTGCCCCACCACCTGGTGGAGGCCTTCAAGGCCACCCTGGAGGAGCTGGAGTATGCCGATCTGCTGATCCACGTGATCGACGCCTCCAACCCCGAGTGGCGGGAGCAGGCGGAGGTGGTGGACGGCCTGATCCGGGAGCTGGGTGCCCAGACCACGCCCCGGCTGGAGGTGTTCAACAAGTCCGACCTCTATGTGGGTGAAATCCGTCCCCACGGGGAGAACATTGTCTCCGTCTCCGCCAAGACCGGCGAGGGGCTGGATCAGATGCTCAAAATGATCGCCGACCGGCTGGACACCGGGGCCAAGCGGGTGGAACTCCACCTGCCCTATGACCAGGGGGGCGTGGTGGATACCCTCTACCGGGAGGCCAAGGTGGAGAAAGTGGAGTATGCCGATACCATCCAGGTCACCGCAGTGCTGACGCCCCGGCTGCTGGGCCAGCTGCGGCCCTTTGTCTATCCGCCGCTGCCGGAGCACAAAGAGGACTGGGAGCAATGACGGAGTATTATATTCCCACTTGTCCCTCAGAGACGGAGTTTGTGGAAAAGCGCTCCCGCTTCATCGGCCACGTCAAGCCGGTGGAGACCGAGGCGGAGGCCCGGGCCTTTGTGGAGGAGATGAAACGCCGTTACCACGACGCCCGGCACAACTGCTGGTGCTATCTGCTGCGGGAGGGGGGCGTACTCCGCTACTCCGACGACGGAGAGCCCCAGGGTACCGCCGGCCAGCCCATGCTTGGGGTCTTTGAGAAGGAGGGGGTCACCAACCTGGTGTGTGTGGTGACCCGCTACTTTGGGGGCATCCTGCTGGGAGCCGGCGGCCTGGTCCGAGCCTACAGCCGCTCCGCCAAGGATACCCTGGATGCGGCGGGGGTCAGCGTGGTGCGCCGTTGGGTGCGCCACCTGGTGCCCTGCTCTTACAGCCTCTTTGAGCGGCTGCGTCAGGAGACGGAGCGGTTCGGAGCGGTGATCCAGGACACGGAGTACGGCGCCGACATTCTGCTGACGGTGCTGGTGCCCGAGGAGAAGTCGGAGGAATACGCCGCCCATATGCTGGATTTCTCCGCCGGAACCGTGGAGACTCTGGTGGACGGCGAGGTGTTTCAGCCGGTGCCCGTCCGCCTGCCTTCCTACAATAAGGAAACATAAATAGTATTATTTCAACTGAATGAAGGAAAGAAGGGTTCCCCTGTGATTCTGATCCCCTATGCCCACCGCATTCAATACTATGAGACCGATCAGATGGCCATTGTCCACCACTCTAACTACATCCGTTGGTTCGAGGAGGCCCGGGTGGACTGGTTTGAGCAGATGGGGCTGCCCTTTGCCCAGATTGAGGCCATGGGCATTCAGATCCCGGTGGTGAGCTGTTCCGCCCGATATCACGTCTCTGCCAAATTCGGGGACACGGTGGAGATTTTCCTGGCCTGTGACACCTATAACGGGGTACGGCTGGGGGTGCGCTATGAGGTGCGCTCTCGGGCCACCGGTGCGCTGCTGGCCACCGGGGAGTCGGAGCACTGCTTTTTGGATCAGAAGGGCAGGGTACTCAATCTGGCCCGTAAATTTCCCCAGGTGGATGCCATTTTCAAAACGCCGTTTTGCTATCAGGCGTGATTTCACAAAAGCGGAAGGCAATGTTTGCCTTCCGCTTTTGCTTGCGCTCAAGGCGTCGAAATGGTATGATAGTGATACTTATTTGCCGGAGAAAGAGAAAAATGGGGCGCAGATCGGCCTTACAATAAGAAAATGAGGGAGCGATAAACTATGGAACAGAAAAAGGGAAGGGCGATTGCCCTGTTGCCCATCGGGGTATTTCTGGTGCTCTACTTGGGACTGGGCATCGTCTTTGAATACGTGATGAAAATTGAGATGGGCTTTTATAACATCCCCATTGTGGTGGCCTTTCTGGCGGCCATTCTGGTGGGGTGCCTGCAAAACCGCTCGGTGAGCTTTGATGAGAAGATCAAGCTGATGGCCCAGGGGGTGGGGGATCCCACTATTTTGACCATGATCCTGATTTTCCTGGCCGCCGGTATTTTCGTGGGAGTGGTGGGCCGTAGCAGCGCCGAGAGCGTGGCCTACTTCATGCTGTCTATGCTGCCGGCCCGGCTGGCGGTGGCGGTGCTGTTTGTGGTGTCCTGCTTTGTCTCCACCGCCATGGGCACCTCCTGCGGTACCATCGCACTGATTGTCCCCATCGGCGTTGCCGTCAGCGAGGCCTCTGGATTCAGCCTGCCCCTGTGCATCGGCTCGGTGATGGGGGGAGCCATGTTCGGGGACAACCTATCCTTCATTTCGGATACCACCATCGCCGCCTGTAATACCCAGGGCTGCGCCATGCGGGACAAATTCAAGGCCAACTTTTGGATTGCCCTGCCTGCGGCCATTGTCACCCTGATCATCATTATTGTGCTATCCATGCAGGTGGAGCTCAACGGCTCTGTGGCCAACGACTATTCCCTAATCCAGCTGATTCCCTATTTGCTGGTGCTGGTGGGGGGCATTGCAGGCATCAACGTCTTTGTGGTGCTGCTCATCGGCATTGCCTCCGGCTCCATCATCATGCTGGCCACCGGAGCCACCGCGCCGGTGGATCTGCTGAGCAATATGGGCACCGGGGCCTCCGGCATGTTTGAGACCATCATGGTGGCCATGCTGGTGGCGGCCATGTGCGGCCTGATCCGGGCCTATGGCGGCTTTGATGCCCTGCTGGCGGCCATCCATAAGGTGTTCAAGGGCAACCGGGGCGGTCAGCTGGGCATGGGTCTGCTGGTGGGAGCCATGGATATTGCCACTGCCAACAATACTGTGGCCATTGTCATGGCCGGCCCCATCGCCAAGCAGATGAGCGGGGAATACGGTATCTCCAGCCAGAAGGCTGCCTCTATTCTGGACACCTTTGGCTGTGTATTTCAGGGGATTTTGCCCTACGGTGCCCAGATGCTCTACGCCCTCAGCGCTGCAGTGGTCATGGGCCACACCGTCACCGCCTTCCAGGTGATTCCCTATCTGTTCTATCCCTACTGCCTGTTGGTGAGCTCGCTGTTCTTTATGTTCTTTGTGCCGGAGAAACGGCAGAAGTAAAGCAAAAAACCTCCTCTGTCAAAACAGAGGAGGTTTTTTTATCTATTTCCGGTGTAGATGTTCAGAAGGCCGTGAATGTAAAAGCTGTCCAGCACAAGGGGAATCAAAATCCAGATCCACCCCAATGTGAGAAGTCCCGTCAGTTTAAAGATGACAAAACAGATGGAGCTCCCCATGGGGACAAATAATCCCGCCACACAGCAAACGATGACCCAGCCGATGCCGGCCAACAGCAGGCCGGTAACTTTGGCTATAATGGCAGTGGCAATTTTTCCAATCATACCCAGGGTAAAAAACAGGTCAGATACAAAATTGTCCTTCAAATTTGCTCTCTCCAATCAATTGCTTCATGTATAGCCCATTTTCAGGGAAAAGGCCCTGCCCCAAGCCGGATGTCGGTTGGAGCGGGGCCTTTTTGAGAAGTTGGATCACCCCATCAGAGCATTGATCATCTTGCAGGTGTCCGCCAGATAATCCTGCTCAAAGGCCTCCAGACGGCCCTCGTCGCAGGCCTGAGCCAGCTCCGGATCAATGGGCAGCTGGGCCAGCAGGGAGATGCCGTTGGCTTCAGCGGTCTCGGCGGCGTGGCTCTGGCCGAAGATGTTCAGCCGCTTGCCGCAGTCGGGGCAGGTGTAGTAGCTGAAGTTCTCCACCAGACCCAATACGGGGATGTTCATCATCTGGGCCATCTTCACCGCCTTGGTGACGATCATGCTGACCAGATCCTGGGGAGAGGTGACCACCACAATGCCGTCCACCGGCAGAGTCTGGAACACAGTCAGGGGCACGTCGCCGGTTCCGGGAGGCATGTCCACAAACAGGTAGTCCAGTTCGCCCCAGCACACGTCGGTCCAGAACTGCTTGACCACTCCGGCAATGACGGGACCACGCCAGATCACCGGGTCGGTCTCGTTCTCGGTGAGCAGGTTCAGGCTCATAACGGCGATGCCGGTGCCGGTGATGGCGGGCAGGATGCCCTGCTCGCTGCCCACGGCCCGCTCATGGACGCCAAAGGCCTTGGGGATGGAGGGACCGGTGATGTCGGCATCCAGAATGCCCACTCGGTAACCCATCCGGGCCATGGTCACCGCCAACTGGGAGGTGACCATGCTCTTGCCCACGCCGCCCTTGCCGCTGACCACGCCGATGACATGGCGGATCACGGAATGGGGGTTGCAGGGCTCGTGCAGATCCTGAGGCTGGCCGCAGCTATGGCCGCAGGAGGAGCAGTCATGGGTGCACTCGGAGGAACCCTCCTCGCCGCAGCCCGCGCAGCTCTGATCTTGGTATTCTTCGCTCATGGTATGATTCTCCTTTATTATCCTGTCCCGCCGGCAAGCCGGACGGGGCATTTTTAACTTAGTAGTGGTAGCTTCCGCCGCCGATGAATTCCCGAATCAGGGAGTCGGGATGCACCAGATCGGGCTCCACCGGCTCCAGCTCCTGGAAAGCTTCAATCATCTCCAGCAGCTCCTTGCGCCGGGGATTTTCTGACGGTACCGCCTCAAAGAGCGGTAGGGCGTAATGCCGCATAACGGACACCTCGTAGGGCAGGGAAGAGTCCAGGATGATGTTGGCCCGGTGTTTGAAGGGGGAGATGTAGAGCTTTTCGCCCCGGCGGACGTTGGCCCATTGGGCCAGGGTAGTGAGAATGTCGCTGCCCCGGAAATTGAGGTCCCGGACCGCCCGGCGGGTGAGCCGCATCCAGGTCCCCTTGAACACCAGTCGCTCTCCGTCCATAATGTTGCTCCGGGCGGAGATGTAGATCTTGGTGGCCTCCGG
>CABRZO010000173.1 GCA_902475455.1 uncultured Eubacteriales bacterium
GCCCCCGCCCTACCGACTTTATCGGGGACGAGAGCAGATCCTTCGCTGGCGCTCAGGATGACGGGAAAAGACTCTCAGGATGACGGGAAAAATGGCAGGTTTTGTTCCTGTCATGCTGAGGAGCGTAGCGACGAAGCATCTTGAGAGAGGGCAGAGCAATGAAAAACTACTGGACCGGCGACTCAAAAAACATCATCGGCCCCCGGGTGCGGCTTTTGCGCCAGAGCCAGGGCCTCACCCAGAAGGGCCTGGCGGAAAAGCTCCAGCTGGAGGGCTATGACCTGACGGATCTGACCATCCTGCGCATTGAAAACGGCACCCGATTTGTGGCGGATTATGAGGTAAAGGCCCTGGCCCGGGTGCTGGGGGTGTCCTGCGGGGAGCTGCTGGGGGAGACAGCCGGGGACTGACGGTACCAGCGTAGGGCGGGGGCTTGCCCCCGCCCTACCGGCTTTATCGGGGACGAGAGCGGATCCTTGGCTGGCGCTCAGGAGACAGGCCGCCTGCAACCGAACATAAAAAACAGAAAAGGGGACACGCTGCGTCATTTCGTGGCGTGTCCCCTTTTGGTTTGTTGTATGATAGTTACGGCCTTCAGGGCATCAGAGTGGGCACCAGCTCCGCCAGCCGGGCGGCCAGCTGGGCGTGGCCCTGCCGGGACAGGTGCATAAAGTCCACATGGTTGAACTCACAGCCCGCGGCGTCCATAAAGTGGCAGCCCAGCAGCTGGGCCTTGGCGGCATATTCCGCCGCCAGC
The DNA here is from genome assembly GCA_902475455.1 of uncultured Eubacteriales bacterium. Taxonomy (GTDB): domain Bacteria; phylum Bacillota; class Clostridia; order Oscillospirales; family Oscillospiraceae; genus UMGS1766. The sequence continues at coordinate 758 of CABRZO010000173.1, forward strand.
CCCGCCGCCTTTTCCGCGCAGCCGGTGCCCATGGCCGGGTCCTTCATCTCGGGCTGGATGGGGGGCGGGGCCACGATGAGCACGTTGGGGCCATGGCTGCCCCAGCAGTCCACGCTCATGGCCTTGCGCACCAGCCGCTCCATCCCCAGGCCGATGCAGGCGGCGTTGGCGTTGAACCGGTCCTTGGTGTCGTTGGTGCCCAGCATGATGATCAGCAGGTCCACCACCTCATGGCTTTTCAGCAGGGGGTAAATCACCGACAGGGCGTCCATGCTCTCGTGGAGAGGGTCCTGGAATACGGTGGTCCGGCCGGAAAGCCCCTCCTCCGTCACCAAATAGTCCTCCCCCAGGGCCTTCTGGAGCAGGCAGGTCCAGCGCTCCTCCTCGTTGAAGCGGATGCCGCCGTCGGCGCAGTCGGTGGGATCGGCGCAATAGCCATGGGTGTTGGAATCCCCCACACAGAGAATATGCTGTTTCATTGGCTTTCCTTCCTTTTTTTCGCCCGGAACATCCTTTTCCGGTCTGGGCGTTATTTCGAGACAAGTCTACCCATTGCCCCTTCAAAAGTCAAGGCGAAAAGCAACATACCCAGCGGTTGGAGAAAAATTTTTCTAAAAAATCGTTTTTGTGAAAATTTCTTTCAAATTTCTCTTGACAGCCCTGGAAGAATTTTGTACACTATTCACAGATGAAGCCGTTGCTTCATCCTGCGCATTTGTCACATGTGCAATTTGAATAAGGAGGACATACAATGAAGAAGATTCTTGCTCTGGTTCTGGCTATGGCCATGGCCCTGGCTCTCGTGGCCTGCGGCGGCGGCACGGTCAGCAACCCCGACGGAAACGCCGGCACCAATTCCGCCAGCACTTCCGACACCGGCGACGCTTCTACCGGCGGCGAGACCACCGGCAGCGGCGAGTCCATCACCCTGTGGACCTATCCCATCGGCAACTGGGGCGACGAGGCCACCGTTAAGGAGCTCACCGACGCCTTCACCGCCGAGACCGGCATCACCGTCACCGTGGAGTATCTGGACTACACCAACGGCGATGACAAGGTGAACACCGCCATCACCGCCAACCAGGCTCCCGACATCATCATGGAAGGCCCCGAGCGTCTGGTGGCCAACTGGGGCGCCAACGGCTACATGGTGGACCTGTCCGACATGCTGGACGACACCGACAAGTCCGAGATCTATGAGTCCGTTATGTCCGCCTGCGTCAGCAGCGACGGCGCTGTTTACGAGTATCCTCTGGTCATGACCGCCCACTGCATGGCCGTCAACGTGGACGCCTTCAAGGAGGCCGGTGCTGATCAGTACCTGGATCTGGAGACCCACACCTGGACCACCGAGGACTTCAAGGCCGCTGTCGCCGCGCTGTATGATTACTATGGCGCCACCGTGGGCGCTGTCTACTGCGCCGGCCAGGGCGGTGACCAGGGCACCCGCGCTCTGGTGAACAACCTGTATGGCGGCACCTTCACCAACGAGGACCACACCGCCTACACCTGGGACGATCCCGCCAACATCCAGGCTCTGGAAGAGCTGGTGGCCATGGACGGCATCGACTTTGACGCCTCCCTGGTGGGCGCCGACGAGATCGCCAAGTTCTATCAGGGCACTCTGAAGATGGCTTTCTGCTGGAACATCGCCCAGCAGCTGGATCCCAACACCGCTGGCACCGGCTCCGGCCTGACCATGAACGGTGAGGAGATCGCCTTCATGAGCTTCCCCTCTGAGACCGGCGAGTCTCAGCTCCAGGGCGGCATCTGGGGCTTCGGTATCTTCGACAACGGCGACGAGGCCAAGATCGAGGCTGCCAAGGAGTTCATCAAGTACATGTGCGACTCTGAGCACACCGCTGACGCCGTCAAGGCTGCCAACTACTTCGCCGTCCGCGACACCGCTGAGGGCGCCGATCTCACCGGCATCTGGGCCGACAACGAGATCATGAACGAGTACACCAAGCTGATGCCTTACCTGGGCGACTACTATCAGGTCACCGCCGGCTGGACTCAGGCCCGGACCTCCTGGTGGAACATGCTCCAGAAGATCGGCCAGGGCGGCGACGTGACTGAGACCGTCAACACCTATCTGGCCGAGGCCAATGCGGCCGCCGGCGCCGAATAAGTGCACAAGCGCGACGGAACAATCGCAACTGACAGAATCCAAGCCTAAAACGTGGGTTCGCGCGCCCCTCCCCTGCGATGCGCGGGGGAGGGGCGTCTTTTTCCCTGGAAGGGGGTACGCATGGACGGCCCGGCGCGCCGGGCTGGTGATGGGTACCCCCATCCAAAGCAGTTTCAGAGAAGAGAGAGGAGTGATTCATTTGGCAAAGCAACCGAATGCCATGAGCCGGGCCCTGGTCCGGCGGGAGACCATCCACGGTTATCTGTTCATGCTGCCAAGCCTGGTCTTCTTCATCGGTTTTGTCATTATCCCCATGGTCATCTGTATCATCAACAGCTTGACCGACGCCAACATGTATACCACGGGTCTGGGTAACTTCGTGGGTCTGCGGAACTTCATCAAGCTCTGGCAGGACCCCACCTTCCTGGAGGCCCTGAAAAACACCTTCATTATCGTGGTGGTCAGCGTGCCCACGGTGGCCATTTTCTCCCTGTGGGTGTCCTCCGCTATTTATAAGATGAAGGGCCCCCTGCTGAGCGCCTTCCGCTGCATCTTCTATCTGCCCGTGGTCACCGGCTCCGTGGCCGTCACCGTGGTGTGGAAGTGGATGTACGACAACTACAACGGCATCTTCAACATCGTGCTGAAGAGCGGCGGCCTCATCGATAAGAACATCAACTGGCTGGGCGATCCCAAATACGCCCTCTGGTGCATCATTCTGATCCTGTTCACCACCTCCGTGGGCCAGCCCATCGTGCTGTACGTATCGGCCCTGGGCAACGTGGACACCACCCTGGTGGAGGCCGCCAAGGTGGACGGCGCCACCGATCTCCAGGTGTTCTGGAAGATCAAGTGGCCCCAGATGATGCCCACCACCCTGTACATCCTGGTCATCACCACCATCAACAGCTTCCAGTGCTTCGCCCTGATCCAGTTGTTGACCTCCGGCGGCTCCGGCACCAACACGGTGATGTACTACATCTACTACACCGCCTTCAAGCTCACCGCCCAGGAGGGCCACTTCGGCTACGCCAACGCCATGGGCGTCATCCTGGCCATCTTCATCGCCCTGCTGTCTGCTCTGCAGTTCAAGCTGGCCAAGGAAAAGTAAGGAGGTGCTGAGATGAAATCCGGAGTAGAAAAAACAAGCGTCTATCGGGTGATTTGCCTGATCCTGATGATCATTCTGGCAATCCTGTTCATTTTCCCGCTGTACTGGATCATCACCGGCGCCTTCAAGACCAGCCAGGAGATCTATGCCACCACCCCCGTCTGGTTCCCCGGGGAATGGGTCTTGTCCAACTTCGAGAAGCTGTTCAAGTACCGCAGCGCCCCCCTGTTCCAGATCGGCTCCCTGGTGGGCCCCACGGTGCCCGCCGCCATCCGCTGGCTGATTAACACCGTCTTTATGTCGGTGGCAGCCATGCTGCTCACCTGCATCACCGCCGCCATGGCGGGCTATGCCCTGGCCAAGAAGCGGTTCATCGGCCGCGGCGTTCTGTTCGCCCTGATCGTCTGCGCCATGGCCCTGCCCAAGCAGGTCATTCTGATCCCCCTGCTGAAGGAGATGTCCGCGCTGCATCTGTACAACAGCCTCTGGGCCGTCATCTTCCCCACCGTGGGCTGGCCCTTCGGCGTGTTCCTGATGAAGCAGTTCTCCGAGAGCATTCCCGGCGAGATGCTGGAGGCCGCCCGCATCGACGGCGCCAGCGAGGCCCGGACCTTCACCCAGATCGTGGTGCCCATGGTCAAGCCCGGCATCGGCGCCCTGGCCATCTTCACCTTCATCAACAGCTGGAACGACTACTTCATGCAGTTGGTCATGCTGGCCAGCAGCGACGTGTTCACCCTGCCTCTGGGTATTGCCACCCTGCAGGGCGACTCCTCGGTGGATATGGGCCTGCTGATGGCCGGCGCCGCCATGGCCGCCGTGCCCATCATTGTGGTCTTCCTGATCTTCCAGAAGTACTTCACCCAGGGCATCACCATGGGCGCCGTCAAGGGATAACATCCCCGGCGTGTTTCAAGACAGAAGCAACCATCCCAGTGTGACCCGGCCGGTCGGGTAAAAGTCCGGCACCCCAACCTGAGCCCCCGGCGGCTACTCCATTCCCATAGCCGCCGGGAGGAGACAAAAGGAGGAAAAACATGCCGCCGGGCCGGCGGTGCGGCAGTGTGGAGACCTG
>CABRZO010000174.1 GCA_902475455.1 uncultured Eubacteriales bacterium
CCCGCCGATTCGGCGGGCGCTCTGTATCTGTATGGTAATTGTCTGCGGAGCTCCGCTACGCGAAAAACGGCGCGGGGTGTCAAATCCGGGGCTCACACCTGTCTCAGGAACCGGAGGAAGGCCTCCTGCCCCTGGGGCGTGCGGGCATACACCCCGGCCTGTTCCAGCACTTTGGCAAACACCAGCCCGGTCTCCTGCTCCACGATCTCCAGGGCGTTCTCCCGGGTAATTTGGTAGCGGTCCCGGAAGCCCTCCGCCCAATCGGCGTGGGAGGCTGTCAGGAGATCAGCCCGCAGGTCCTCCCCTGTCACCAGCTTTTCCGCCACGGCGGCCAGCTCCGCCTTGAGCCGGGCGGGCAGCACCGCCAGGCCCATGACCTCGATGAGGCCGATGTTCTCCTTCTTGATGTGATGGAGCTCGGCATGGGGATGGTAGAGGCCCAGGGGGTGCTCCGGCGTGGTCAGATTGTTGCGCAGCACCAGGTCCAGCTCGTAGTCCGCCCCCCTCCGCCGGGCGATGGGGGTGATGGTGTTATGGGGTTCACCGTCGGTTTCGGCGAAGATGGTGGCGGAAGGATCGGAATATCCTCGCCAGGCCTTTAAAATCCGGTCCGCCAGATCCACCAGCCGCTCCGGCCGGTCCCCGGTCAACCGCACCACGGACATGGGCCACTTGACAATTCCCGCCCTCACGTCCTCATAGCCCGGGAAGGTAAAGGGCAGCTCAACGGGAGCCTTTTCCATGGCAAAGGTATAGCGCCCCCCCTGGAAGTGGTCGTGGGCCAGGATGGAGCCCCCCACAATGGGCAAATCCGCGTTGGAGCCCACAAAGTAGTGGGGGAACTGGCCCACAAAGTCCAGCAGCTTTTCAAAGCAAGCCCGGTCAATTTTCATGGGGGTGTGCTCCTGGTTGAAGCAGATGCAGTGCTCATTGTAATAGACATAGGGCGAGTACTGCAAGAACCAGGGAGAGCCGTTGATGGTGATGGGGACAATCCGGTGGTTCTGTCGGGCCGGATGGTTGACCCGTCCGGCATAGCCCTCATTTTCCGCACACAGCTGGCAGCGGGGGTAGTTGGAGGCCGGCAGGCTCCGGGCGGCGGCAATGGCCTTGGGGTCCTTTTCCGGCTTGGAGAGGTTGATGGTGATATCCATCTCCCCGTACTCCGTCTGAACCTTCCACTGCATATCCCGGGCGATCCGGTCCCGGCGGATATAGTTGGTGTCCTGGCTGAACTGATAATACCAGTCGGTGGCCGTTTCAGGTCCCTGGGCCCGCAGCGCCTGGAACTTCTCAATGACCTGGGCGGGCCGGGGGGTGAGGGCCCCCATCAGCTTGGTGTCAAACAGGTCCCGGTAGACCACGGAATTTTCCTTCAGCACGCCCCGGGCGTAGGCGTCATCCAGCAGGGCATCCAGCACAGCGGGCAGGGCCACCTCTCCGGGCTCCGGCTCCACCAGCTCACAGCTGTCCAGCTCCAGCACCTGCAGCAGGGTATTGAACGCCCACACCCGCTCCTCCGGCTGGATCAGTTCCTTTTCCAGGGCGTAGGCGAGCAGTTGGGCAATGGCCTGAGCGCGTTCCATGCTCACGCCTCCTCAAAGCCGTTGGGATGGCTCTTATGCCAGGCCCAGGCGGTGGACACGATGGTTTCCAGACTGTCATACTGAGGCTTCCAGCCCAGCACCTTCTTGGCCTTCTCCGAAGAGGCGATGAGCTGGGCCGGGTCTCCCGCCCGGCGAGGGGCGATTTTGGTGGGAATGGCATGGCCCGTCACCTGCCGGGCCACATCCACCACCTCCTGGACGGTGAAGCCCACGCCGTTGCCCAGGTTGAACACGTTGTTCTCCCCTCCGGCCATGAGGTAATCCAGCGCCAGAATGTGGGCCTGGGCCAGGTCGGTGACGTGGATGTAGTCCCGGATACAGGTGCCATCCTTGGTGGGATAGTCGTCTCCGAAGATGCTCACCGACTCCCGCTGTCCCAGGGGCACCTGGAGAATGATGGGGATCAGATGGGTTTCCGGGTTATGGGCCTCGCCGATCTGGCCGGAGACATGGGCGCCGCAGGCGTTGAAATACCGCAGCGCCACATAGCGCAGGCCGTGGGCCCGGGACACCCAACCCATCATGTGCTCCATGGCCAGCTTGGTCTGGCCGTAGCAGTTGGTGGGCATGGTACGGTCGTCCTCCAGGATAGGCACCCGCTCCGGCTCCCCGTAGGTGGCGGCGGTGGAGGAAAATACAATCTTATCCACTCCGTGGGCCACCATGGACTGGAGCAGCACCATGGTGCCGTAGAGGTTATTGTCATAGTACTTCAGTGGGTCAGACATGGACTCCCCCACCTGGGAGGAGGCGGCAAAGTGGATCACGCCCTCGATCTGTTCCGCCTGGAACAGGGTGTCCAGCGCTCCCCGGTCCCGGATGTCCAGCTGGTAAAACTTTGCCTTGGGGTGGACTGCGGCCCGGAAGCCGGTCTGCAGATTGTCCGCCACCACCACTTCCCGGCCGGCGTCAATCAGTTCATACACCGTATGGGAGCCGATATAGCCGGCTCCGCCCAATACCAAGATCGCCATAAAGTAATGCCCTCCTTCTGGGTTTTTAAAAAAGTAGGATGGTCACGACCACAGGACGGTGCCGCCCACAGGCCGGATGCTCAGCACATGGCAGCATCCCTGGCCCAGGGACTGCTCCACCTGTGCCTGGAACTGGGACAGACCATCCAGCGGCACAAAGGCCTGGATGGTGCCGGCGAAGCCGCCGCCGTGGACCCGGCAGGCGCCCCGGCCCTCCAGGGCCCGCTCCGCCACCGCCAGGGCCACCGCCATGGCCTGCTCCCGCACCGCACCGGTGGGTGTAATGTTTTGCAGCAGATTCCAGGAGGAACGGCCCGACTCCCGCACCAGGGACAAAAAGCCGGCCATATCGCCCCGCTCCAGGGCATCGGCCTCCTGCTCGGCCCGCCGGTCATCGGCGAAAAAGTGCAGGGCCCGGAGGACCGCCCGGTCTCCTACCTCCGCCCTCAGCTGGGGCAGGGCTTGGATCACCGCAGACTCCTCCACCTCCCGCAGCACCTGTTTTCCGAAAAAGGCGGCCACCGCCCCCATCTCCTGGGGGACCGCGGCGTATTCCGCCGTCAGGTCGGCGTGACTGGCCCCGGAGTCAATGATGCACAGGGCATAGCCCAGCGCCTCCAGATCCACCGCCACCGCCCGGACCACAGGAGAGGCCGGATCGGCAAAGTCGATGGCCACCGCGCCGCCCACCGAGGAGGCGGTCTGATCCATCAGGCCGCTGGGTTTGCCGAAATACTGATTTTCCGCCCGCTGCCCCATCTGGGCAATGGTCACCGGGTCCAGCTCCCCCCGGCAGAACAGCTGGTTTTCAATCACCCCAAGCAACACCTCGCAGGCCGCGGAGGAGGACAAGCCGGAACCCGGCAGCACCTGGGAGGCCGCATATACGTCAAATCCCGTCACAGGGTAGCCCCGCTCCAACGCCTGGGCCGCCATGCCCCGCACCAGCGCCGCGGTGGACTCCTTCTCGGCCTCCACAGGCTCCAGGGTGTCCAGCGACACCTCCACCAGAGGCCAGCCCTCCGACTGAAACCGGATGGTGTTGGTGCCGTTCAGCCCGGCACAGGCCAAAAAGTCCAGCGTCACCGCTCCGGCCAACACCCGGCCATGCTGGTGGTCGGTGTGGTTGCCGCAAATCTCCGTCCGGCCCGGGGCCGAACAGAGGGTGACGGGGGTGTCCTCCCCCGCTCCGAACACCTGCTGAAAGCCATCCAGCAGGTCGGATACTCGTTGTCTGGCAGCGGTGAGATCTCCGCACAGCAGGCCCTTCAGGGGGGCGTCCAGCGCCCCCTCCGCCAGCGCACTGCGCACAGCGCCCAGTTGTTTCATGGTAATCCACCCTCCGTTTCCCTCCCGGAGGCCATGGTTTTCGCCCCGGGAGCTTCAGATTTTTCCGTTTGGTTGCAACTTGCCTCCGGTGCCCCGGGACCCGGGGTGCCTTAGATCAAGGATTTTCGGCCTCGCCGCCGCTTTTGAGCCACAGGAAGCCGTAGCCTGGCAGGGACAGTTCCCCGCCCATCCGGCGCTGTCCGCTCACCAGATCCACCAGTTCCTCCTCCGGGCAGTAGGCGGTCTGGGGGTACTCCGAAAAGTTGAAAAATGCGGTCAGACGCTCCTCCCCATACCGGCGGCTGAGGGCCAGTACGGCGTGATTGCCGGAATCCGGCGCCGTCACCTCCGCGTCGGCCCGGAACACCTGTTCCCGGCCCCGGATGCGTTCCAGCCGCCGCAGGGCCTGGAAAATCCGGCCCGGGATGGTGTTTTCATCCCTGCACAGGGCTGCCTGATCCCACTGGAAGTTGCCCCGGTGGACATAGCGGCTGTCATCGGCCTTCATGGGGTCGTTGTGATAGCTGTAATCGTTCAGCTGCCCCAGCTCGTCTCCGCTGTACAGCACCGGAATGCCGCTCTGGGACAGCATCCAGGCATGGAGCATCAGATGGCAGTCAATGGCCCGCTCCAGCGCGGCGGGGTCACCGCTCTCCAGGGCGCTTTCCACCCCGCAGAGGGAGGCGGTGGTACCGCACAGCCGGGCATCTCCCAGCCGGGGATCGTCATTGTAGAGCTCGCCCCGGGCCCAGCTGCCGGGCCACCGGCCGGTGAACCAATCGTTGAGATATTTCTTATGGGGGACCTCCTGCTGCTGATACCACTGGGACAACCAGGGGTAGTCCAAACCCCAGCCCACATCGTCATGGCAGCGGAGATAGTTTTGAAACAGGCAGGTCCGGGGCAGGGCGCAGACCTGCTCCATCTGGTAGCGGAGCAATCCCACATCCCGGGTGGCCACCGCGTTCCAGGTGGTACACATGGTGGTGGCATTGTAGAGCATATCGCACTGGGGGCGCTCCGGTGTACCGAAGTAGGGGGCCAGTTTGGAGGGCTCCATCACCACCTCCCCCAGCAGCAGCACCCCGGGGCAGACCACCTG
>CABRZO010000175.1 GCA_902475455.1 uncultured Eubacteriales bacterium
CGGACGCGCAGAAATCCTCCGATATGTTTGCCAAGTGCCGCTATATGGACGAGATTACCGGAAACCGTGGCGTTATCTTTGCCACCGGAACCCCGGTCAGCAACTCCATGACCGAGCTTTACACCATGCAGCGGTATCTCCAGTATGACCGCCTGCAAGAGCTGGGCATGGCACACTTTGACTGCTGGGCCTCCCGCTTCGGCGAGACCGTGACGGCGCTGGAGCTGGCCCCGGAGGGCACCGGCTACCGGGCAAGAACAAGATTCAGCAAGTTTTTCAACCTGCCGGAGCTGATGAACCTATTCAAAGAGGTGGCCGACATCAAGACCGCCGACCAGCTGCACCTGCCCACACCCCAGGTGGAGTACCACAACATCGTGGCTCAGCCCACCGAGCAGCAGCAGGAAATGGTGAAGGCGCTTTCGGAACGCGCTTCCCTGGTACACAGCGGTACGGTGGACCCGTCCCAGGACAATATGCTCAAGATCACCAGCGACGGGCGCAAGCTGGGGCTGGACCAGCGGATCATCAACCAGCTGCTGCCGGATGAGCCGGGAACCAAGGTCAATCAGTGCGTGAACAACATCATGCAGATCTGGCGGGATGGCGAGGCTGACAAGCTGACCCAGCTGGTGTTCTGCGACATTTCCACGCCCCAGGCCCGGCCCGCCAAAAAGGTGGCCAAGGAGCTGGACAACCCGACCCTCCACGCTTTGGAGGACGCGGTGCCGCTGGACGAGCCGGAACCGGCTTTTACCGTGTACGAGGACATCCGGCAAAAGCTCATCGCCCAGGGTGTGCCCGCTGAGCAGATTGCCTTTATCCATGAGGCCAACACCGAGGTGCGCAAAAAGGAGCTGTTCTCCAAGGTTCGCACCGGCCAGGTGCGCGTCCTGCTGGGCAGCACGGCCAAAATGGGCGCGGGCACCAACGTGCAGGACCGCCTGGTGGCGCTGCATGACCTGGACTGCCCGTGGCGGCCCGGCGACCTGGCCCAGCGAAAGGGGCGCATCGAGCGCCAGGGCAACCAGAACGAGACCGTCCATGTGTACCGCTATGTCACCGAGGGGACTTTCGACGCCTACCTCTGGCAGACGGTGGAAAACAAACAGAAATTCATCAGCCAGATCATGACCTCCAAATCGCCGGTGCGAAGCTGCGACGATGTGGATGAAACGGCGCTTTCCTTTGCTGAGATCAAGGCACTGTGCGCCGGGGACCCGCGCATCAAGGAGCGCATGGACCTGGATGTGGACGTGGCGCGGTTAAAGCTGATGAAGGCCGACCACCAGAGCAAGCAGTACCGCCTGGAGGACCAGCTGCTCAAAACCTTCCCGGAGGAGATCGAGAAAAACAAGGGCTTTATCGCCGGGCTGGAAACCGATATGAAAACGCTGGCGGAACACCCGCACCCGGAGGACGGTTTTGCCGGAATGGAAGTGCGGGGCGACACTCTCACCGACAAGGAGAACGCCGGGGCGGCGCTGCTGGACGCCTGCAAGGAGGTCAAAGGGACCGACCCGGTGCCGGTGGGCGGTTACCGGGGCTTCACCATGTCGGTGTCGTTTGACGCTTTCCGGCAGGAGTATATGCTCCTGTTGAAAGGCCAGATGACCCACCGGGCGACGCTGGGCACAGACCCGCGTGGAAACCTCACCCGTATCGACAATGCGCTCAGTCAGATGCCCCAGCGGCTGGAGGCGGTGAAGAACCAGCTGGACAATCTCTACCAGCAGCAGGCCGCCGCCAAAGCGGAGGTGGGCAAGCCCTTCCCCCAGGAACAGGAGCTGCGGGACAAATCTGCCCGGCTGGCCGAGCTGGACGTACTGCTGAACATGGACAGCCGGGGCCGCCCTGCGCCGGAGACGGTGCTTGCCAAGAGCAGCCGCCCCTCGGTGCTGGAGGGTCTGAAACGCCCGGTGCCGCCACGCTGCCCCGAAAAGAAGCCCAAACACCACGAACAGGAGGTGCGATAACATGAATACCGATAAAAACACGGCCCTCTATGAGAAGATGGCCGCCGAACAGGACAAGTTCCGGGACTGGCTGAAAAGCCAGCCCCCGGAGGAAATCCTAAAGCATACCTATGAGTACACGGTCCGGAAGGACATCCTGATGGCGATGGAGGAGCTGGACCTGCCACAAAGCCGGGCCGCCGCGCTGCTGGCGTCGCCGTCCCCGCTGGCCGATGTCTACAAGGAGTTTTCTGACCGGGAGACTTCCTACATGGATGTGGTGCGGGACAGTATCGAGCAGCGGGCCGAGGCGGCGCTGGATGCCCAGCGGGAACTGCCGCTCTACCGGCACGACGCCGCCTATGCCCGTGAGCAGGGCGACCTGGATTTGTACCGGGCGTCCCGGCGCGCCAACATCGCCTGCAAGGAGGCCATCGAGGCGTCCATTTCGGAACATTACCGGGACAACCGGCTGGACAGAGACGCGGTGCCCCAGGTGATCGAGCAGTTCGGTTACACCCGCACCCTCTATGTGCTGGCAAACACGGTACAACAAAAAGATTGGGACGGTCGGTTCAGCCCGGCAAATAAGGCGTGGGCCAAGACGGTGGACATCCCGCCCAACCCGGACGGCTTTGGCGGCGACCGCAACCTGGACTTTGTGGTGGACAGTCACCCCGGCCTGGTCGATCTGTTCTTGAGCCAGGCACGGCAGGATTATTTGCGGCTCCAGCCGCTGACGCCGGAGGAGATTCACGCCGAGGCCGCCCGGCTGTTGCAGGAGCTTCGTGCGCCGGATACGCCCAACAGCCCCCACGGCACCCATTACATGGCCCGCGTTTCGCCGGATTTTCTGGCCCGCGCCGGCACCCAGGCCCACGACCAGCTGATGGCGCTGCTGCCGTTCCGCAGCTTGGCGATTACCGGCATGAAGGACCTGCCCGGCACCTATGTTACCATCCTGGCCAGTGAGGACCGCTCCAAGGAGCTGCGCCAGCGCCGCCCTTCGGTCCGCCGCCAGCTGAAACAGGAGCCGCATTCTTCTGAAAAGTCCGGGAAAAAAGTCCCCACCCACAAAAAGAAGGAGCCGGAGCGGTGAGCGCCCCCAAGCGCAAACGGGAGGTGCAGCTGAACTTCCGGGTCTCGCCGGAGGAATTGGCGTTAATCGAGCAGAAGATGGTCCAGCTGGGGACAAAGAACCGGGAAGCCTACCTGCGCAAGATGGCCCTGGACGGCTATGTGGTGCGCCTGGAACTGCCGGAGCTGAAGGAGTTGGTGTCCCTGATGCGCTATTCCAGCAACAACTTAAACCAGCTGGCCCGCCGTGCGCATGAAACCGGGCGCATTTACGACGCCGACCTGGAGGATATATCCCGGCGGCAGGAGGCTTTGTGGGATGGGGTGCATCAGGTATTGACCCAGATGGCAAAGCTGTCGTGACAGGGGCATACGCCCCGGCTGTGAGGGAGGTCCGGCGTGTGCAGGCTGCATCGCTGGGCCTCCCTCTTTTTTCTTTGCCCGTATCGTTGCACTTTTGCGGGCCGCAGGCGATAATATCATCAGAAACGGAGGTGAAGGCTGATGTTGACATTTGAAAATATCTTGGAGTTGTTTCAAGAGTATCTGCTGTGTGACCCGGAGGAAGAAGTCCTCCCGTGTAAGCGCGGTTATGTCCGATTGACCTGGAACAAGGATTCCCGCTACTGCGTGGACGGCATCCTCTGCCGGACCCCGGAGGAACTGTTTGACCTGCTGCTCACGGATTATCAGGACTTTGAATTGCTCCGCCGGACGAAAGGCCGCCGGGAGGTTACAGAAGCCGACGAAAAAGCCGTGGAGAAGCTGTGCCAGCCCTACCTGGACTGGCGGAAGGGGGCGCTGAAATGAGAGCGGTGCTGTTTGTTTTGAAATTGGGGCTGAAAATCCTGACTGCGCCGGTAGTGCTGGCGCTGATGCTGTTCACCTGGGTATGCTTCGGGCTGCTGTATGTGTCCAGCTTCATCTTCGGCCTGGCCTCCACGGTGGTGGCGTTGCTGGGGGTCGCGGTGCTGGTGACCTACTCGCTGCAAAACGGCGTGATCCTGCTGGCGATTGCTTTCCTGGTCAGCCCGCTGGGCCTTCCGATGGCCGCCGCCTGGCTGGTGAGCAAGGTGCAGGACCTGCGGTTTGCGATCCAGGACGCGGTGTATGGCTGAACAGGAAACGCAGAAGTGCCGGGAGTGAGTGCCCGGCATTTTTCTACTGTCCCAATTCGACTTTGTGTTCCCGGCTATAGGCCAATGAATATTACTTGAATACGACCTATAAATATGCAGAGACACTCAGAAATGAGTGTCTCTATTCTTTTTAAGCAGACTAAATAATTTTGACATCCATTTATTGTGCATATATGCAAAATTAAAATATCAAATATTTTTTGATAACAACGGTGTACACAACGTTCCAAAGAATGAGAACTACATTGTGTTTTCCACTTGAGCATCCCACAAGTTACGTAATACATCCCCAATCAGACAGAGAAAACCACAATGATACGTTTGGATAGAAGGGGTTGAACTTAAAAAGTTCAATCTACTTTGAAAGGACGTATACATCATGCGTAAGCCTATGAACATTGACTTTGAGCGTTGCAATTCTGGCATTGAGTTTGAGGAATGGATTAAAGAACTGCTTGGTCAGCTTCGGATGAAGGCAGAGCGTGTAGTTAAGAACGACTGTGGTATAGATATCATAGCTATTGCTATATACTGCAGTGATAACAATATGGTATTATTGGATAGAAAAAAGTTTGAAAAAATGTGTGAGATTTGAGTTCAAAAGTTGTGTATATAGGTGAAAAGGTAAATAAGGAAGCGAGGTGAAAACCGATGGATGATGCACAGATAGTCCAATTATACTGGGATAGAAACGAGCAGGCCATCCATGCCACATCTGACAAATACGGGAACTACTGTACCTCGATTGCTAAGAATATACTGGGCAATCAGGAAGATGC
>CABRZO010000176.1 GCA_902475455.1 uncultured Eubacteriales bacterium
AAACCCCCACACACGCCGTCGACGTGCCCATCCTGATGTATCACAGCATACTGTCCTCGGAAAACGGCAACTGCTATTGCCTGTCAGCGGCGGCCTTCCGGTCCGACCTGGAGTATCTGAAGGAGCACGGATACCAGACCGTCTTTGTGTCCCAGCTGGCGGACTATGTGCTGCAGGGCCAGCCTCTGCCGGAGAAACCGGTGGTCATCACCCTGGATGACGGCCATCTGAACGCCCTGACGGCTGTACTTCCCATCCTGGAAGAGCTGGATATGAAGGCCACGGTTTCCGTGGTGGGGTGTTACACGGAAAAGAGCATTGCGGAAAACGACCCCAACCCCAATTACGCCTACCTGACCTGGCAGGACATTGAAACCCTCCACGACTCCGGCCGGGTGGAGATCGGAAATCACACCTTCCAGCTCCATGAGCTGGGGGATCGGCGGGGGGCGGAGAAGAAATGCGGGGAGAGCACCGCCTGCTATCAGGCCCTGCTGCGGGAGGATCTGTCCCGGCTGCAGACGTCGCTGACCCAGCAATGCGGCACCACCCCCCGGGTCTTCGCCTATCCCTACGGCTTTGCCAGCCCGGAATCCCGGGATGTGCTGAAGGAGCTGGGCTTTGCTGCCGCCCTGACCTGTAAGGAAAAGACCAACCACCTCACTCCCGGCGATGCGGAACAGCTTTACGACCTGGGGCGGTATAACCGCCCCGGCGGGATGTCCACCGGGGAATTCATGGGGAAGCTGGGCCTGTCCTGAAGCTACCCGGCCAATTTCCGGCCTGTGGACGGCAGCTCCCGGGCCCCACACTCCCCTAAAAGAGCCTTCCGGGAGGCCGTCCTGGAGGCGGCCTCCCGGAACCGGGTTCCACTCATGTTTGCCTGGCCGGGGACATACAGTAGCTCCAAAGGGGGCGAGGGCTGTGTTATTGGGATGGAGTGAATGGGCCTGGGGGCTGGTGCTGCCGCTGCTGTTGGGGACCGGGGTATGGCTCACCTGGCGCAGCCGGGGGTTCGCCCTGCGAAATCTGGGCCGGGCCATCGCCCTGTCCCTGCGCCCCGGCAAGGGCCGGGAGGGCCAGGCCAGCCCCTTCTCCTGTCTGTGTACCGCCCTGGCCTCCACCGTGGGCACCGGCAACATCGCCGGGGTGGCCTTCGCCCTCACCGCCGGGGGACCCGGAGCTCTGGTATGGATGTGGATTTCCGCGGCGGTGGGCACCGCCGTCAAATACGCCGAGTGCGCCCTGGCGGTCCAGTACCGGCGCAAAACCCCTGGGGGCGGGGTGCTGGGAGGCCCCATGGTCACCCTGACCCACCTGCCTCTGAAACAGCTGGGGCTGGCCCTGGGCGCCGTCTACGCCCTGCTGGAGATCTGTGCCACCCTGACGGCCAGCAATCTGGTCCAGAGCAGCGCCATCTCCGCCGCCCTGAACCACCTGGCCGCGGTCCCCGCCCCGGTGACCGGGGCCCTGGTGGGCGGGCTCACCCTGGTGATTCTCTCCGGGGGCGTCTCCTCCATCACCCGATTTTCCTCCGGTCTGGTGCCGGTGATGCTGGGGTTGTACGTATTGGGGGGCGGGGCGGTGCTGCTGACCCATCCCGCCCAGACCCTGGAGGCCCTGGGGCAGCTGATGGTCCAGGCCTTTGATCTAAAAAGCATGGGGGCCGGGGCCTTCGGGGCCATGGTGCGCACCGGGGTGACCCGGGGCTGCTTCTCCAACGAGTCGGGCACCGGAAGCGCCGCCTTCTCCGCCGCCGTCACCACCGCCGACCCGGTGCGCCAGGGGCTCATCAGCGCCACCGCCAACCTCTGGGACACCGGCCTGATCTGCTCCGTCACCGGCGTGTCCATCCTGGCCTCCGGCGCCATGGACTCAGGACTCCAGGGGGTGGCCCTGACCATGGCCGCCTACCGGACCGGGCTGGGCCCGGCGGGGAGCTGGATTGTGGGGGTGTGTCTGGTGCTCTTCGCCTTCTCCACCCTGCCTGCCCTGGCCTTTCAGGGGGAACAGGCCCTGGCCTTTCTCTCCCCCAGCCTCCGGCTGCGGCGGATGTACCGACTGGGCTTCTCCCTGGTGGCCGCCCTGGGCTGTCTGCTCTCCATTGAGCCCGCCCTGGCCGCCGCAGACCTCTTCAACGCCCTGCTCATCGCCGTCAACCTGATCTCCCTCTGGGGGCTAACCGCCCCTCAACGGCGCCACTTTTGATTTGACCCGGGAGGGTGGCTCTGCTAAAATAGCGTTGATTTGATGCGGCAAAGGAGTTGTCCTTCTATGAAGCAGTTGCTGCTGGTGGCCCTGGGGGGCGGCGTGGGGGCGGTATGCCGTTACGGCCTGAGCCTGCTCCCCATCAGCACAAAATTTCCCTGGGGCACCCTGCTGGCCAACCTGGCCGGCGCCCTGATTATCGGTTTTTTGGCGGGCTGGGCCGCCCGGGCGTCCCACTTTCCCCCGGAGCTTAACCTGCTGCTGAAAACCGGTTTCTGCGGCGGCTTTACCACCTTCTCCACCTTCAGCCTGGAGACCGTCACTCTGCTCCAGCAGCACCGGTATCTGGCCGGGGGCGGCTACGCCGTCCTGAGCCTGTTGGGCTGCCTCTGCGGGGTGGTGCTGGGACAGGCCCTGGCCCAACTGGTGTTTGACCACTGAAGCGGTATTTTGCCCCGAAATGCCGGGGTTTTCCCTTGTAACCCGTCGTGAAAAATGGTATAATCTCCAGGATACAGAAGAGAACAGGAAAGGAGCCTTCCCTATGACCTACAAAGAAGAATTTATCACCTTTATGGTGCGCTCCGGGGTGCTGACCTTCGGTGATTTTACCACCAAGTCCGGCCGCAAGACCCCCTATTTCATCAACACCGGCAACTACAAGACCGGCGCCCAGGCCGCCAAGCTGGGCGACTACTATGCCGCCTGCATTCAGGAGCACATGGGGCCGGAAGTCACCGCCCTCTTTGGCCCCGCCTACAAGGGCATCCCCCTGGTGGTGGCCGCCTCCGCCTCCCTGTACCGCAACTATCAGCGGGATCTGCCCTACTGCTTTAACCGCAAGGAGGTCAAGGACCACGGCGAGGGCGGCAGCATGGTGGGCTACAAGCCCCAGGACGGCGACGTCATCGCCATCGTGGAGGACGTGGTCACCGCCGGCACCGCCGTTCGGGAGAGCATCGAGCTGTTCAAGTCCGTGGCCGACGTGAAGATGGCCTACCTCTTCGTCAGCGTGGACCGGATGGAACGGGGCACCAAGCAGTGCTCCACCCTGGACGAGCTCCGGGAGGATTACGGCATCCAGGTCTGCCCCATTGTCACCGTCCGGGAGATCATCTCCTTCCTGCACAACCGCCCCATCGACGGCAAGGTGTACATTGACGACGACATGAAGGCCCGGATGGAGGCCTATCTGGCCCAGTACGGCGCGGCAGTTTAACCGATTTTACCCAGCAGGAGCGCCAAATCCGCGCTCCTGCTGTTTCTTTCCGGCAGAGAGGGGGAATACTATGTCCATCCATGAGGGCCACCGCTCCCGACTGAAGCAGCGCTTTGCGGAACACGGGGAGCGGGTCTTTGACGACCATCAGCTGCTGGAGCTGATGCTCTTTTACGCCGTGCCCCAGGGGGACGTAAATCCCCTGGCCCACCGGCTCATCAACCACTTCGGCTCCTTCGCCGCGGTGCTGGACGCCAAGCCCGAGGAGCTGCGGAAGGTCAAGGGCGTGGGAGATCACACCGCCCTGTTTCTGTCCATGTTTCCCCAGGTGCTGCGCCGCTACATGGCCTCCAAGTCCGGCAATGAGGAGCTGATCTGCTCCACCGCCGACGCCGGGGAATTTCTGCTGCCCTACTTCTTCGGAGCCCGGAACGAGACCGCCTTTCTGCTCTGCCTGGACGCCAAGGGCAAAGTACTCTCCTGCCGCTTTCTGGCGGAGGGCAGCCTGGACCGGGTGGGGCTCAACTCCCGTCAGGTGGTGGAGACCGCTCTGGAGGACCGGGCCAGCTCCGTCATTCTGGCCCACAACCACATCAGCGGGTTGGCCACCCCCTCCGAGGCGGACGTGGCCCTTACCCTGGCCCTGCGGCCCCTGCTCCGGTCTCTGGGGATCCACCTGTTGGACCATCTGATCATTGCCGACGGGGATTTTGTCTCCATGGCCCAGTCCGGGCTGCTGCCGGCGGAGGATTCTCCCCGTTGACCCGTTGACATCGAACATTTGTTCCTGTACAATGAACCCAAATGGCAGGAGGGATGATTATGCCGAATTTTGAAGTTGTGAGCCCCTTCCAGCCCTCCGGCGATCAGCCCGAGGCCATTGAGGCCCTGGCCCGGGGGGTGGAACTGGGGTTGGACGAGCAGACCCTGCTGGGGGTCACCGGCTCCGGCAAAACCTACACCATGGCCAAGGTCATTGAGAAGGTCCAGCGCCCCACCCTGGTGCTGGCCCACAACAAGACGTTGGCCGCCCAGCTGTGCAGCGAGTTCCGAGAGTTTTTCCCCAACAATGCGGTGGAATACTTCGTGTCCTACTACGACTACTACCAGCCTGAGGCCTATATCCCCCACACCGACACCTTTATTGAAAAGGATTCCGCCATCAACGAGGAGATCGACCGGCTGCGGCTCAGCGCCACCGCCTCCCTGCTGGAGCGGCGGGACGTGATCGTGGTGTCCTCGGTGAGCTGCATCTACGGCCTGGGCGAACCGGAAGATTTCGCCGCCATGATGGTTTCCCTCCGGGTGGGCATGGAGATTCCCATCCGGGCTCTGCTGGCCAAACTGGTGGCCATCCGCTACGAGCGCAACGACATCGCCTTTGAACGCAATATGTTCCGGGTCCGGGGGGACACGGTGGAGATCTGGCCCGCCTACTGGAAGGACACCGCCATCCGGGTGGAGTTTTTCGGAGATGAGATCGACCGGATCAGCGAGATCAACGTGGTCACCGGCACCCCCA
>CABRZO010000177.1 GCA_902475455.1 uncultured Eubacteriales bacterium
AGCCGGTTCTCTTTTTTTGTTTAGGCCGATTATGGTTTACTTGTCCTTTTGACGTGTATATGTTATAATCTCCCCGGTATCAACGATACAAACAACGGATTTACGGAGGATTATTATGGCAAAGATTAAGTTCTTGACCGATTCCGCGGCAGACATTCCCCAGAACTATGTTGACCAGTATGGTATCCAGGTGATTCCCTTTCCCATTGCTCTGGAGGACCGGGAAATTCTGGATGGGGTGGATTACAGCCGGGAGGAATTCTATACTCTGCTGAACAGCCTGGACAAGATCCCCACCCATGCCCAGCTGAATACATACCTGTTTGAAGAGCAGTACACCTCCGCCTGGCAGGAGGGGTATGACGCCATCATCTATACCTGTATCAACTTCAAGGGCTCCAATACCGGCAACAACGCCCTGCAGGCCAAAGACCTGTTCTTTCAGGAGCATCCGGAAGCGGAGGGCAAGTTTGAGATCCATGTGATCGACAGCAAGACCTACACCTATACCTATGGCTATGCGGTGGTAGAGGCAGCCAAGCGTGCCCAGGCGGAGGAGATCACCGCCCAGCAGGCAGTTGACCAGATTCAGGACTGGCTGGATCACGCCAAGATCCTGTTCACCATGTACGACCTGAAGTTTGCCCGCAAGTCCGGCCGGGTGTCCGCTGCCGCCGCCATTATGGGGGGCGCCATGGGAATCCGACCCATTATGTCCTTCCCCAATGGTGAGTCCAAGGTGCTGGCCAAGCCCCGGGGCGATAAAAATGTCATTCCCAACATCATCAAGATGATGAAGGAGGATATGGAGCCCGGCTCCCCCTATCTGGTGATCCATGCAGCCCAGATGGATCACAACGAGGAGATCTCCAACGCCTGCCGGGAGGCCTTCGGCTATCCGCCCGCAGAGGAGTTTTTGATTGGCGGCGTCATCGCCATTAACGCCGGTTCCAATCTGGTGGGCGTGGTTTACCGTACCAAGTGAAGTGGATCCCCCTTGACAAAAGAAAGGCGTAACGCATCCTATGGATATTGTGAATGAGATTTTGAAGGATTTGGCGGGGCTGGTCACCACCAAGCTACTGGCGGCGGTTTTGGCGGCCATTCTGGTGGTCATCGCTGGCAAGATTTTGCTGCGGATTATGTCCAAATCCGTGGGCAAGATGAAAGTCGACCCCACATTGCAGAAATTCCTGATGTCTGCTGTGAGAGTGGTGGTCTATTTTGTCGCCGTGATGATTGTGGCGGGGGCACTGGGCTTCCAGATGTCCTCCATGGTGGCTCTGGCCAGCGTGGTGTCCGCCGCCTTTGCTCTGGCAGCTTCGGGCACTCTGTCCAATCTGTTTGGCGGCATCCTGCTGCTGATGACCAAGCCCTTTGGGGTGGATGACTATATTGCCATCACCGGCGTGGAGGGTACGGTTCAGGAGATCGGCATCCTGAACACCAAAATCAATACGGTGGATAACAAGCGCATCACCATGCCCAACAGCTCCATCGCCTCCGCCACCATCACCAACTATTCGGTGGAGGGTAAGCGCCGGGTGGATCTCACCTTCAGCGTGGGATATGAGAACGACATTGAGCGGGTCAAAACCGCCATCCGGGCCACGGCGGAAAACCATGAGAAGATCATTGACAAGGAGAAGATCTTTGTCCGGGTCTCCGCCTATAACGACTCCACCATCTCCTATGTGCTTCGGGTCTGGTGCAAGACCGAGGACTATTGGGAGGTCTACCACGACATGCTGGAGCAGGTGAAGCACACCTTCGACCAGGTGGGCATTACCATGGTGTTTCCGACCATGAGCATTTTGATGAGCAAGGAACAGGAATAAGGTTTGCCAAGCAAAAAACGGCGGCAGTTTTCAAAAACTGCCGCCGTTTTCTATGATTCGTTGGCCATCAGCCGCTCCATATCCTCGGGGAGAGGGGCTTGGAAGGCAAGTCGCTGGCCGGTGATGGGGTGTTCAAATTCCAGGGTGTGGGCGTGCAGGGCCGCCCGGGGAATGAGTTCCGGCACTTCGGTGCCGTAGAGAAAATCTCCCGTCAACGGGTGGCCCAGCCAGGCCATGTGAACCCGGATCTGATGGGTACGGCCCGTCTCCGGGGTAATCCGGAGCAAACTTCTGCCCCGGTAACCTCCCAGGGCCTCGTAGTGGGTGACAGCCCGTTTCCCGTCGGGTCGGACCTCCCGGGCCAGTACCGAGCCCTCCCGGCGGCCGATGGGGGCGTCCACCGTGCCCCGGAGCCGCTCGGGAATCCCCTCGCAGACCGCCAGATAGACCTTCCGGAACCGCCCGGCCTCCAGGGCCCGGCCCAGCCGCTCGGCGGCGTGGGCGTGTTTGGCCACGCAGACTAGCCCGCTGGTGCTCCGATCCAGCCGGGTGACCGGGCGAAACAGGTGATGCTCCCCCTGGTGCTGATAGTGCCAGGTCAGCAGATTGCCCAGGGTGTCCCCGTGATGGCCGGGGCCCGGATGGGTGGCCATGCCGGAGGGTTTGTTGACTACCACCAGATGGGGGTCCTCATAGAGCAGATGCAGCTGCCCCTCCGCCGGCTCCACCGGGGAGGGCGGGTCCTCCGGCAGCCGCACCGTCAACAGCTGCCCCTGGGCGGGGCGGAGGTAGAGGGGGACGGTGTGGCCGTCCAGCAATACAGAATCCTGAGCAGATCGCAGGGACTTGAGTCTCAGGGCGGAGAAGCCCAGCTCCTTTCTCAGAATGCGGGAGAGCTGTTGTCCCCGCCATGTTTCATTGACCCGGTAGTTCAGTTCCAACATGGTTTCACCCCCAGTTCTCTCTTTATAGCACGGCGCCCGGGGCGGGTCAAGCGGAAAACGTCGGGTTACACGGGGGTATCCAGTGGAAAACAGGAAAGGGGACATAATTTATAAAATATTTGCTTTTCACCCCGGGGAACTGTGATATACTCTATGAGAAAAAAGTCGGATCAAAGCGGAACAGCGGAGCAGGAGGCAGCCATGGCGCTCTTTTGGAGAAAAGCAAGACCTGAGATTCCCACATTGGGGCTTTATATCCACATTCCATTTTGCGCGCGTAAATGCGATTACTGTGATTTTTATTCCGTCCCGGGCCGGGGAGCGCGGATGGATCAATATTTGAAGGCCCTCCAATGCCATCTGGAGGAGAGCGCCCCCCAGGCTCAGCCCTATCTGGTGGACACCATCTACTTCGGGGGCGGCACCCCGTCCTACTTCGGGGCACAGCGGCTGGGGGAGGTGCTGCGTACCATCCACAAACAGTTCCAGGTCTCCCGGGATTGTGAGATCACCGTGGAGTGCAATCCCGACTCCGTGGACCCGGAATTTCTGACCCAGCTGAGGCGGGCCGGAGTAAACCGGCTGTCCATGGGGGTCCAGTCCGCCCGGGACGGAGAACTGAAGGAGATCGGCCGGATTCACAGCTATGAGCAGGCGGTCCGGGCCTTCCGGCAGGCCCGGCAGGCGGGATTTGACAACCTCTCTCTGGATCTGATCTACGGCCTTCCGGACCAGACCCTGGAGTCTTGGCAGGCCTCGGTGGAGTCGGTACTCCAGCTGGAGCCGGAGCATCTGTCCTGCTATGGGCTGAAGCTGGAGCAGAGGACCCCCCTCTATGAGCGCCGGGATCAGGAGCAGATGGCGGACGATGACACCCAAGCGGACATGTACCTGTGGATGGTGGATCGGCTGGCTCAGGCGGGTTATCATCAGTATGAGATCTCCAACTTTGCCCGGCCGGGTTTCGAGTCCCGGCACAATCTGAAATACTGGCAGGGGGAGGAGTACATGGGCTTTGGTCCCTCCGCTCACTCCTATTTCGGGGGAAGGCGTTACAGCTTTGTCCGGGATCTGGATATCTACGTCAAAGGCGTGCTGTACAACGGCAAGATCATCGATGAGTCCAGCCTGGTGAACCGCCGGGAGCGGGGCAGGGAATACCTGATGCTGCGGATGCGCACCGTTCATGGGGTGGAGGAGTCCGAGTACCGCCGCACCTTCTATCTGAATTTCGACCCCTTGGAGGACCGCTTCCGGGAGTATCGGGAGTACGGCTGGGCGGAGTGTACCGACGGCCGCTGGCACTTTACCCCCTCGGGCTTTCTGCTCTCCAACCCTTTGATTGGCGATCTGCTAGCCATCCAGGAGGAGACAGCCCTGGAGACCATGCGTCCCATCCGGCTCAAGCGGATGGAGGCGGAGCGGCGACAGGAGCAGGAAAAAAAGAAAATGGGAAAGAAAAACTTGACATAATATTCTTCTGCATGGGGCAAACTGCTTGTAAAGGAAGTGGTTTGCGATGCAGATGACCAATCAGGAATACGATCAGCTGGTCAAGCGGCTGGCCAAGCCCTCCCCCATGGGGAAGGATCTGGCCTTCGCCTTTTTGGTGGGCGGAGGGATCTGCGCCCTGGGGCAGCTGATCTTGACGGGCTACCAGGCTCTGGGGCTGGACCGGGAGACGGCGTCCACCGTCACCACCATGACGCTGATTTTTCTCTCGGCCCTCTTTACCGCCCTGGACCTCTATAACAGCCTGGCCAAATACGCCGGGGCCGGCACCCTGGTGCCGGTGACGGGTTTTGCCAACTCCGTGGTCTCCCCGGCCATCGAGTTCAAAAGCGAGGGGCTGGTGGCGTCGGGAGGTATGGCCTCCAAGATGTTTACCATTGCCGGCCCCGTCATTGTCTTTGGAGTGGGGGCCAGCGTTCTTTACGGCCTGATCCTTTGCCTGATCGGGGGATAAACAGCCACGCGCCGCAGTTACCTGCGGCGCGTTTCAGCTTGTCGAAAAAGGCCCCGGGCCTTTTCCGACAAAAGAGCTGCATGCAGGCCCGGGCTCGATTGCTTGCGCAAAAGTCGCCCTGTCCTGCATGAGAAGAGTCATTTCCGAGGCGCATGTCCCCGGAAATGACGG
>CABRZO010000178.1 GCA_902475455.1 uncultured Eubacteriales bacterium
AAATCTATTTTAACATTTCCTCTGGTCTTTTTCAATAGCATTTTCACTCTTTTTTGTATAAAATGACGAAATAATTTTCATTTCTTCAAATTTTGGAGTTCCAGCGCCGTCAAAGGCCTGAATTCTCCGGGTTTTAGGGCCTCATCCAGCCTCACTTCCCCCATAGAAAGCCGTTTTAAATGGCGCACCGGCTTGCCCCGCTGGGCCAGCATCCGCTTCACCTGATGGAACTTGCCCTCCCGCAGCGTCACCCGGCAAAGGCCGCTGCCCAGGCCCTCCAGACCGGCGGGCAGGCACTGGGTACCGTCCTCCAGAGTCATGCCCGCTTCAAAGGCCGCCGTGTCTGCCTCCTCGATCTCTCCGTCGATCTCCGCCAGATAGACTTTGTCCACATGGTACCGGGGGGAGAGCAGCCGATGGGCCAGGGCTCCGTCGTCGGTGAGCAGCAGCAGCCCCTCGGTATCCTTGTCCAGCCGCCCCACGGGAAACAGATCCCGGTACATGGCGGGCAGCAGGCCGGCCCACCGGAAACAGCTTTCCATATTCCGGCGGCAGCAGATCCAGCACTGTCTTCTGCCGCCGGTCCTCGGTGGCGGTGAGCACTCCGGCGGGCTTGTTCATCATAATGTAATGGAATTCCGACCAGCCCACCGGCTGACGGTCCACCGTCACCTGAACTTCACCGGGACGCACCTTGCGCTCCGGCGCCCGCTCCACCGCCCCGTCCACCTGGACCCGGCCCTGCTTCAGCAGCTGTTTGGCCTCCTTCCGGGACCAGAGACCGCTGTCGGAAAGCAGTTTATCCAGTCGAAGTTCCTTCTCCATTTGTTTCCTCCTTTATGGTTCTGAGCTGCCCACGCCCGGCATAAAATACATCAGAGAGGTGGACAAGATGCTGATTTGGACCGTAAAACTGCCCGAGCGCAAAAAATGTATTCTGGCCGGTGTCCTGGCCTTGCTGCTGTTGGTGGGCCTCCTCAGCTTTGCCGGAGGCCGGGGCCGCTCCTCCGATGCCCTGGCCCGGCAGGAGGACGTGCTGGTGCTCTGCCTGGACTGCCTGGAGGGCTTTGGCTGGGAGGTGGCCCCCACGCCGGTCAGTACGGAGGATTTCACGCTGGATGCCCAGTTGAGCCAGGACTATCTGGCCCTGCAGCAGGAGGCGGGGTTTGACCTGAGCGACGACCTGGGGTGTGTGGTCACCCGCTACACCTTTGAGATTCTCAATTACCCCACCGGGGAACAGGGGGTACTGGCGGATCTGCTGGTGCGGGACGGAGTCATCGTGGGGGGCGATGTGCGCACCAGTGGGCTGGAGGGTTTTCTCCACAGCTTGAACCGGCCCACGGAATCCTAAAACAGTTTGAAAAAGCGGCGCAGTTCTCCGGGACTGCGCCGCTTTTCTGTGGAAATTCGGCGGCCTCTAGCAAAGGGCCGCACCGGAGACTCCCCCGCCGGAAGGGCGGGCGGAGTCTGCCTGGGAATCAACAGACTCCCAAAACTCACTCAATGGAAATCAGATAGTAATAGACAGGCTGTCCACCGGGAACGATGGCCACCTCCGCGTCGGGGCAGACCTGGGCAAACAGCCGCTCTGCCTCCTCCGCCTGCTCCTCAGTGACATCCTCGCCGTAGAACAGGGTGACGAACTCCGCCTGGGCCTCCTTGGCAGCGCCCGCCAGGGCGGTGAGCATATCCTCCACCGCGGGAGAAGTGCCGTAGAGCTTGCTGTTCAGCAGGGCCAGATAGTCGCCGGCCTTGATGTTGAAGCCGTCCATGTCGGAATCCCGGGCGGCATAGGTGATCTGGGCGGTCTGGACCCGCTGGGCGGCCTCCAGCATGGCCTGGCTCAGCTCCTCTTCCCCGGCTTCCAGATCCACCGCCATCATGGCGGCAATGCCCTGGGGCACGGTCTTGGTCTCAATGACCACCACTTTCTTGGTCTCAGACAGGGGGATGCACTGCTGGGCGGCCATAATAATGTTCTTATTGTTGGGCAGCACAAAGACGGTCTCCGCCGGGGTGGCGTCGATGACCTTCAGCAGATCTTCGGTGGCGGGGTTCATGGTCTGACCCCCGGACACCATGCCGTCCACGCCCAGATCCTGGAATACAGCCTCCAGGCCCTGGCCGGCGCACACCGCCACAAAGCCGTAGCGCTTCTCGTTGGGGGCGATAACCCGGCCGGCCTCGCCGGACTCCATGGCCTCCAGCTCCGCCTCCACCTGCTCCAAATCGTCGGTGCTCTGGGCCTCTTTTCCCGCCGCCAGCGCCTCCTGCTGAGTGCGCATATTCTCAATCTTGGCCAGTTCCAGGGTGCCGTACTTCTGGGACTCGGTCAGCGCCTCCCCGGGGATGTTGGTGTGGACATGGACCTTGAAGGACTCGTCGTCCTCGCCGATGACCAGGCTGTCGCCAATGCTGTCCAGATAGGCCCGCAGGGGCTTCAGATCCACGTCGGGCGTCTTTTTCCGAACGATATACACCGTGTCAAAGGCAAAGGTGGTGTCCTGGGAGTCGAAGTCGGCAAAGTCCGCCTTCTGCTTGGTGGCGGGCTCCTCCTCGATGTCGGCCATGGCCTCCCCCAACAGGCAGGACAGCATACCGGACAGAATGACCAAAAAGCCCTTGCCACCGGCATCCACCACACCGGCCTTTTTCAGCACCGGGTTCTGGTTGACCGTATCCTCCAGGGCCTCCTGGCCCCGGGCAATGGTCTGCTCCAGCACATACTGGAAGGAGGTGTTCTCCATGCTGGCCTCGGCGGCCCGCTCTGCCGCCAGCCGGGACACGGTGAGGATGGTACCCTCGGCGGGCTTCATCACCGCACCGTAGGCGGCGGACACGCCCTCGGACAGAGCGGCGGCAAAATCCACCCCGTCCATGACGGTTTTCTCCTTCAGCTCCCGGGCAATGCCCCGGAACAGCAGGGACAGGATGACGCCGGAGTTGCCTCGGGCGCCCCGCAACAGGGCGGAGGCATTGACGGAAGCCACCTCGCCCACGGTGGAGGCCTTGTTGTCCGCCAGAGCGGTGACCGCCGCCCCGATGGTCAGGCTCATATTAGTGCCGGTATCGCCGTCGGGCACCGGGAATACGTTCAAATCGTTGATGGACTGCTTCTCCGACTGGATGGCAGCCGCACCGTAACGGATCATAGTCCGAAACAGTTCACCGTCGATAATATCAATCATATTATGTTTCTTCCTTTCGGCTCGGCGCAAGATTCGGCGCCAGTTTGCGTTTGACTGGGCCGAAGCGCTTAGCTGAACGAGATGGAATCGATATAGATCTCCACGCTCCTGACCTCAACACCCGTAAATTGCTTGACTTTATAGATCACTTCATTGGTGATGGAGCTGCTGATGGCGGCGATATTCACACCGCTGTCCACAATAATATGCAGATCGATGGTGACGCTCTCATCCTCATTGGCGGTCACCTTAACGCCCTTTGCCATGGACTCACGCCGGAGCAAATGGACCAGGCCATCGGTCTTGGAGCGCACGGCCATGCCTTTCACGCCAAAGCAATTGGTTGCGACCGCGCCGGCGATCTGGGTGAATACGTCGTTGCTGATGACAAGATTGCCTTTTTCCATCTGAATCTTCATTCCGGAGCACTTCCCTTCCGCGCCTCGGATCGGCGCATACATTCGCACAGAAATACATTCTTATTCTATTCTATCTTGGCCAAAAATACAAGTAGAAATCTGGGACAGCCCCCATAGCAGGAAAATATCAGCCCCTTTCCACGCCAGGGCCGCCGCTTGTGGCTGTACATCGTGTTCTTTTTATGTTATAATACAAAGCCGACTTTAATTCTCACAGGAGTGTCCCCTTTTATGTCTTACCTAATTTACACCATAGCGGGACTTGGGGCCGGTATTGTCACCGGTCTGGCCGGACTGTCCGCTGCTTCGGTGATCTCCCCGATTTTGATTACCCTGCTCAACTTCGACCCCTTTATGGCCATCGGAATCTCCCTGTCCTCCGATGTGCTGGCCTCCGCCCTGTCGGCGGCCACCTATGCCAAAAACAAGCACATTGACGTCAAAGGCGGCCTCTGGCTGTTGCTGCCCGCCATGGTTCTGACGGTGGTGGGCTGCTTTTTGGGCTATTCCATCAGCAGTACCGCTCTGGGCATGGTTTCCTGCGTTTTCCCCGTCTTCCTGGGTGCCAAATTCCTGGTGGCCAAGGACACCAAGCCCTTCCCCTTTGTGGAGCGGGCCTCCCTGTGGACCCGCCGGATTCTCTCCATTCTCTCCGGCGCGGTGGTGGGCACCATCTGCGGCTTCTCCGGCGCCGGCGGCGGCATGATGATGCTGTTTCTGCTGACCAGCCTGCTGTCCTATGAGCTCAAAACCGCCGTGGGCACCAGCGTATTCATCATGACTTTCCTGGCTCTGGTGGGCGCTGTCACCCATTTCTCTATGATCGGCAGCATCAACTGGCCCGCCATGATCGTCTGTGCCCTGTCGGCGCTGGTGGGCGCCTTCTGCGCGGCGCTGTTTGCCAACAAAGCCAAGCCCAAGGTGCTCAACCGGGTCATCGGCGCCTGTCTGCTGCTGCTGGGCGTATTCCTCACTCTGTTTAAATTTGTGCTGTAACTCTTCGGAACATCCTGAACGCCTCCAAGGCGTTCAGGATGTTTTTCATTAAATTAGCCTTTGCCTCTTGACAAGCCACAGATGATAGCATACTATACATATGAACAATCGCTCATATGTTCATATTTAAAATACAAGGGAGGCATTTCCATGAAGGAAGAATCCATGTCCCCCGGCACGGAGAAAACCATCCATGCCGTCCACTCCCAGGAACATCAGCACCACCCGGAGCATCCTCACCACCAGGAGGAACACCACCATCACCACGGCGAGGATTGCTGCAGCGGCCACTGCCACA
>CABRZO010000179.1 GCA_902475455.1 uncultured Eubacteriales bacterium
CCCCTTTCCCGCCGGGGTGGAGGACTGCTATGAGGCCACCCAGCAGATTTTGTCCCATTGCCGGGACTGGTACCAGGTGGAGCCGGATCAGGTGACCCTGATCGGCGACAGCGCCGGGGCCACCCTGGCCTGCGTCACCTCCTTTTTGAGCCGGGATCGGGGAGGGATCCTGCCGGCGGGGCAGATTCTCATTTATCCCGCCGCCTGGTGCGACTATGGGCCGGACACCCCCTTTGCCTCGGTGGAGGAGAACGGGACAGATTATATTCTGACGCGCAAAAAGCTGCTGGACTATATGGAGCTCTACGCCTCCTCGCCGGAGAATCAGCTGGATCCCCGGTTTGCTCCCTTGCGCAATGAGCGCTTTGATGGGCTGCCGGACACCCTGCTGCTGACCATGGAATATGACCCCCTCCGGGACGAGGGGGAGGAGCTGGGCCGAAGGATGAAGGCCGCCGGCAACCAGGTGTATGCCTACCGCATCCTGAACGGAATCCACGGGGCCTTCCGGCTGCCGGTGCGTCAGCCGGTGTCCGTGTCCATCTACCGCCATATCAGGGGGTTTTTGAAACGCCATGAAACAGAAACGAAGTAACCTCCAGTGGAGCCGGCTGGACAACGCGGCCCGGATCTATCCTGCCCTGGCCAGCCAGAAGGCCACCCGAGTGTTCCGAATCTATTGCCAGCTCACCCAGCCGGTGGACCCGGCGGCGCTGCAGCGGGCCTCGGACCGGGCGGTGGAGGCCTTTCCGGAGTTCGCCCACACCATCCGCTCCGGCTTTTTCTGGAACTATCGGGAGGATACCGGCCTCAGACCTCTGGTCCATGAGGAAAACCAGCCCCCCTGTCAGCCCCTGTATTCTGCCAACGTCCACGATCTGCTGCTGGACATCTCCTACTACCGGTGCCGGATCAACTTTGAGATCTTTCACGCCATCGCCGACGGCCTGGGGGCCTCGGTGTTTTTCCGGGCCCTGGTGTTGTTCTACCTGGAGGAGGTCCACCCGGAGCTGGCGGGCTGCAGCCAGTCCGCTCTGCCCCCTCGGGAGGAGACGGGAGAGGATGACGCCTTCCGCCGCTATACCGGTCAGTACCGGGGGGAGGGAACCACCTCGTTGCTGGGGGACCGGACCGGAAAGGTGTATCGGTTTCAGGGCCACCGGATGCCGGACCGGCGGCAGCTGGTGACGGAGATCACCGTCAGCGCCGCCCGGATCCGTCAGGCCGCCAAGGCCATGGATGCCACCATCACCGCTTTCCTCTCGGGCCTGTTGCTGCTCAGTATTCGGGAGACCATGCCCCCGAAACGCCGGGATCGGATCATCAGCCTGGCGGTGCCGGTGGATCTCCGGGGGCACTTTGCCTCGGACACCCTGCGGAATTTCTTCTCCCTGGTGGAAGTGCGCTATGATCCCCGGGAGGGGAGTGGAGAGCTGAGCCAGGTGGTGGAGCAGGTGCGTCAGGTGCTGGCGGAGGAGCTGACCCGGGAGAAGCTGGGCAGCAAGATCACCCACCAGGTTTCCCTCGGCAACAGTGCCACCATCCGTTCGGTGCCTCTGCTGCTGAAACAGCCGGTGATCCAGCTGACCAAGTGGATGGCGGAGCGCAACTCCACCATGGTATTTTCCAACGTAGGCCGGATGGACTTTCCAACCGAAGCCCGGCCCTGGGTGGAGCAGTGCGGAGCCTATCTCTCCAGCACCACCCGACAGCTGGTGCTGTGCAGTTACGGGGACCGAATGGTGCTGAGTTTTGCCGGTGCCCTGGTGGAAAAGGATGTGGAGCGGGCGCTGCTGCGGCGTCTGAGCCAGTACGACCCCCAAGTGAGCGTCACCGCCAACTACGGCATGGAGGTGTGGAATATCACATGAAACGCTGTGAGATCTGCGGCGTAGATCTGACCGGGGAGCGGAAGATCTGCCCGCTGTGCGGCCAGACCCTGGACGGTTCCGTCCTCCGGGAGGACTTCGGGGTTTACCCGGAGGTGCCCATTCGGCTGACCTACCGGGCCCTGAACTGGATCATCAGCCTTTGGGGCGTGGTGACGCTGGCAGTGCTGGTGGTGCTCAAGCTGACGGTGCTGCGGTGGATGCCCTACTTCTGGCCCCTCTGCTTTGGGGTGGCGGGGTTGCATGTCTTTCTGCTGGCGGGGGTGCGCAAGTGGCGTAATTTGCCCAAGAGCGTCATGTATGCGGCGGTGGCCTGCGTGTTCCTCTCCCTGGCGGTGGATCTGCTGACGGGCTGGCGGGGCTGGAGTCTCAACTTTGTGCTGCCCATCCTGGGCGGGGCCCTGGAGAGCTTCTTCTTTGCCCTCTGCCTGTCGGTGCGGGGGAGGCACAACGCCTATGGTATTTATTTCTTTCTGTCCTCGCTGTGGGCGGCCATTGTGTTGATCCTGGCGCTGACGGGGGTCATCACCCTGTGGCTGCCCACTCTGGTGGCCACCCTGTTGGCGGTGGCCCTGATGGCCATTTTGACGGCATTGCAGGGCCGGGATTTTCTCTCGGAGCTCTCCCGGCGCTTTCATATCTAAAGCAGGAGACATCATATATTGTGCAAGGGGCGGCGCCTGTCCGGGCGCCGCCCTGGTGTTTTCCCGGCTGGAAAAAAGAGTGGAAATATTTCGGGCTTTATGTTAATATATTATCTGTATCGCTATGTCTGTTCAGGAGGATACAATATGTTTTATCTCTACACAGCCTTTCTGGGACTGGTCCAGGGTGTGGCTGAGTTTCTGCCCATCTCCAGCTCTGGTCATCTGTCTCTGCTGCAGAATTTCTTCGGCTTGAAGTCGGTGGAGGAGACCAACCTGTTTTTGGATGTGCTGCTCCATCTTGGCACGCTGATTTCGGTGTTCATCTACTATTGGCGGGATATCCTGGACATGGTCCAGGAATTTTTCCGGGGCTGCAAGGCGCTGGTCCACCCCATCCCTGGGGAGCGGCGGCCCCCCGCCGCCCGGCGCATGGTGCTGTTGGTCATCATCGGCACCCTGCCTCTGTTCGTCATTCTGCCCCTGAAGAAGTACATCGACAACCTCTATACCAACACCTGGGTGATTGCCATCGCCCTTTTGGCTACCGGCTGCCTGCTGTTTTTCTCCGACCGGCTGGCCCAGGGGAAAAAGACTGAACGCAGCATCTCCATCCCCAGCGTGATCCTGATTGGCTGCGCCCAGGCTGTGGCCACCATTCCGGGCCTGTCCCGGTCCGGAAGCACTATTTCCGCCGGCATGATGCTGGGCTGCCGCCGGGATTTCGCCGTCCGCTTTTCCTTCCTGCTCTCCATTCCCGCCGTGCTGGGGGCCAATATCCTGACCCTGGCGGACGCCATTCAGGCGGGGATTGACTGGAAGCTGATGCCCGCCTATCTGCTGGGCGTGGTCATCTCCGCTGTGGCAGGGTACTTTGCCATCCGATTGGTTAACATGTTGGCGGACAAGGGCAAGTTCGGCAAGTTTGCCTACTATTGCTGGGGCGTCGGTATTCTGGCGCTGATTCTGAGCGCGGTCCTCTGATCCGGCGCGTTTTACCATACGATTACGTTTGGAGAGGAACAAATTATGTCTACTTCAAAATCAACATCTTCCCGTTCCGGCGGCAGCAGCCGAAGCGGTTCGGCCAGCCGGGGAGGAAAAAGCTCCTCCAGCCGGTCCAGAAAGGGAACTTCCACTCGCTCCGGTAGCAGCGCTGCCCGGAAATCCTCCGCCGGCCGGAAGACCACCAGCTCCAAAAAGAACGGCCGGACCCAAAAGCAGCAGCCCAAGCCGCTGCGCCGGGAGATCGGGGCTCTGGTGTGCCTGCTGCTGGCCATCTTTGCCGCCTTTGGCTACTTCAAGATTGAGGCCATCTTCATTACCTTTTTCTGCAATCTGCTGAAGGGCTTGTTCGGCTATGGCTTCTGGTTTGCCCCGCCCATGCTGCTGCTCTCCAGCGGCATCCTCATGTTCCACCGGGGCCGTCCGGTGCGGCGGCGGCTGATCAGCGCGCTGCTGGTGCCCTTCCTGTTTGGCGGGCTGATCCATGTGTTGGCTGCGGCACCGGAGTTCGGTCTGGGCATCAAGCAGATCCCGCTGCTCTGGAAAGCTGGCCTGGAGGTGACCAGCGGCGGTGTGATCAGCGGCTGGATCGCCCAGCTGTTCTGCACGGTATTCAGCCGTATCGGCGCCGCCATCCTGTTTTTGATTGCGCTGTTCTTCTGCAATATGATTATCACCCGGATCACTCCGGTGGATATTTGGGACGGAATCAAGCGCTTCTTCGCCGGGCTGCACCGTTATTTCCAGGAGCGGCCCGCCTATGAGGAAGCGGATGATTACGATGACTACTACGATGAGGAGGAGTATCCGGAGGAGCCCACCCCGGTTCGGCGGGGGAGAAAGTCCACCAAAGCCGCCCCTGCCGCAGCCCCGGTCCAGGAGCACCAGGAGCCTGTGCCCCCCCTCTCCCGGAGCCGGAAGCGCTCTGCCATTGATATTCCCCTGGAGGCGGGGGAGACTGCTGAAGCGCCGGAGCGCAAGGAGCCGCCGGAAAGCTTATTTGACACCAATCCCGGCGTTCGTCCGCCCCATGAGCTGCTGGAGCAGGAGGAGCCCCAGGAGGCCCCTGCGGCTGAGGTCCAACAGGAGTCTCAGGCGGACCTGGACATCAAATGGCCCGCTGCATCTGTGGAGGAAAAGACCGCAGAGCCTGTGTCCTCCCAGTCTGAGCCCCAGGAGGTCAAATCGCCTGTGGTTGCCCCGGTACCGGAGCGGCCTTCGGTTTCCAAGGTGGTGCCCGGTGTGGTGCGGAAGGCGGAGGCCGCGGAGGAAGTCTCCGAC
>CABRZO010000180.1 GCA_902475455.1 uncultured Eubacteriales bacterium
CAGATCCTCCAGCTCCCACTTCATCCGCTGCATGCCCAGCCGGTGAGCCAGGGGAGCATAGATCTCCATGGTCTCCAGGGCCTTTTCCCGCTGCTTCTTGGGGGTCTGGTACTGCATGGTGCGCATGTTGTGGAGCCGGTCGCAGATCTTCACCAGAATGACCCGGATGTCCTTGGACATGGCCAGCAGCATTTTCCGCAGATTCTCCATCTGCTTTTCTTCCCGGCTGGTGTACTGCACTCTTGTCAGCTTGGTGACGCCCTCCACCAGGTCCGCCACCGGCTCCCCGAAGCGCTGGGCCACCTCCTCGTGGGTGGCGCCGGTGTCCTCAATGGTGTCGTGGAGCAGGGCGGCGATGACGCTGTCCGGGTCCAGCTCCAGATCCGCCACCAGATCCGCCACCGCCAGGGGATGGGTGATATAGGGGGTGCCGTCCTTGCGCTGCTGGGAGGCGTGGGCGTTGTCCGCGTAGGTGAAGGCGTCAAACAGCCGGGCCTTGTCCAGATTGGGGGTGTAGGAGAGCACCTTGTTTTCCAACGCGTAATATTGTTCCAGGATCGGGTCCATAGGATCATCTCCGTTGCGATACAAAGTGAGTTGCCCCGTGGGGCAGGAAAAGAATGCCCAGGCAAGCTGCCGCCGGACTTATTCCAGCATACTGCGCAATGCCCGCAGAATTTCCGAGGCCTCCAGATCCACCTTGCCGCTGACGGGCTGGAGCCGAATCTGTACCAGATTGGGCTCGGCGGTGAATCGGATCAAGCCCCGCTCCTGGAGCACTTCCAGGCAAATCATGGTCCGGGCATAGGTCTCTCGTTGGCCTGCGGAGCGTGAAATGTTCCGGGCCAGCCGGGTGGGGGACTCCCGGAACAGGTTGGAGGCGGCATGGGCGGAGAGATAACGCCAAACAGCCACAAAATCCTGCCGTTCCGGTAGCAGCATGGCCAGCTCTCTCCCCTGGAAGGATTCCCCCTGTTTCCAGCGCTGATACAGCATCCGGTCCAGCTGGGAGAGGGAGGGGGCGGCCTTCAGATCCACCAGCATCAGCTGGATGGTGCAATTGCCGCGAAATTGGTTGATTTGGGGGTAAAAGGCCACATCAGCCCGGGAACCGGGCTGCAGTCCCGTGGCCTCCGGGGGATAGGAAAAGAGAATGGCGTCAAAGCTGTACCCATCCCGGGCCACTTTCAGTCGGGTGTGGCGGCCTTTGCCCACCGGGGTGACGGAGGAGACGGTGACGCCGTTTAAGACAAAGACCGGCTGGGGATTGCCGGTGCCGAAGGGCTCCAGAGCGTGCAGGTCGGAGACATTTTTCAGGGTAATAAGCCCCGCGTCCTCCAGAACCGCATCCACCTGGAGGGTGGACACCTGGGGATGTTCCCCCCGCCACAGGGCGTTGAGCTGCTGCATCCTGGCCCGGAAGGGGGCGATGTTCTCCTCCAGAATGGTGAAGCCTGCGGCCAGTTCGTGGCCGCCAAAGCCCTCCAGCAATGGCTCGCATTGCTCCAGGGCACTGAACAGATTGAAGCCTCCCCAGGACCGGCAGGAGCCCTTGCCCCGGTTCTCCTCGTCCAGGCAGATCATGAAGGCGGGCACGGAGAACCGCTCCGCCAGCCGGGAGGCCACGATGCCCACCACACCCTGGTGCCAGTTTCGGCCGGCCAGCACGATGGCGTCCTGGGCCAGTTCGGGATGGGCCTCCAGCAGCTCCAGGCACTGGGCGAAAATATCCTGCTCAATGAGTTGGCGCTCCCGGTTCAGATCGCAGAGGCTCTGGGCCAGGGCGGCCCCCTCCTGGGGATCCTGCGTCAGCAGCAGCTGGGCCGCCACCTGGGGGCAGCCCATTCTTCCGGCGGCGTTGATCCGGGGGGCCAGAGAGAAGCCGATGCCGGTGGAGGTGATGGCTTTGCCCTCCATGCCGCACTCCCGGATCAGCATCTGCAGCCCCGGGCGGCTGGTGTGTTCCAGGGCCCGAAGTCCCAGGGTGACGATGGCCCGGTTTTCATCGGTGAGGCTCATCACGTCCGCCACCGTTCCGATGGCGGCCAGGTCGGCGTATTCTGAGAGGACCTGGGGGCGCTGCTCCGGCGCCGTCAGGGCCAGCGCCAGCTTCAGAGCAACTCCGACTCCCGCCAACTGTTTGAAGGGGTAAGGGCAGTCGGGCCGGTGGGGGTTGACCACCGCAACAGCCCGGGGCAGCTCCTCCTTGCACTCGTGGTGGTCGGTGATAATGACGTCCATGCCGATCCCCCGGGCATAGTCCGCCTCCTTCAGGTTGGTGATGCCGCAGTCCACGCTGATCAGCAGCCGGGCTCCCTTCAGGCGAAGCCGGGTGATGGCGTCGGTGTTGAGGGAGTAACCCTCGGTGAGCCGGTCGGGAATATAGGGGATGACCTTGGCTCCCAAGGCCGTCAGATAGGAGGACAGCAAGCAGGTGGCGGTAATGCCGTCCACGTCATAGTCGCCATAGACGGCGATGGTCTCCCCGGCTTCCAGGGCCCGGCGGATGCGCTCCACCGCCGGAGCCATGTCCCGGAGCAGCATGGGGTCATGGAGCTGACCCGGCTCCGCCGACAGAAAGCAGGCCGCCTCCTCCCGGGACCGGATGCCCCGGACCGACAGAGCCAGCGCCGCCAGGGGAGACACTCCGCCGGCCAAAAGCGCCTGCTCCGCCACCTCTTCCCGGGGGGCGGAATTCCATAATTCGTATTTCATTGTCGCAAACCTCGATGGCCGTTTTTAAAGCAAACGGCAAGAAAGAATATATTGAATCAATTATAGCAAAAACCCCTGTGAAATACAAGGGTTGCCCCCTGGAAAGTGGAGTGGAAACGGGTTTGTATTGATGGGAAAAATATGCTAGAATAGCCCGGTACAAGGCAGGTGTATTTTCCATGAAAGAGCAGAAAACCAACGTGATGCGCATTCTGGACCAGAAGAAGATCCCCTATGAGGCCAGGCATTACCCCCATGGGGAGGAGGCGGTGGACGGGGTCACCGTGGCCCGGTCCCTGGGCCAGGATCCCGCCGGCGTCTTTAAAACCCTGGTGACCCGGGGGAGCAAAGGCGGCTACTATGTCTTCGTCATCCCGGTGGCGGAGGAGTTGGATCTGAAAAAAGCCGCCAAGGCGGTGGGGGAGAAGAGCGTGGCCATGCTCCATGTGAAAGAGTTGCTCCCCCTCACCGGCTACGTCCGGGGCGGCTGCTCCCCGGTGGGCATGAAAAAGCTGTTTCCCACGGTGTTTCACGCCTCCGCCCTGGACCAGAGCGCCATCGCCGTCTCCGCCGGCAAGATTGGGGACCAGGTTTTGGTAAACCCTGAGGCGCTGGCCAAGCTGGTGCGGGGCAGTTTTGCCGATGTGGTGATGGAGCGGGAGGGGGAATAATCGATCCTTCTCACACCCCTGAAATTAGTAGACACAATAAGGAGTTATGTAACATGCAGGAACTGGCACAGCTGTTGGCCCAGGAACTGGGCCAGCCGGTGAACTATGTCGAGAACGTCATTACCCTCATTGATGAGGGCAACACCATTCCCTTCATCGCCCGCTACCGCAAGGAGCTCCACGGCGCCATGGATGACACCACCCTGCGCACCCTGTCGGAGCGGCTGACCTATCTGCGCAATCTGGGGCAGCGGAAGGAGGAGGTCAAAAAGGCCATCTCTGAGCAGGGCAAGCTTACCGAGGAGCTTTCCAAGGCCATTGACGAGGCCCGGATTCTCTCGGAGGTGGAGGACCTCTATCGCCCCTATAAGCAGAAGCGCCGCACCCGGGCCACCATGGCCAAGGAGAAGGGGCTGGAGCCCCTGGCGGTGAAGCTTTACCTCCAGATGAAGAACGCCCAGCCACCGGAAGTGTTGGCCCGGGACTATGTGGACCCGGAGAAGGGGGTGGAGACGGTGGAGGAGGCCCTTCAGGGCGCCTCCGACATCCTGGCGGAGGCCCTGTCTGACGACGCCGCCATCCGCAAGAGTCTCAAAGATTTGGCCGCCAAACGGGCCTTCCTGGTCACCAAGGCCGCCAAGGAGGAGGACTCGGTCTACGCCCTCTATTATGACTTCCGCCGGGAGTTTTCCCGGGTCCAGGGCCACCAGGTGCTGGCCATCAACCGGGGAGAGAAGGAGGGCTTCCTGAAGGTGTCCGTAGAGCTGGACCGGGAGCTGGCCCTGAAAATCCTCAATAACCACGCCCTCCGGGGCAGCTCTCCCTCGGAGGCCTTTGTGCGCTCTGCGGCGGAGGACAGCTATGACCGGCTGATCTTCCCGTCCATTGAGCGGGAGCTGAGAAGCCTGCTCACCGACCAGGCCTGTGAGGGGGCCATCCACAACTTTGGCCTGAACCTGAAGCCCCTGCTGATGCAGCCCCCGGTAAAGGGCAAGGTCACCATGGGCCTGGACCCAGGCTACCGCAACGGCTGCAAGGTGGCGGTGGTGGACGGCACCGGCAAGGTGTTGGATACCGCCGTGGTCTATCCCACCTTCGGTGAGAAGAAAAAGCGGGAGGCCATCGACACCCTGGCCAAGTTGGTCCGGAAGGACGGAGTGAAGCACATCGCCATCGGTAACGGCACCGCCTCCCGGGAGACGGAGCAGATGGCGGTGGAGATGATCCGGGAGCTGAACTGTGGGGTCAGCTATATGATCGTCAATGAGGCCGGGGCCTCGGTGTACTCCGCCTCCAAGCTGGCGGCGGAGGAGTTCCCCCAGTATGACGTGAACCTCCGCAGCGCCGTCTCCATCGCCCGGCGGCTCCAGGATCCCCTGGCGGAGCTGG